>NZ_JBWQXL010000020.1:0-117559 GCF_056620565.1 Nostoc sp. LEGE 12454
GTCGTACACCACACAAGCGTTTAAAGTCTTCTGGCTTTAAGATTTTTACTTGTTCGTATGTCATCAATGCTACCCAACTCTAACCTACTTGTCCCACGTATTTGGGACTTTTGCAAGAGGTCTATTACTCCAGCTAGTGGATATACTCGTAATCAAAATCTCAACAGAAGCGAGTATTATGCTGGACTGGTTAGCTATTTGGGGTGTAACTCAGGCCGCGGGGTTGATTTTTAAACCCATTCTGGAAGACTTAGCCAAGGATGCTGCTAAAGATTGGGCTAAAGATTTATTAAAAGGCATCCCTGGCAATATTTTAGAGAAACTTAAGAAGGAAGACATAGAAATCGCTGCTGGTAAAGCTTTAAAAGAATTTTTACAACTTGTGCAGGAAGATTTAAAAGGTGGAGAACTTTCTGAAGATGAAATCAAAAAGTATACGCAGCCGATAAAGCAATTTCTCAAAAATCAAGAAGTCAAAGAAATTTTGGGAAACGCCTTTAAAGATAATAATCCAGCTATAGACACTAATAGATTACAAGAAATTTGGGATAAAATTAATATCTCCAATCCCTTACCAGATGATTTTAACTGGAAGCGGATTGCTAAGAAATATCTGCAAAAGGTTAAAGAGATTATTCAAGGTATTCCTGAACTCAGAGATGTTCTGGATTCCCAAAACTTGGATAAAATCAAAGACATCTTAGAAGGCAATGCTCAGAAAATTACCGCATTTAATTTAGTTAAATATCAAGAAGGAATCCGCGAAAGCTATGGCAATCTCAAGTTAGATAGCTTAGATACTAGCGGCTATGCTTATAACGAGCTTAAATTATGGCGGATTTTTACTGCTCAAAATGTCCGGGAAGCTCATCAAGTTTTACCACAAGTTCACGAACTGCCTAAAGAACATCTTAGACGGCTGCGAGAAACTGACCAAGTAGAAGCTGAAGTGGAATTAGAAGAATTAGAACGCCACAAACGGGTTTATTTTGAACAGCCGATCCGTTCAGTTTTAGATGTTGTCAATAAAAAGCAAGATTATAAATATACTGTGATTTTGGGCGATCCTGGTTCAGGTAAGTCTACATTGTTGCAATTTCTGGCTTTGAATTGGGCTGAGTCTCCACTGGATAATGTTATCTCATTACCAATTCCGTTGCTAATTGAGTTACGCACTTATATGCGGCGACGGGAAGATAAAGAGTGCAATAATTTTCTAGAATTTTTTCATCAATGTAGTGGTGCTGTTCATCATCTCAATCAGCTTGAATTAGATAAACAATTAAAAGCTGGTAATGCCTTAGTGATGTTTGATGGTTTGGATGAGGTATTTGACCCTGGTAAGCGAGAGGATGTAATTACTGATATTCATCGCTTTACTAATGACTATCCTGATGTGCAGGTAATTGTCACTTCTCGGATTATTGGCTATAAACCGCAACGATTGCTTAATGCTGAGTTTCGCCACTTTATCTTACAAGATTTAGACTCAGAACAAATTCAGGATTTTATCAACCGTTGGCATGAGTTAACTTTTACCGATGCAGTAGATAAAGTGAGAAAACGGGAACGGCTGCAAAGAGGAATTGCAGCTTCCAAATCTATTGCAGAATTGGCGGGAAATCCTCTGCTGTTGACGATGATGGCAATTCTTAATCGGAATCAAGAGCTACCAAGAGATAGAGCTACACTTTACGATCAAGCATCGCGGGTGTTGCTGCATCAATGGGATGTAGAACGCGCTTTGACAGAAGATAAGAGGTTAGATCCGAAGACGATTGATTATAAAGATAAGCAAGCGATGCTGCGTCAGGTTGCTTATTTTATGCAAACTGGTGAGAAAGGTTTGGCAGGGAATTTGATTAATGAAAATGATTTAGTCAAAGTTCTGACTGATTATCTCAAAACCATAGAATTTGATAAACCTAGAGAAGCTGCGCGGGTGATGATTAATCAACTGCGGACTCGCAACTTTATGTTATGTTTCCTGGGTGCGGATTATTATGCTTTTGTGCATCGGACTTTTTTAGAATATTTCTGTGCTTGGGAGTTTGTCTGGCAGTTTAAAGAAACGCAAACGCTGACTATTGAGGAACTGAAGAATGAAGTTTTTGGTAAACACTGGCAAGATGAAAGTTGGCATGAAGTCTTGCTGCTAATTGCGGGGATGATTGAGCCAAGATTTGTTGGGGAGATTATTGATTATTTAATGGCGCAAGATGGCGAAGCGGAAAAGTTTGTCAATCTCTTTTTAGCGGCTAAGTGTCTTGTAGAGGTGAGAAATCGCTCGGCGATTGTGTCAACAGCTAATAAATTACACAATTCGCTAAAGGATTTATTCGGATATGGATATGAAGATAATTCTCGGGCTTCAGGTAATAAATTTGATCTAATTCGGGAAATTCGTACTCAAGCTGTTACAGCAATTACAACTACTTGGAAAGATGACCCTGAAACTTTACCGTGGCTAAAAGAACTTTCTCATACCTATGGAGATTGGGATATACAAAGTACAGCAGTGCAAGAGGTTGCCAGGGAGTGGAAAGACGACCACGAAACTTTGCTGTGGCTCAAAGCCTGCTCTATGTCCTTTAATCCTGCTGTACGATTTGGAGCAGTTCAAGCATTAGCTAAAGGTTGGAAAACTGACCCCGAAACCTTACTTTTTCTCAAAAACTGCGCTCAACTTGATTATGATTGGTCTGTGCGACGGGTAGCATTAAAGCAATTGGCTTGGGGGTGGAAAGATGAGGCTTGGATGTTTGAATTCTTGTTTAGTCGCTCTATTAATGATCCTTTCAAGCGTATGACAACTTGGCAAACCAATCCTCGGCATATTGCGCTTGAGATAATTATCAAGCAATTTCCTCAGCATCCCCAGACTTTACCACTGTTGCGCGATCGCACACAAAATGACCCAGATAAGCAAGTGCGGGAATTTGCTCAGAAGAAGTTGGCACAATTAAGCAATAATTGACGAGAATATTCTTGTAGAGACGGCGATTTATCGCGTCTAACGTGCCAGTTTTTCAGACGCGATAAATCGCGTCTCTACATGAGGGCTTTCTGCTTATCCCATGTAAATTAGTAAAATTAAATAAAAATAGGTAATCTCATGACTACATCTGTAAATACAGCCAAAGTCTACGATGAAATTATAGAGTTTATTGCTGCTGGAACCACTCCCCAAAGTGTTATCGATTTCAAACTCTCGGATGCAGCCAAAGACCGTTTAGAGGATCTTGTTTACCGCGCAAAAACTGAAGGGCTTACAGGAAGTGACCAGCGAGAGTTAGATCATTTCCTCACGCTAGAGCATATTATGCTACTAGCAAAAGCAAAAGCTCGTCAGTACATCAGCGCGGAGTAAGTATTCAAAGTGTCTCGTCCATATATTAATGCAGAATTGCGGCGTTTAGTTAGCGATCGCGCCGAGCATATTTGCGAGTATTGTCTCGTTTCTGAAGAAGATAGATCGTCGGGTTGTCAAGTTGACCATATAATCGACATCAAACACGGCGGTGCTACAACAGCAGATAATCTCTGCTATGCCTGTATTTTCTGTAACCTGCAAAAAGGGACGGATTTGGGGTCAATTAATTGGCAAACTGGCGAACTTGTCCGATTTTTTAACCCACGCAGAGACTTTTGGGGCGCTCATTTTCGACTAGATGAGGCTGTGATTTACCATCAAACAGATATCGGTGAAGTTACCGCACGCATCCTAGATTTTAACGGCGATGAAAGGATTGTAGAACGACAAGCTTTGATTGCATCTGGTCAGTATCCCTCAGCATCGGCGCTAAAACAGATAAATAAATAGGTTATGATGTGCGATCGCATCCACCAATGGGAATTCTATACTTAGCAACTATTGCTACTTCACCATTAGAACTCCCAAGGTAAATATATAATGGCTTATCAGAATATTGCAGCCTCCCTTTCGCCAGAAGATATCCAAGAAATTAAAGCCGCGCTACAGACAGTCCAAAGAAAGATGCCCTTTCTAATTACTCTCAGCACTGAAGAACGGCGTAAGTTAGTAAAAATGGGCGATAAAAGCCTAGCTTTTGTAAACAATAGCATCACTGCTGCTCAGTCTAACCGCGAAATTCTTCCAGCCACTTTTGACGTTGAGGAACTGGTTCAAGATTATCAATTAGCTGCTGCGCTTACCGAACTTTTAACCTCAATGCAGCAACTCACCGAACAAGTAGATGATACCCTAATGGCTGTCGGTAGTGAAGCTATGACTAGCAGTTTGACTGTTTATGATTACGTGAAGACTGCATCAAAAAAGACTCCAGGCTTAAAAACTGTCGCTGAACAGTTGGGCGAACGCTTTAAAGCTATCAAAGGTAGACCAGCTAAAGCTGTATCTGGTTCTTGAGTCGTTGATACTCATTAATGAGTCTTTGAACTCCATTAAAGAGGCTTTGATACTCATTAAAGAGGCTTTGAACTCCATTAATGAGGCTTTGATACTCATTAATGAGTCTTTAAACTCCATTAAAGAGTCTTTGATACTCATTAAAGAGGCTTTGAACTCCATTAAAGAGGCTTTGAACTCCATTAAAGAGTCTTTGATACTCATTAAAGAGGCTTTGAACTCCATTAATGAGTCTTTGAACTCCATTAACAAGTTTCTACAGCTTTTGTGTGTAGTGTAATATACCTGTCTTGGCAGACAGGAATCAGTAATTATTTAATAGACTCTTGCACGAATACAAAACTAGCCCTCATCCCCCAACCCCTTCTCTCAAAATTGGGAGAAAGGGAGACAAATTCAAAGTCCCTCTCCCAAGCTTGGGAGAGGGATTTAGGGTGAAAGCTCATTGATTCATGCAATAAGTTTAATTGCTATGAGAACATTTACCTATTCTGCTGTTTTAAGATTTTGCGATCGCTATTCCCACACATCTATATAATAAGAAAACAGTCGTGATGAGCGATAACTATATTTTGAAACGTATACATACATACAGACAGCAAATCCTAAAAGAAAATAAAGAAACCTGTCTTTCGCCTATCCAAATAATAAGATACTAATAGTAATAGGATATACAGAAAATAGATTTATAGCCTTACCAAATTCATATTTGAGTGCATCTGAGTACAGCTTAATATATTGCAAAATATTTTGATAAAATCTTAGCAAATGCTTACGGGTAAAGTTTCTTGTAGCGCGAACATAAATTCTTAACCCCTGCCCCAAAAATACTAGTACCCCCATCATTAAATACTAGTGCCCCTACCCCAAGATAAATTTTCAGTTTATCTGGAGTCGGGGTTTCGGCGTTTGAGTACAACCTCAATCAATCCAATAAATCCAATCAGCATTGGGTTTTATATCGAGTTGGATGTCACCTGATATAAGCATAAAAATAGCAGATGACTTTTTTACCAGATAGACATTACCGATGCAACAGTCTTTAGACAGTATTAGCAATCCCCCAAGTACCAAAACGCAGGATTCTGCCCGTACATCCATGCTGAAAAATCTTCTCTCTGGCGTTTTTTTTGAGCCATTATTGAGTGATTTTCGCATTATTTTTGAGCGCGATCCCGCAGCACGTAATTGGCTAGAAGTGGTGTTTTGCTACCCTGGATTGCACGCGCTATGTTTGCATCGTCTTGCTCACTGGTTACATTGTCGAGGAGTCGGTTTTATCCCCCGTTTAATTTCTCATTTGGGGCGATTTTTGACAGGTATTGAAATTCACCCAGGTGCAGAGATTGGTGAGGGCGTGTTTATCGACCACGGAATGGGAGTAGTCATTGGCGAAACTGCGATCGTGGGCGACTATACACTGATTTATCAGGGCGTCACCCTTGGCGGAGCTGGTAAAGAAACTGGTAAGCGTCATCCCACAGTCGGCAAAAATGCAGTGATTGGGGCGGGTGCGAAAGTTTTGGGTAATCTGCAAATTGGCGATCGCGTCCGTATTGGCGCAGGTTCCGTTGTCTTGCAGAATGTCCCCAGCGATCGCACTGTTGTGGGAGTTCCCGGCAGAATTATTTCTCGCAACGAAAGCGCCAGCCTTTCTCCTTTAGAACATGGAAAGCTACCCGATGTGGAAGCAACCGTGATTCGTTCTTTGCTCTCGCGCATTGAAGAACTCGAAAAACAACTGCAAACTTTAGGCGTTAAGAGTCATTAGTCATTGGTCACTTGTACTGAGCGTAGTCGAAGTATTGGTCATTAGCAAATGACAAAGGACAAAGGACAACTGACAAATGACAAAGGACAAATGACAAATGACAAATGACAAATCATATTTTGCAGATTCCTTTGAGCGATCGCTGGCGAATCTATCACCGTTTGCAGGAGTTAAAAATTAATTGCTCTTGTCCCCCCGATGGTTCTTTACGGGTGCAAGTGAACAATTTGCTCGAAGTAATTCTAATTCGTAGTACAGTTATGCAACTTCTTGCTTCTCGTCACGAATTATTAGAATGGCTAGAGCGTTGCTGGCATTATAGTGATGAGTCATGATTATTTCAAAAAGACCTAATTTAGGCACGATTAATCTTGAATTCATGACGCAAGTACTGGACTTTATCCTTTTTGTTCATAGATGCACAAAGCTCAAATAGGTTTAGAGTTTGAAGCTACTGTCCGCTAGCAGAATTTGTTGCAGACTGAGATGGATTAGACGGGGTTTATATTTTGTTGGGTCTACTAAATCTGAAATTTCCCTGACATATAGCAACAATTAAAAAGACGAAATTCCTAAATATAAATTGGAATTTCTGATTTTTAACTTTTTCCCAAATTAAGAAATTGAAAGTTCAATCACTTATGGCGACTCGGAACAGAGATATAAAACTACTCAATTTTTTGCACAATGAACTTGAACTTTCAAATGCCGATATTGCTGTAGCTCTGCGACACCGTGAATTAGAAAATGGCCCGCTACCGATGCTCCTCTGGCAATATGGTTTCGTTGACTTGGAGCAGCTAGGAAAAATTTTTGATTGGCTAGCAGACCAAAGTTAGCGAATTTGCACCTCTTAAGGTTGAGTACCATTACCTGCCTAAATTACACCCAGATGTACTAGAAAATATGAGGTTACGAAGATGATTACATCCTTAATTGCTGGCTTTTGTGTATTACTTTGTTCCGGATTTGCTAATAGTTATATTAGTTCATTGCTACTCGAAGACATTTCAACTGACATCGGTAAAAACGATTAGTAATTTATACATTGTTTTAGTTCCCTGCCATACAGATGTGATGCTAATAATGGGGCAATAATTAAGGATCATGTATCCTACATTATAAATTGTGATATTTTTAGCATTTACCATCACGAGGGATTGTAGAGGGAAAGGATATTAAGAATACTTCCAAGAGAGGGATATTTGCAATGAATCAAATCATAATTAATGACACTACATTACGTGATGGCGAACAAGCCGCAGGTGTTGCCTTTACTCTACAAGAAAAAGTAGCGATCGCTAAGTTTCTCGATGCCATTGGTATACCGGAATTAGAAGTGGGTATACCGGCAATGGGTGACGAAGAAACCCGTGCGATCGCTGCAATTTCAGACTTGGGTTTACAAGCAAAACTCTTGGGCTGGAACCGCGCTGTCATCTCAGATATCAAGGCTTCCATCGCCTGCGGTTTGAATCGGGTGCATATTGCCATTCCCGTCTCTGGTATCCAAATTGCCACTAAATTTCATGGTCAGTGGCGAGTAAGTTTACAAAAACTCAAAGACTCCATCAACTTTGCCCTCGATCAAGGCCTTTGGGTAGCAGTCGGCGGAGAAGATTCTTCCAGAGCTGATGAAAACTTCCTCTTAGATGTAGCACTTTATGCCCAAGAATGGGGTGCATCCCGTTTCCGTTTCTGCGACACAGTAGGAGTTCTCGACCCCTTCACCACCTACACCAAAGTCCAAAGACTGGTTTCAGCGTTGACGATTCCCCTAGAAATCCACACGCATAATGATTTTGGTATGGCAACTGCCAATGCCCTTGCGGGTATCAAAGCCGGAGCTTCATCAGTGAATACCACAGTCAACGGATTGGGTGAACGGGCAGGAAATGCAGCATTAGAAGAAGTTGTCATGGCAATCAAACGTATCTACGGCGTTGATTTGGGCATTGACACACCCAGTTTGCTGGAACTATCTCAACTAGTTGCAGCCGCATCAGGAGCAGATGTACCACCCTGGAAAGCGATCGTTGGCGAAAACACCTTTGCTCACGAATCTGGCATCCATGCTCACGGAGTATTGCAAAACCCCATCACCTACGAACCATTTGCACCCGAAGAGGTAGGTTGGGAACGGCGTTTAGTAGTAGGTAAACATTCTGGACGGCATTTAGTTGCTAACTTGCTAGAACAGCATGGAATTTTCTTGAACTCTCAAGAAACCCAATCTGTTTTAGATGCAGTACGCCATCAATCGGTACAGAAAAAACGCAGTTTGACGACAGAAGAATTGTTGAATTTGGTCAGAGAACAGAGGTACTCTCATGCAACGCGATGAATTAGAACTGAACTTGCCACCCGCTTTTGAAATTGGTGAAAAAGTCAGAGTTCGTAAACTGCTAAAAAACGATGGTACCTTTCCCGGTAAGGAAGTCGGCCAAGTTTTGGTAAACAAGGGAGATATCGGTTACATAGCGAGTATAGGCACATATTTGCAGACTTCCTATATATATGCTGTGCATTTCTTAGAAACAGGGTTTGTCGTCGGCTGCAAGAAAAAAGAACTAGAATCGGTTGAGGAATCTCATGAAAGTAATGCTACGGATGAATGATGCCGGCACTTTAGTAGTTTACGTTGCTAAAAAAGACCTTGAAGAAGAAGTTGTCAAACAAACCGATGGAAATGATGGCAAAGTTCTCACCCTAGCAAATGGTTGGGAATTAGAATTTCGTGAATTGCCAGACACAGCAAATTTACCTCAAACAGTAGAAGCTAAACGCCTAGCTTAAAAACAGTTAGGAGTTAAGAGTTCTGAGTTGGAAGTTAAGAGTTCTGAGCTAAGAGTTATGCATTATTAACTCCTAACTCCTCATTTTTAACTCCTCACTCCTAACTCCTCACTCCTAACTCTTCGCTTTTAACTCCTCACTCCTAAATTTTTATCAATCATGGGTAACAAGTATTTGACGTTATCAGAATTGAACCTTGAGGGACAGTTACTAGGTTTTGTTGGTGGTGAACCAGGAAAATATAAATACTTGCAATTAGCAGTTCCATCTGGAAATGTAGAAATTAAACTGCCTAAAGAGTTACGCTCTTTACTAAGTTCATCTTTAGTTCCTGGTCAGCAAATTCGCATTTGTGGTCATAGTGAGATAGACTCGCGCACAAGTAAAATTAAAATCAAAGCCTATCGAGTGACACCAATTGATGCGTGTCCAAAACAAGATTTACCACTTCAAACCAAAGCGAGGATTATGGTATGTCAAAAGGGCGGTTGCCTGAAACGTGGTGGTAAAGGTTTATTATCAGAATTAGAAAAAACTTTGTGCGATCGCGGTTTGTTAGACAAAGTTACTATTGAACATACAAGTTGCCAAAAATGCTGTGGCAGCGCTCCCAACTGTGTTTTACAGCTTGGTAAAAAGAAATACAAGAATATTCATCCTGATGCGATCGCAACTTTGCTAGAAAGTCACTTAACTTCAGAGTAATAAGCTTCTCTAGCTATTTTTAAAATAATATACAAGTTTTTAGGGGTAAAAATTCTACCCCTATTTTTTTGGTATATTATAGCACTCTTGTCAAACTGCGATCGGCTAAGTTATAACTGCTGCAACGTTAGTAATATCGAATACAAACAGAACTTCTAACAATTTTCAGTAGCCTTGTTCAAGCTGGACTACAACCATAGTTATTGTGTATACATTTTCTGCAAATATCTTAAATAGCTAAAAATTAATGTCTTTGTTTAGCAATTTACTCAATCTACATTCAGGAAGCAAGCCGCTTGAAGATTTTTTTACTGAGATTGTTGCTTATTTTTTGTCCCTAAATAATGATATTTTACTTAGTTGGCTAAAACATCACTTAATCATTAGTGATGATAATTATTCCAGCATCAAGATTTCAACCCAACAAGAACATCAAGCACTGGCGAGGCATACTGAGGATAGTAGGCTTGATATTGTGGTTGAACTTTCAACTGGTTTAAATACAGACGTAATATTCATTGAATCAAAAATTGGCTCAACAGAAATACCAGGACAATTAAAAAAATATGCTGAGATTTTAAGTAAATTACCAAATGTTAGACATCGAATTTTAATTTACATTACCCGTGATTATGATCCAAAAGAAGAAATAAAACAATATGATTGTGATCCAAAACCAGCAATCAAAGAGTATTGCCTTGAGTTATCACCCAAGATTAATTTCTTCCAACTGAGGTGGTATCAGTTTTATAGTTTCTTGAAAGAACGCGCGTCTGATATCTTAGCTCAAGAAATACTAATTTTAATGAGGAATAGCAGAATGTCTCACATTAATCAATTTTCATCAATTGACTTATTGACAATGGTGAATTATAACAAAACTCTCCTTATTATGGAATCAACTCTCAGTGAAGAAGTACAGCAGGAATTCAAGCTAGCTTTTGGAGGTGTTATCAAAGGTGCGGCAAGTAGGACTCAATGGAAATGGGACGAGAGATATATTATCTACACCCACTTTTCTCCCTCAACATGGGACTTATGGTGTGGTGTTGGATACTTCGGTTTAAATCCAAGTAATTTAACTGATTATCCATATTTAGGTATATTTTTGCAGGTTTCTCATAAGTTTGCACAACGCCCAAAAATTATTGAATCAATGCAGAAAGTAATTAACGATAAGCCTAATATATGGACTCCTAGTAATTTAAAAGTTTTGCCAGCATGGTCAGGTATATTTTATCGAAAAAGCTTAAAAGATTTTTTATCTGAAGAAAACCACGTATCTGCTATTAAATTATTTTTCCAAGAGTCAATAAAGGAATTAAAAACGGTTCAGGAACAATATTTTGATTTTCCCTGGAAGGGTGTAAGTATAGAAGCAACTATAGAAGGTGATAAAGAAGAATACCCAGACACCTCATTATCTTCTATCGGTGAAGTTTAATCAGCTACAGCTATATTAAGATAAAAATAACTCTGCATTCTCGTAGTTGTTATGAGCCTTACCACTGCTAAACGCTTTACTATAGCTGAATATCACCGTCTAGCTGAACTCGGCTTCTTTGAGGAGAATGACCGAGTTGAGCTAATTAGGGGTGAAATAATTCAGATGGCAGCAAAAGGTACACCGCACTCTGTTTGTGAAACACGCCTAGAGCGAGAATTATATAAGCTAGTAGGCGATCGCGCAACCCTGCGAGGACAACAACCAATTACTTTGTCTAACAACAGTGAGCCTGAACCAGATAGAGTAATTGCAAAAAATAGAGATGATGACTATCTAGCGAATCATCCCAGCCCATCTGATGTTTTACTCTTAATTGAGATTGCCGATTCATCCTTAAAATATGACCAAGAGGAAAAGCTACTTATTTATGCAGAAGCAAATATCTCTGATTATTGGATATTTAATTTAGTCGATAATTCTCTGGAGTGCTATAGCGAGCCTTATCAAACTTTGCAAATTAAATTTGGTTATCGCCGCAAGTTAATTTATCTGCCAAATGAATCAGTTAATCTGCCATGTTTTCCTGATTTAGTTATGGATTTATCCAAGGTATTTCCAGGTTGACGTACCAAGCTCGATTAAACTAAATTCCCTTTGATAAACTAAACCAAGGCACAGTAAAATTTCCAGAAAGAAGAGTGAGAAATTCTCAGAACATTTTGTAAAAATATTTTTTCACGAACCGATAATATAATCTCTACTTTTGCATTATTTACCTGGGCACACTCTCTGTTTGTCGTTTCTTCGACTTCAGGGAGTAAATGTGCAACACCAAATAGTTTTCCCAAAGGAGATGTTTTTAAAAAAGCTTGCCGTTGGGCGTGAGTCATCATCTCACTTGAGCCTACTCTTATTTCATCACTGCTGATATAGTTTTGCTTCTCCCCATTGACTTTCGTGTAGCTGACAGAATTTTGCTGCTGCTGTTCGTGAAAATCTGAAGCCATATAAATCTTCTCTAGGAGTGCTACGTGCAAATCCAAGATATTCCATCTGCACTTTATCTCTATAGTATGACACAGCTGTATCTATAGCTTCTAGAATAACTAGCGGCTCGTCTCCTTGTGTTTGACAAAATTCTAGACCCACCTTGGCTGCATACCAGATTAACCATTTGCCGATTGGTTCAATTAACCGTTCAGCTATATCTCCTCGACTTGTAGGATGGGCTTCTATATGTTCTATTTCTAGAAAACAGGGATATCCAGGATGGGGATAAAGACCATATTGCACTAATCCCCAAACTTTGCCCTCGTAAACGAGTTTGACTATGTTTTGACACTCAAAACTAGTATTTTTCCAGAAGTTTAACCAGTTACAGAACCAATCGTTTGGCATATCATTTTCTATAGCTGGGGAAAGAAAAGCTATTTCCTCAACAGTCGATTGAATTCGGACTTTTACCTGATAGGAACCAATGGTAGTCAATTAAGTTTTACAACCTTTTAGCGGGAATCTTGGATATCCAAAGATTCTAAAGCAACTACCAAATAATATAAGATAATGAGTATATAAGTTCCATGTTTTTCAAATTAAACTTTCCAATGCGTGTTGTAAATGATTTGTCACCTCAGCAACCGCTTGTTTAGCACCTAAGCGATTTTCCTTATATGCTGGGTAACGCTTAGAAATAGATATAGGTTCACCCACAGTGATTTTTACTTTTTGCTTACCCAATTGTGGACGTTGTACACTTTTATCGCCTTTGATTTTAGCTATCATTTGCCATAAAATTAAAGTCGTCTCAGCAAACCTTTCTACCGTCGGTTTCTCACGAATATAATTACCAGAAACTGCCACAAAGCTTTCTACTAAACGCATGTGCCACATCCGTGCATTCGCTTCTTCGGCAACGCGATCGCCTAAAGCTTTCTCGACAGCAGATATTCCTTTTACATCCTTAAAATCTTCTCTAAAAATATAATTCCACCCAGCTTGTTCTACCCGGCGACATCGGTCACTCAAAGTACCTTTTGACTGCAAATCAAAATGCTGTTCTGATATTAGTAGCGCCGCATTCAATAAAGCTTGCAAACGAACTGCTAGTGCTTCATTTCTATCTTCGATTTCTCCTACTACTGTTTTGATATCTGACAGCTTTAGATGATAAAAGCGCGTGTAAAATTTTTCCATTAACGAAAGTAAATGTTCTGCCAAAGTCAACAACCGGGGATAAAGCGACTCTATCGAAGCCTGTTCTGGTGCATTCACAGGTAAACCACTAGCCGCTTCCATTTCACTTAAAAGATTAGCGATCGCATCCCAAGGAGCATCAACGTAACTATATTTAATCCCAACTGGTACAATTAGAACCTGTTGGTCGCGTTCAGCTTTGTGCAAATCTTCAGCACACCAAAAGCCTAATTGGGCAATACCAGGTTCTAGGGGGCTAATATTCTCTGATAAACCATTGGTAGCACCTTCTGGCGCAGCCGCCATTGGAAATTTCCCATTGGCAAACAACTCACGCGCCGAACGTAACCCCGTCCAGTCAGCCTTACCTCGCTGAATCGGAGTACCACCTAAACGAGAAGCAATCCAGCCAACGTAGGAACCTGCCCAGAGAGGAATGCCGCGATCGTAGATAAAATGAGCGTGAATGGGATGTTGTAGTGTTGTACCTTGCGATCGTGCTACCTTTGGCACGAGTTGAGACAGCAAGTAGGTCAAACAAAATGGATCGTCTGTTTTAGGATGGCGAAATGCCAGCATAAAACGGATCTTACCCTCCTGAAACTGGCGATAGAGATCCACCAGCACCTCTACGTTGTCTGCTTCAATTTGGGTAATAGGTGTTTGCCAGTTTATCCAACTGGGTAGCAACAGATGGATAAATCGTAGAAATAAAGGGTTAAACGCCGGAGGAATAAATTCTAAGGGTGGCTGTGCTTGATAAATTACATCTGCCAAGGTAGTTTTCTCCTAAAATTGCGCTCGAAAAAGGCGGAAGGCTATAAGTAAAAATGAAAAATAAATAACGCTGTGTACTTTGTACTTCATCCTTAATACTTCATACTTTAGTTGACATAGAAATTAGCGATCGAAGAAAGGCTATAAAGATGCGACTCTCACAAATGTTATTCGTTACACTCCGGGACGATCCAGCTGATGCTGAGATTCCTAGCCATAAATTATTACTCCGTGCAGGCTACATTCGTCGCATCGGTAGTGGTCTTTATGCTTATTTGCCTTTAATGTGGCGGGTATTGCAAAAAGTTTCTCAGATTGTGCGGGAAGAAATGAACGCTACAGGCGCACAAGAATGCCTCCTACCACAATTACAACCTGCTGATTTATGGAAGGAATCGGAACGCTGGGACACTTACACTAAAGCTGAGGGGATCATGTTTTCCCTAATTGACCGCCGCGAGCAACAATTAGGATTAGGCCCAACTCATGAAGAAGTAGTCACAGCGATCGCTCGTGATATGATTCGCTCTTATCGCCAGCTACCACTAAATCTCTACCAAATTCAAACCAAATTCCGCGATGAAATTCGTCCCCGCTTTGGTTTAATGCGCGGACGGGAGTTTATCATGAAGGATGCCTATTCTTTCCATGCCGATGAAGCCAGCCTCAAGGAAACTTACCAGGATATGTATAAAGCGTACAGCAATATCCTACGGCGTTCTGGTTTAGCTTTTCGCGCAGTGGACGCTGATTCTGGTGCAATTGGTGGTTCTGGTTCTACAGAATTTATGATTTTGGCAGAAGCTGGTGAAGATGAAGTTCTCTACACTGAGGATGGTAAATACGCCGCTAACGTAGAAAAGGCTGTTTCTTTACCAATTGACGCCGAAACCTCACGGTTTACAACCTATGAGAAACGCGATACACCTGGAACAGAGACGATTGAAAAGGTCTGTCAACTTCTCAACTGTTCTCCCACTCAATTGGTAAAAAATGTCCTTTATCAGACAGTTTATGATAATGGTATAACGGTATTAGTTTTGGTGAGCATCCGAGGCGATGGGGAAGTTAATGAGGTCAAATTGCAAAATGAATTGACCAAATTAGCTTCTGAGTATGGTGCTAAAACTATTATTAGTTTGAATGTACCAAATGTAGAAGCCCAGCAAGCATGGACAGCAAAATCTCTACCTTTAGGCTACATTGCGCCAGACATCGCAGATGAGTATATTAACGCCAATAAACAGATCCATCCCAAGTTTTTGCGCTTAGTGGATCAAACAGCCGTTGATTTAAAAAACTTTGTTACAGGCGCGAATGAAGCTGGCTATCACGTAGTTGGTGCTAATTGGGGTGAGCAATTTAAGTTACCAGACCGAGTAGTAGATATTCGTAAGTCAAGACCAGGCGATCGCGCCATCCATAATCCAGAACAAATCCTACAAAGCGCCCGTGGAATTGAAGCAGGTCACATCTTCCAATTAGGTACTAAATATTCCCAAGCAATGGGAGCAACTTATACCAACGAACAGGGTGAAGAAAAGCCGCTATTGATGGGTTGTTTTGGCGTGGGCGTATCACGATTAGCCCAAGCTGCCGTAGAGCAATCTTATGATAAAGATGGGATTATTTGGCCAGTTGCGATCGCACCCTACCACGCGATTATCACAATTCCCAACATAAAAGATGCTCAACAAATTGAAATCGCCCAAAAACTTTACACAGAACTCAATCAAGCGGGAATTGAAACCCTACTAGACGATCGCGACGAACGGGCTGGAGTGAAATTTAAAGATGCTGACTTGATTGGCATACCTTATCGAATTGTAACCGGACGCGCGATCGCTAATGGCAAAGTTGAAGTTGTAGAAAGAGCCACCCGTAAATCTCAAGAAATAGTCATTGATGAAGTGACAACTACACTCAAACAGTGGATTAAGGAAGCAATAGAGGGGAGAGGTAAGTAGAAAGTAGAAAATTTTTTATCCAACCTAACTTTTCACCTCATCTAGAAAGTCACACGAAAAACCTAATGCCCTTTCCACAATGGTAAGGCGGAAAATTCAAAGTCTCTCTCCTTCTAGGAGAGAGGTTTTCCAAATACTGTAAAAAATGAGATTCCCCACTCCCCAAAATTTACATAATTTGGTAGGTGACGGATTAGAAGTAAAAATTCTAAAATTGAATGAGGTACTTGCAAAATTAAAAGGCATCAAAGTCTCTTCCAGATTGTGAGAAACTCTTCAGTTACAAGTATCGTCGTTAACCAGGCTGCTCCTCACATAACTACCATATCAGCCCTCAGTTAGGAAGGTTTTGAACATGAAAGACCAACAAGGATCTAATCGTATTTCTTCAGGCGTAATTGCAGCCGTGTCAGCTGCGGTTGTAGCGGTGGGTGGCGGTGTAGCTTGGTTTACTTCACAATCCAGCAATACTCCTACACCATCAAACCCTTCTGGCCGCATCGATCAGCCAGCACAGCCATCAACTAGGCAGCCAGCTAATGAGCAAACGCCTAACGTTTATTGGCTAAGACCAACCGACAAAAATGTTACTTTGGTTCCCCAGCCTGTTAAAGTCGCTTCTATTCGATCCAACCAGCCTTTAGAAGCAGCTTTCCAAAGTTTGTTAGCAGGCCCAACAGAAGGGACAGATTCTACAACCATCCCAAAAGGAACCAAGCTTTTGGGGTTGAAAGCTGAAAATAATGAGGTTCACGTTAATTTATCTGAAGATTTTACCAGTGGTGGTGGTAGCACCTCAATGATGGGCCGTATAGGACAAGTTGTTTACACTGCAACAACTTTAAATCCCAAAGCCAAGGTGTATATTGACGTGAACGGCAAACCGTTGGATGTTTTAGGCGGTGAGGGCCTAGAGTTACAACAACCGCTAACTCGTGAAAACTTTCAAAAAGATTATCCGCTTTAGTCATTGGTCATAAGTCATTGGTTTTTCACAAATGACAACTGACAAATGACAAAGGGCAATAAGACCTAACGATTGCTATTTAACACGCGAAAATTACGGGCTTGCTGCTCCAACCTTGTGGCGAGGCGATCGCAAACCCGATTACACAAATCAAAAATCATTTGATCTTCCACCCGGTAATAGGCGCAAGTTCCTTCACTGCGGCGGCTAAGAATACCTGCTTGCCACATTACCTTCAGGTGTTTTGACACATTTGCCTGAGAAGTCTGTGTTGCCTCTACCAACTCTTGCACGCATTTTTCTTCATCCCGTAATAAGTGTAGCAGCCGCAGGCGCATTGGCTCACTTAACAGGCTGAAGTATTCAGCTACTTGTTGCACCACTTCTGGTGGTAAAGGCAACGTTTGTTTCATCAGGGTTAACCCGCAAGGACAGAAAATTTTAACAATGACTCACATCATATATACATTAATACTTAATCAGGGTTAATTCGCATCAAAGGTTGACCATATTCTACAGCGTCGCCATTTTGGAGAAGAATTTCCATCACCTGTCCAGAGACTTCGGCTTCGATTTCATTCATCAGCTTCATGGCTTCAATGATACAGACTGTTTGACCCTTGCGGACGCGATCGCCCACTTCCACAAATGCCGCTTCCCCAGGCGCAGGAGCGCGATAAAACGTTCCTACCATTGGGGAAGGCACTTCTACTAATCTCTGGTCAATGGTTGAGGGAGGATTTACTGATAACTGCATTTGTGTGCTAGTTCCAGTATTCTCAAATACACGAGATGTGGACACCTCCGTTACCTGACTTCCGCTCATCTGGTTTCCCCCAGATGAACCTGATGTCAAGCCTGAACCTACCACACCGCCTAAAGTCCCTTGACCTACCGACAACATCTGATTGCTAACGATCACAGCCTTACGGACTGTTAGCTCAAAATCATCGCTTTTGAGTATGACTTCTGCAATATCTGTTTGTGCGATAGTTGCCAGTAGTTGGCGGATTTCATTAAAGTCCAATGGCACAGTTTTTATTACCTCGACCTATCCGTAAATTAGCATTTTAAGTGTGGCAGGGAATTAATCCCTATGTAGGGATTTCAAGCGGGACTTGCATCTCCGTGGAGATGAAAGTTATTCCCTGCTGATATATTTATCTTCCTGAGTATCAACTTTGATACGTTCTCCTTGGGAAATAAATAAAGGAACCATCACAACTGCACCAGTTTCCAGAGTTGCTGGTTTTGAGCCACCTGTGGCAGTGTCACCTTTTAAGCCTGGATCTGTTTGTACAATTTCCAGAACCACAGACTTAGGTAACTCTACTCCCAGAACCTGTTCGCCCCACTTAATAACTTCAGCTTCCATACCTTCCTTCAGGTACTTGACGCGATCGCCAATTTGTTCGCGCGTTAATCTGCCTTCTTCGTAGGTTTCCATATCCATAAAGACAAACTCATCGCCTTCTTTATAGGTATGCTGCATCGTGCTTTTTTCTAGAGTGGCTTGCGGCACTGTTTCCCCTGCGCGGAACGTTTTTTCCATAACGCTCCCACTCTGGACATTTTTTAGCTTAGTTCGTACAAAGGCAGAACCTTTGCCTGGTTTGACGTGCAAGAATTCAAGCACTCGCCATACAGACCCATCCAATACAATTGAAACACCGGGTCGAAAGTCGTTACTAGAGATCATGAAACTTTCAAATTTGGGAAGACAATCGGCATTTATTGTACCCTTCTAGGGTCGTCATTGGGCATTTGTCATTAGTTTAGTGTCATTCTCATTAGTCATTTTTCCTCTGCACTAGACCTCTGCTCCACTCATCACCTAACGTGGGAAGATTATTTATGGGTTACGTCCAGTCAACAATTCACTGCTGCATTTGAGTTATCCCATGCTTAACTTATTAAAATCCTGGCTGAAGAACAGCCTAATGGCAATACTGCTGGTAACAATATTTTTAGGCATAACTACAGCTGGGTGGACTCCCTCCAGTAGCGCCGCACTGCCAGCCGGCAATGCAATTACCGACGGAAAGGCTTTGTTGCGGTATGCACTCCCGATAGATAACAAACCTGTGCGGCAACTACAAGGCAGCTTAGAGGACATCTCTGCTCAACTGCGGGCCAATCGGCGTTGGGGTGCTATTTCCAAAGACATCAGCCAAGCATCCCGCATTCTCGATAAACCTTCCCAAATCTTAACAAGCGTTCCCGCAGAACGCCAACCCCAAGCCGAAGCTTGGATTACCGAGTTGAAATCTGGGGTGGGTAAATTGGAAGAATTGGCGAACAGCAAAGATAAAGAACAAATTCTGCAAGAGAGAAATAAACTACTAAATCTCGTTACTCAGTTAGAAGAGTCAATGGTGAAACAATTTCCCTTTGAAGTGCCTGCTGAGTATAGCAACCTGCCACAACTTAAAGGTCGTGCCACTGTAGAAATTAAAACCAACAAAGGCGATTTGACCCTTGTCGTAGATGGTTACAGCGCCCCTGTAACTGCTGGTAATTTTGTAGATTTGGTACAGAGGGGTTTTTATAATGGTTTAGAATTTACCCGTTCTGAAGAATCTTACTTTCTCCAAACTGGAGATCCTGCTGGGAAAGATGTGGGTTTCATTGACCCAACAACGGGCAAATATCGCGCTATTCCCTTAGAAGTTTTAGTTAAAGGCGATAAAGCACCTACTTATGGCATTACTCTAGAAGAAGCTGGTCGTTACGTTGATATGCCAGTTCTACCTTTTTCTGCCTTTGGTGCAGTAGTCATGGCTCGTCCTGAAAGTGAAGTAAATGGTGGCTCATCACAATTTTTCTTCTTTTTGTTTGAACCAGAACTCACCCCCGCCGGACGCAACCTATTGGATGGTCGTTATGCCGTTTTTGGCTATCTCACTGAAGGAAAAGAAGTTTTGGATAAATTGAAAGCTGGTGACAAAATTGAATCAGCAACCGTGGTTCAAGGAATAGAAAATCTGGTTCAGCCGCAAGCTGCATAAGAAGACATAGGGGGCAGGAGAAGAATAATTCTTGTACAGACGCGATTAATCGCGTCTCTCCTGATTCAGATTTCCGGCGGTGAATATCCGATCGACTGCGATCGCTAATTCTGGAAAAGTCCGCGATCCAATTTGCTGGTTGGCAGTAAAAACTGTTTCTTCGTAAAATCCATCTTCCAGTAGTAACACTGAAACTTTTGTCTCCAGTGGGTCTACAATCCAATATTCAGGAACTTCTAAAGCCGCATATTCAGATCGCTTATGGCGATAGTCCCGTTTCACAGACTCTGGACTGACCACCTCGACAATTAGTAACGGTGGTGACTCAAATACTGCTGAAGCATTCAACAATTCTCTAGCTTGCTCCAGTGTCACTACACACAAATCAGTCAACCTAGATTTATTTCTACCCGTTCTCACCCCACTTTCTCGAAAACACAGCCAAGTAGAGTTACAACGTTTGATTTCTGCTTTCAAGGCAGTATCCAAAAAATCAACAATCAGAAAATGTTCAATAGTAGGTGGATTCATTAGCTCTAGCTTGCCATCCACCAGTTCATAATGGAAATCGCTACCATCATCATAGGTTAAGTACTCTTCAAATGTGATGCTGGTTACTGGTGTTGTTACCATCCCAACTGACTCCTAGACGATACCCTTATCTTAAACACTAAAGTAAATCATCAGTTTTCTTCGTAATTTTGCAACACGAAAAACCGATTGTGAACAGTGAGTTATCTTCTCGACAAGTAAAAGACATTGGCGAACAAGGTCTTTTAGAAAGATTACAGCGCTTCTGTCCTCCAGAAATTATCGGCGATGATGCAGCAGTACTTGAGACTGCACCAGGGCAATCTTTGGTTGTGACAACAGATGTGCTGGTTGATGGCGTGCATTTTAGCAACATTACCACCTCCCCAGAAGATGCTGGTTGGCGAGCTGCTGCTGCCAATTTATCAGATTTAGCAGCAATGGGCGCTTCCCCATTGGGAATAACTGTCGGGTTGGGACTTCCTGGCGAACTAAAGGTTAGTTGGGTTGAGCGACTATACCAGGGAATGACAGAATGCTTGCAAAAATACAATACCCCAATTGTTGGGGGTGATGTGGTGCGATCGCCTGTAACTACTTTGGCAATTACCGCTTTTGGTCAAGTTAACCCTAGTCAAATTATCCGCCGTTCTACTGCTGTTGTGGGTGATGCGATCGTCGTTACGGGCGTTCATGGAGCCTCAAGAGCAGGCTTAGAACTGCTTTTGCATCCCGAACTAGGACAAAACCTCAACAACGGAGAAAAGACGGCTCTAATCCGCGCACACCAACGCCCACAGCCACGATTAGATGTCTTACCAATCCTCTGGAAAATCCTAAGTCCTAACTCCCAATTCTCTATTGCTGGTATGGATAGCAGCGATGGTTTGGCAGATGCGATAATCCAAATTTGCCGTGCCAGTGGCGTTGGCGCTGTCTTAGAATACAGACAAATTCCCGTACCAAAAACTTTTAACCATTGGCTGACACCAGACCAAGCACTAAAATATGCTCTATACGGTGGCGAAGACTTTGAATTAGTGCTGTGTTTACCACAAGAACTAGCATCAGCCTTAGTGCAACATCTTGGAGAAGGTGCTGCGATCGCAGGCAGAATTACAGCCGGATCGACAGTAATATTGCACGACGAGCAAAAAAAATTCCCTGACCAAGTTCTGAATCTTAGCCAGGGATTTCAACATTTTAGTCAATAGTACTTTGTCCTTTGTCCTTTTTCTAATAACCAATAACTAATGACTAATGACCAATGACTAATGACAAATTAATTATTGCCACTTCTCAGCTACCAACTCTGCCAAATCCAAGACTCGTTGGCTGTAACCCCACTCGTTGTCATACCACGCCATAACTTTTACTAAGTCATTGCCCATAACCAAAGTCAAGCTAGCATCAACAATCGAAGAAGCATCACTACCTTGATAATCGGAAGATACTAGTTCTAGTTGGCTGTAGTCCAAAATGCCTTTAAGTGGCCCTTCGGCAGCATCTTTGAGAGCTTGGTTAACTTCTTCAGTAATAGTACGCTTCTCAACCTGAACTACGAAATCTACCATTGAGACGTTCGGGGTTGGTACGCGCAAGGCAACGCCATTTAGCTTGCCTTTGAGGTCTGGGATAACCAGCGCCACTGCTTTTGCTGCACCAGTAGAAGTGGGTACAATGTTTATCGCTGCGGCCCTCGCCCGTCGTAAATCCCGGTGAGAAGCGTCTAGCAAGCGCTGATCGCCTGTATAGCTGTGGGTGGTGGTCATCGTACCTTTGATAATGCCGAACTTATCGTTCAACACCTTGGCAATTGGTGCCAAGCAGTTGGTAGTACAGCTAGCGTTACTGATAATGTGGTGTTTGTTGTGGTCATAATCATGATGATTCACACCAACCACAAAAGTACCATCCTCGTTTTTACCAGGAGCGGTAATCAGAACTTTCTTAGCTCCAGCATTTACGTGCTTGAGCGCTCCTTCTTTGCTAGTAAATACCCCGGTTGCTTCGATAATTAGGTCAATTCCCCAATCTTTCCAGGGCAAGTTTTCGGGATTGCGATCGGATACGCACTTGATGGTTTTACCGTTGACGATGATCGAGTTATCGTCAGCACTAATCTCAGCACCTTTGATCTTGCCTAGCATTGAGTCATACTTTAGCAGGTGAGCATTGGTTCTAGGGTCTGAAGTGTCATTAATGGCGACAAGATCGATCCGACTATTCTCTCTACCCACCCAGCAACGCGCAAAGTTACGTCCAATCCGCCCGAAACCGTTGATTGCAACTCTAATCACAGTGTCTTGCCCTCTGTATTTATGCTTATATGTTGATATCGTTGACCCCAATCATATCGCAAAGGGGGGGGGCACTTTTAACCATAAAGTGTTAGATCAATAAAAAAACACATAATTTATTCAGATTTGTAAGAGTAGAGATTGTTGTTAGTGATATATGATCTGACCGATTCCGGCACTAAATAACGAATTGACTGGCGTTCGCCCTTGGCGTTGACGAAGTTATCGCGGCAAAATTTGCGAATTAGACTTGACGAAACTCCTACTAAAGGTATATTCAAGAGTTGCCAGTGAATAATCAAAGACTGCTCCTTGAGTTGTTGCTCCACTTGCTTGCAGATTAATTTGCTTTGAGTTATAGTCTCACCACCTAGCTGTCGGGGTGCGATTAACCAATCACACATTTGTGCTAATTCGTGTCCCCGGTACCAACTGGGTAAGCTTTGGAAAGTATCCAAGCCCACAATCCAGTACCAATGAGTATTTGGGTAACAAGCAGATAAGTCAATCAGGGTGTTAATGGCATAAGAAGTCCCAAAGCGATTAGTCTCCACTAGTGAGACAGTAAATGCTGGGTTATCTTTAATGGCTAATTGCAGCATTTGCACGCGATGCTCAAACAAAGCTGCTTCTTTGTGAGGAGGGTTTAGGGATGGCACCCAAATTACCTTTTCAAGGCATACCTGATGCAAAGCTGTCTCGGCTACGAGCAGGTGTCCCCAATGAATTGGATCGAATGTGCCACCAAAAATTGCTAGTTGCTGCATCCAGATAAGCCTGGGTTATATGCAATTGAAAAATAGTTTCATTACCAATGTACTATTGTACTCAATTCACGCCTAAACTTGATGCAATTTCAAATTAGTTTCACTAAACAATGTATTATGTAGCCAATTCCAGTAAGGTAGCCAAAAATATGTATTTGACATTACAAGAATTTCTTTCCCGATGCAGCCAAAATTTTCAGAATAATCTTAAGAACAGTTCCGAAATAGCAAAAACCTCCAACCAAGGTAAAATCATTCTCAACCAGGAAAGCCAGAGCAGAAACATCATTTGGGCATCAAACATGAACATGATACAGGAGTAGTTACGGTAAAAATCAAATTCCTGTTATGATACGCGTGTCATTTGTGATTATGGTGTGGTGTGGTGTAAAAGGAGTAATAAATGACTAATTCTGTAGATTTTAGTGGTAGACCATTTCATTTCATTGGCATCGGTGGCATAGGTATGTCTGCTCTGGCATACGTTCTTGCAAAGCGTCAATTTCCAGTATCAGGTTCGGATCTTCGTCCTAACCACATTACGCACAAGTTGGAATCTATCGGTGCTCATATTTTTGGTAAACAAGAGGCAAGCAATCTCGAATTCTTTCAACCTCAGGTATTAGCTAATCCAGTAGTATTAAATTCACCAGAACAATTACCTACTGCTACTAAGTCAAAACTGCCTCAAGTTATTTGTTCAACAGCAATTAACACTAATAATTTAGAATACAAAGCAGCGCTGGAATTAGGTTGTCCAGTTTTACATCGTTCAGATGTCCTAGCAGCTTTAATTGCGGATTACTACAGTATTGCAGTGGCCGGAACCCACGGCAAAACTACAACTAGTAGTATGATAGGCTATATGCTTCTGGAAGCAGGCCTAGACCCAACAATTATAGTCGGTGGCGAAGTCAATGCTTGGGAAGGCAATGCTCGATTGGGACACAGCCAATATTTGGTAGCGGAAGCAGATGAATCAGATGGTTCTTTAGTAAAACACGCTCCTGAAATTGGCATCATCACCAATATTGAACTCGATCATCCCGACCACTACGATACATTAGAAGAAGTCATTGACACCTTCCAGACATTTGCTAAGGGTTGTAAAACTTTAATAGGTAGCATTGACTGTGCGACAGTGCGCGATCGCTTGCAACCCACAATTACCTACAGCTTACACTCAGATACTGACGCTGATTACACCGTCACCAATATTGATTATCGTGCTGATGGTACCACGGCTTTGGTTTGGGAAAAAGGCAAAGCTTTGGGCGTGTTGACATTGAGGTTGCTCAGTCGGCACAATCTCAGCAATGCCCTAGCCGCAGTAGCTGTTGGTCGCGCTTTGGGCTTAGAATTTGGAGCAATTGCCAAAGGTATCGCCACTTTTGAAGGAGCAAGACGACGCTTTGAGTTCCGAGGCGAAGTCAATGGCATTACCTTTATTGATGACTATGCTCATCATCCTAGCGAGATTCGCGTTACTCTCGCCGCAGCACGTTTACAGGCAAGACCAGGGCAAAGAGTGGTTGCCATCTTCCAACCCCATCGCTATAGTCGTACACTGACCTTTTTAGATGAATTTGCCGAGTCATTTACTCATGCTGATTTGGTGGTGCTGACTGATATTTACAGTGCAGGCGAACCTAATTTAGGGCAAATTAGTGGTGAACGTCTAACGGCGGAAATTGCTAAACAGCATTCGCAGGTAGTTTATCAACCAACTTTAACAGCAGTGTGTGAGTACTTGCTACAAACACTACGCCCAGGAGACTTGGCGCTGTTTTTGGGGGCTGGAAATTTGAACCAGGTGATTCCAGAAGTAATTACGACACTTTGTGAGCCTGCTAAAGCCACATCCTAAGTCGAGACTTTGCGAAGTTTTATTTTTGAGCAAAGCGCTCCTCTCGCAACGGTTTCATCTGTGAACTCTATTACCGTATCTTTGCGGTAAATAAATGTAAAAATTTTACCAAAAAAAGTAAAGATGACCATTTCCCAGGCAGCTGGAAACGTCTGCACAGTTTCTGCTTTGAATACAAAGAAACCCCAAATAACTAATTCGGTGGAGAGTGAAGTAATCTACTTACCCAATACTGATTGTGCGCTCAAGTCCCAGGCTTGTTTGTCAGCGTTTACTTCCTATAGAGTTGGGGGAGCCGCTGATTTATACGTTGCCCCCCGAAACTTAGAAGCACTGCAAGCAAGTCTTAAATACGCCAAAGAACGCGATCTAAAGGTGACAACACTGGGAGCAGGTTCTAACTTGCTCGTGAGTGATGGTGGTATATCAGGCTTAGTCATTGCTACTCGTCATCTCCGCTTCAGCAACTTTGACCCCCAAACTGGTCAATTAACCGTTGCTGCCGGAGAATCAATTCCTAGCTTGGCGTGGGCGGCAGCAGAATTAGGGTGGCAAGGATTGGAGTGGGCTGTTGGTATCCCTGGAACAGCAGGAGGTGCCGTAGTGATGAACGCAGGGGCACATAATAGCTGTATCGCAGATATGTTAGTTAGTGCCCAAGTACTTTCACCCGATGGTACGTTGGAAACTCTTACCCCGGAACAGTTAGGTTATGGCTACCGGACTTCATTATTGCAAGGTGGCGATCGCATAGTCACCCAAGCCACCTTACAACTCGCGCCAGGTGCAGACCCAGCAAAAGTTGTGGCAATTACCAAAGAACACAAAAAGCATCGGTTAAGCACTCAACCATACAACTTCCCCAGTTGTGGCAGTGTGTTTCGCAATCCCAAACCTTACAGTGCTGGCTGGTTAATTGAACAAACTGGTCTAAAAGGCTACCAAATTGGTGGAGCACAAGTAGCACTACTACATGCTAATTTTATCGTCAATCGTGGTGGAGCAAAAGCTAGTGATATCTTCTGTCTCATTCGCCACATCCAACATCAAGTACAAGAACGTTGGTCAATTAATTTAGAGCCAGAAGTCAAAATGCTCGGAGAGTTTCAAGGTGCTTGTGGATAAAAAATGGGGAATGGGGAATTGGGAGATCGGGGAGAAGAATTAATAACCAATGTCCTACTCCCTACTCCCCACTCTATGACGCATTAATTATTGGTAAAAAAAGAGTCAAATTACTTACCGCATCTATAATTGAATTTGATTTGTTATTCAACGCATACGCGTACAAATAATTATGACAGGAAAAGGACAGGGATTCGGCTTTGGCTTAGGAAAAATGAAAGAATTAGCCGAAGCTTTTAAGAAAGCGCAGCAAGTTCAAGAAGGCGCAAAGCGACTCCAAGAAGAATTGGAGCAAATGGAGATTCAAGGAGAATCTGGCGGTGGTCTTGTAAAGGTGATTGTCAGTGGGAACCAAGAACCCAAGCGGGTAGAAATTTCTCCAGATGCTTTAGCAGAAGGTGCAGAAGTACTTTCCGATCTTGTAACAGTGGCAATGAAAGAAGCCTACAACAAGTCCACAGCAACAATGCGGGAACGCATGGAAGAATTAACCAGTGGGTTGGAGTTACCTGGATTTTAATCATTGGTCATTGGTCATTAGTCATTAGTCATTAGTCATTAGTCATTGGACAAAGGACAAATGACTATTGACAAAGGACAAAGTATATCTATGCCTTACAAGTTGCTGTTTGTCTGCTTAGGTAACATCTGCCGATCGCCATCGGCAGAAAATATCATGAATCATCTAATTGAGCAGGCTGGCTTGAGCGAACATATCCTCTGTGACTCTGCTGGTACATCTAGCTATCACGTTGGTAGCTCACCTGACAGACGCATGAGTGCCGCGGCTGCTACTAAGTTGGGAATTAAACTGCGTGGTCGAGCACGCCAGTTTGAAAAGTCAGACTTTCAAGACTTTGATTTGATTTTGGCTATGGATCGAGAAAATTATGAGAACATCCTCACTCTCGATCGAACTAAGCAATATCAGCATAAAGTGCGTTTGATGTGCGAGTTTTGCTCTCGACACACTCTAAAGGAAGTTCCAGATCCCTATTATGGTGGTCAAGAGGGATTTAATCAGGTTATTGATTTACTGATCGATGCTTGTGAAGGTCTGCTGACAAAAGTTAAAAGTGAAGAGTTATGAGTGAAGAGTCAGGAGTTTTAATTCCTCACTCCTGCACAGACGCGATTAATCGCGTCTCTACTCCTAACTTTTATTCCACTAAACCATGCTTCATCGCAAAACGGACTAATTCCGCGCGGTTGCTGGTTGAGGTTTTCCTCAATAAACTGCTCACGTACTTTTCCACAGTTCGAGGACTCAGGTGTAGCTGATGACCCATTTCGGCATTAGAAAGACCATGAGTCAATAACTCTAAGACTTCCTGTTCTCTATGAGTTAGGGCTGAGTGCAGATGAGATTTTTGAATTTGAGTGGACAGAGAATTATGGGCATCCTCCGCTTTTTTCAAGCCGGAAATGCCCAAACTGTCTTTATGAGAAAAACGATATTCTGATTGGATAATTTGCGATCGCTCCAAAAGATTGCGGATTGCTGCTGCTAACTCTTCCAGTTCAAAAGGCTTGGGTAAATATAAATCGCACCCTGACTGGTAGCCCAAAATTCTTTCTTGGGTCTTAATGCGTGCCGTTAATAAAATTACAGGCAATAAACGAAACACTGGTTGTTGACGCACCCGGCGCACCAGTTCATAGCCATTCATCCGTGGCATAACAATATCCGTGACAATCAAATCAGGATGATACTCATCCACCATAAACAAAGCCTCTTGACCGTCATTAGCCGTAATCACAGAGTAGCCAGACAGTTCAAGATAGTCGCTAACAGACAGACGAGTGCCCAAATCATCATCCACTACAAGGATCGTCAAGGGCATGGATAATACACCCCTAGCATTTTTTTACTCAGAAATTTGCTTTTATCTACTCCGTTAACGAACACAGACAATAATAGTGTTCTTATGTTTCATACTATGACAGGATTACCAGCTAATGACTGCTCTCAGGGTTTATTTATAAAGGAAATCTTAAATCATTAGGAGGGTTAATGAAGTGTAACTACCTTAGACTCCCTGTGCTTAAGAGGCATAGAGAGCTTTGTAATTTGTAACAACTCATTATCATTAGCGCCATATTAATTCTTTGTCAGGACTTATGCAAAAAGGGAGTGAAAATTTTGATTTTCTGTAGAGACAATTTATGTAAACGCCAAGAAGCAAGTTACGTGGAGTTTTCGTAGATAAGCGGCTTTCCACAGGGTATTACCTCTACTTGATGTGTAAGTCCTATTTGTGAAACTGCACAAAATCAGGCTTGGTGAGACAAGTTGCTCAAGCAACTTGTTCTATGAAATCTTAGAGGTAATCGGTATCAGCTAACTTAAAAGTTGCCAGAAAACCTTAATTGTGAACTTAGAAAAGCTAAATTAGTGATATACAGTTCACCATTTATAGCGGTTCTAAGATACACCGTATAATTCACAAGCCAATCCAAATAATTTTTTAGGTACATTTAAAGCACACAAAATTATCAATGAGCGACAAGAACGAAGGTTACAAAGTTATTTGCGACAACCGTCAAGCCCGTTATTTGTATGAAATTCTAGAAACTTACGAAGCTGGAATTGAGTTGACAGGAACAGAGGTGAAGTCGATTCGCGCGGGTAAAGTCAATCTCCAAGATGGCTATGCTTTGCTTCGCAATGGTGAAGCATGGTTGATCAATGTGCATATCTCGCCTTACAACGCTAGTGGACAATATTTTAATCACGAACCAAGGCGTACACGCAAGCTTCTATTGCATCGTCAAGAACTCCGTAAGCTAATTGGCAAAGTCGAGCAGCAGGGTTTAACTTTAATCCCTTTGAAAATGTATCTCAAACGAGGCTGGCTAAAAGTGAGTATAGCTCTTGGCAAAGGTAAAAAGCTGCACGATAAACGAGAAGACCTGAAACGACGCCAAGACCAGCGTGATATTCAACGGGCCATGAAAAGTTATTGAGGATTCAGTGTTGCTAAACTACTACAGCAAGAATGAGAAACAGACTGCTGTGAAAACCATGTTGTATGTCTACAGCGTGAGTTATGAAAATGCCGAGTTTATAGCCGCAGATTGATTTTGTTAAGGTTGAGAATCGATACAGTGGTGAGTGACTTCAAATAGCATCAGGAACTTTCACAACTTATGAAAAGTAATTTCATTACCGCTGTTGGCGCTGGCGTTCTCACCTTGAGTATGGGAATTTTACCTTTAACTCTATCTGCACAAGCTCAGACAACTAATGACACTGGAGCCACTACTACTGCTCCAACAACGACTACTGACAATAATCGCAACGATTTTGATTGGGGTTGGCTGGGATTGCTTGGTTTACTCGGTCTAGGCGGGTTGGCTGGCAAAAAGAACGATCGCGAACCTGTAGCTTATCGCGACCCTAATGCCCCAAGTGCCACTACCTACAGAGACTAGATAATTCAAAATTTATTTATGCAAAATTCAAAAGTTGTCAGTTGTCCGGTAAGAAAACAACTGACAACTTATTTATGTTAATTTACTGCTGGTTCTGAGTTAGTTGAATTTGTCTGGCTTTGAGCTAAAGGTGTCCAGTAGCTGGCAATTAAGGCAACGATCAGCCACCAGAGGGTATTGACTTCAGGACGATACCAGACAGTATCTACGGTGCCGTGAGCTAGCATACCCAACAAAATAGCGATCGCTCCGATTAACCAAAATCCTTCTATACTTCTGATTTGTCGCAATCGTCGCACTTGCAAAAGTGCTGTATTAAATGTGACAATTATTAGCCAGAGAAAGCAGGCTAAACCAACAAAACCAGTTTCTACAGTCACTTCAAACAATATAGAATAGGCGCTCAAAGCAGTGTAACGAGGGCGTTGGTAGAGGGGATAAACTTTATTAAAAGAGTTGTGACCAGGCCCAATGCCGAAAATCGGGCGATCGCGAATCATTTCAAATACAGCATCCCACACATTTCGGCGAAAATTATTACTGCTATCCTTACGGTCAGCAAAAATACTAAACACTCGCAGCCGGACTGGCTCTACAAATATCACTGCTAGAACCAATACGCCGATCAAACCTCCTAAAACAATCGGTATTGACCAAGTACGCCAAAAACGAGGCATTTCCACGCTTTTCCAAAAAAGTAGCAATGCCATCACAGCTAACACTGCCACCACTAGTCCAATCCAACCGCCACGACTAAAAGTCAGAATCAGGCAGGAACTATTGACAATTAGCATCGTTAATGCAAGAGCTTTTTTAGGCCAGCTTTGCCATGCAAAAATTGCCACTAAGCTAAAAATTACTGCTGGTAAGAGGTATCCAGCCAATAAGTTGGGATTGCCTAAATAACTGTAGACTCTTGTAGTCTTAGACATAGGAGATTCTGGATCAACCCAAGTTGCCAATGCTGTGGCTCCAAAAAACCATTGCCGCAACCCATATACACTAACAATTAACGATACGTGCAGATAAAGGATGATAATCCAAGAACGGAGGCGAGGCGACCTTAATACCCTGGCACAAAGGACAAATAGTAGCAAATACAAGGTCAAGGTTCCCAAGTCGTTAAGTGCCGCCTTTTTCACTGGTGATAATGCTGTTGCGATTGCGGCAACTCCCCAGTAGAGCAATACCAGTAAGTGAATGGGAGTGACTGACGAGACATTTGCTGGTGTTACTTCATCAGATAAAGTCAACAACAGCCAAAATCCGACACAAGCCACCAGCAAAAAACCCACCAATGTACTCGAAGCAAAAGGTGCTAGAGCATATATTAAGCTGAGTAAAGCTGCTGCGATCGCATCTCCCCATTGAAGCAAGACGCTAGTTTGCCGCCAAGAACTTAGCAGTCCCACCAGAGAGCGGTGTACATAACTGGTAGCAAAATATTCTTTGAGCGGTAAAGTTGATAGAGTAAATCGTTGCCAGACTAAATTCATAAAAAACATTGCGATCGATTAGCCTGCCGACGCAGAACTTGGAATCGATCATAATGCCTATAGCTATAAAAAGGTAATAACAGAAATTGCCCATCGCGTGATGGCGCTTCTATTCCTGGCCATCAGCCAATAGAAAGTTAAGAATAGTTCTTCATATACTTAGTACAGCTTGATGTAAAATAGTGGCGAATTGAGGGTTGAAATTTAAAGGCATAGGTAAGCGCAGAAGCACACAGAGAATTAATCAAATCTAGATAGAAAATACGTCTTTCCCAATCTCCATTACCCCTTATCCCCAGAGGGGGCCCCACCTTCCCCAATTCCCACAATTAGACATCGCTAATTGCTTGTGAGGAAGTCGCTAGTTGCAGTGGTAAAGAAAGCACATAACGATATCCTGATTCTGGTGAACCTTGAATCAAAATATGTCCACCATGTAATTCTGCCAGTTGACAGCTTAGTAATAGACCTAAGCTTTCACGAGAAAGACTTCCATGTGATTTAGCTAAATTTATACCTGAGCTAGTAGCAAAGAAATTTGAGTGGGAATCACTCAAGTTTTTGGAATTTTCCACTGCTACTGATGAAGTATCTAGTTGTTCTTGTCTTTCTGTATGAGTATTGTAAGTTGCTACCTCACCTGTAAGCTCCAGCAGTGACAAAGAATTGAGACGGAAGTAAGGATCTACCTCTGTTATCCCGTCCCCTAACCAGGGATGGGAAACCCAAATAGTAATGTTGAGCGTATCTTCTTTGTAAGAAACATGAATGCGAACAATGCTACCTGTAGCTGAAAGTTGAATCACACTGAAAACCAGATGATAAAGCATTTGCCGCACCTTGTCTTTATCTAAAGGCCAAATGCGACTGCGTCCCGGTTCTATAGACAGGCGAATATCTTGTTCGCGACGATTAGCTACTTCTTCGAGGGTATTGATAGCTTGTTGGCATAGCATTTCAATATCCACGGGAGCTAGATTTAGCACAGTTGAGTTTTCATCCATCGCTCCTAGTTCGGTAATTTCGTTTACTAGGGAAAGTAAGTACCGACCACTGTGTTGGATAATTTCTAAATATTCTCTCTGTTTAGTCGTCAAAGGCCCATAAATCTCACGTCCTAAAACACTAGCCATACCGAGTACAGATGTTAAGGGCGTGCGTAACTCCTGAGTTAGCTGACTCAAAAGTTCTAGCTTCAGTTGCTTAGTAGAAACAGAGTCGCTATCTTGAGTGGATGCAGTGATTTTAATCTCAGTGTTACGTTCCTCATTCAGTGAAAATATCGGAACGTTCTTGGCAGCGCTTGATTCGAGTTTGCCTTGCAGGAGTCTATTACGTTCAAATTCACTCATGCTCCAACGAGCAATGATTTGTAAAAACTCAATATCTCGCGTTGTAAAATTGCGCGGGACTAAATCCATTACCGCTAATGCACCTAAACAATGTCCCTCAGCATCAATTAATGGCGCTCCTAAGTAAGCACGAATACCATAATCTTGCACTAACTTGCTGCCAGCAAGTACTGGATCGGTAAGTTTATGCGTATCATTAATGACAAACACTTGAAAGCTGTCTACTACCTGAGTGCAAAATGATTCCCGGCGTAGTAGTTGGCGGCTTTGTGCCAAATGATTCATTAGTCCTAGTCTAGATAAGCCTATCGCCGATTTGAACCAGTGGCGTTCTTGATCCACAAATCCCAATATCGAAATTGGTGCTTCCAAAAAGTGGGCAGCAGTCTGTGTGGCTTCTTCAAAAACCGGAATCGTTTCTGGTTGCCGCAAACCTAAATCGGACAAAGCTTTGAGGCGTTGCTGTTCTCTTGATTCATGAGAATCCCAACCATCCTTTAGGGCAAATAATTTGTTTTCAGGCTCTATCATTGCCACTGCTACCTTAATAATTTCTCTATCGTGTTAATTGATCCAAGTCCTATTTCTAGGTTATCAATTGCTATTTTTAAGCATTCCCTAATTTTGCCTCTGACAAACAAATTTAGGGCAAAAATTTTTTCTCCCTTGCATTAAGCCAAGATGTGGTGTCTGCTAGTTACTAGTTACTGGTGCTGAATGTTCTTTATTTGGCACTGATGTAGTCTTTATTGCTTGAGATTTTCCAATCAGACTGCGTTAGATTTGAATTCAGCCAGGGTAAGCTAATGCTAAGGATACAATACAAAGGGGCTATCATTCTTTATGTATATAAGGGAAATTTTGACTGGAACATTCAAGGTAAATTTACTTAAAAAAATAGATGTTACTGTAATAAAATATAGATATTTTACTGATAACAACTAGCACCTAGAGATGATAATCCTAGTGCAGGATGACCTAAATAGGCTAACCATATCCCTACGGATTAGCAAACTAGCAAATTATTGAAAAGCCTAGTTTCTGAACTTTTTGAATTTTGAGAGAAGTCTGATGGCAACTTCGGGCGCTCAAATTAAGAGGGCGTAATTTTGAAAACCATAACCGACTAAATAATCGATCTAAACCTTTATCCAATAGATTAAATCTATGACAATTTCATACCGAAAATTGTACAAGGTTTTCTATTTTTTCCATGTGAGGAAACATTTTTTGAGGACGATTGGTAATGAATAAAATGACTATTAGAGTTCCTTTTGTAGACCTAAAGTTACAACATGAACCAATTCAAAAGCAATTGCAAGACGCAATCCAATCTGTATTGGAACGGGGAGATTTTATTTTAGGGCAAGCACTTTCAGATTTTGAAGCAGCATTTGCGGCAGTATCTGGTACGGCTTATGGAGTTGGTGTGGCATCAGGTACAGATGCGATCGCTTTGGGATTACAAGCGTGTAATATTGGTGCTGGCGATGAAGTAATTTTACCCGCAAATACTTTTATCGCCACCTTAATTGGGGTAATACGTGCTGGCGCCAAGCCAATTTTGGTAGATTGCGATCGCCAAACTGCTTTAATTGACTTAGAAGCCGCAGCAAAGGCAATTACACCTCAAACCAAAGCAATTATCCCCGTGCATCTCTATGGTCAAATGGTATCACCACGCGATCTAGTGAACTTTGCCGATACCTACAAACTCCTAATTTTTGAAGATGCCGCCCAAGCACATCTTGCTCAAAGAGACGGATATTACGCTGGTTCAGTAGGAATAGCAGCAGCTTTTAGTTTCTATCCCAGCAAAAATTTGGGAGCATTTGGGGATGGGGGAATGCTGCTGACACGAGATTCAGATGTAGCCCAAAAGATGGTGCGCTTGCGAAATTATGGTGCATCGCAAAAGTATTTTCATACTGAACCAGGTACTAATAGCCGCTTGGATACTTTGCAAGCAGCAATTTTGCACAAAAAACTACCATATTTGCCCCAGTGGAATCGCGATCGCCTGACTATTGCCCAGCAGTATGATAGTGAACTAGCACCCTTAGCAACTGCTGGGATTATTCCTATAGAAAATCAAAGTGATACAGGACACGTTTATCATCTTTATGTGATTAAAGTAGATGATTCTTGCCCAATAGAACGCCAGGAACTCCAAGAAAAACTCACAGCCGCGGGGATTCAAACTGGTATTCACTACCCAATTCCTTGTCATCTCCAGCCAGCATTCACCAACTTAGGCTATCAACCGGGAGATTTTCCCCAAGCAGAGAAGTTGTCAAAGCAAATATTATCATTACCGATGTATCCTGGTTTGAGTAGTAGCCAAGTTAAAGAAGTTGTAGCAGCGATCGCCAATGCAGTCTCAACAAGTTATCAGGCAGATAATCTATCTCCTGCCGACCTTGGCAGCGTGGTAGCCTGAAGTTAATTCATACTTAATGTACATCTAAAAATTAGACATTTGTCCTTTGTCATTTATCCTTTGCAAATGACCAATAACCAATGACCAATGACTAATAACCAAAGTTTTTGAATTACTTAAAATTATGGCACTCCAGCAACAGGTTAAAAATATAAACGCATCAGGCTTGTTAAATCTAGCTATTTTAGGCGTTTTGCTGCTGCTTTATGCTCCAATATTGCTACACTGGTTGGATGGTTGGCTGCACAAAAATATCAGTACAGAACACGAATATTTCAGCCACGGAATTATTGGTCTACCATTTGCGGCTTATCTGGGCTGGATGAACCGGAAAAAGTGGAAACGTTTGCCAGATACCATCAATCCTTTGGGCGCTGTTTTATTGTCATTAGGGGCAGTTTTTTATCTTAGCGGTGTTACAGAGTGGGTCAACCTATCCTTGCCCGTGATATTAATTGGCTTATGCTTGTGGTTTAAGGGAATAGCGGGTTTGCAATTACAAGGATTCTCTCTACTACTAGTATTTTTAGCAACCCCAACAGCATTACCCTATCTTATTGCTCCCTATACTTTGCCTCTCCAAAGCTTCATCGCTGGCACAGCAGGTTTCATATTGAATCAATTTGGGATGGAAGTAACCGTAGATGAGATCAATCTTTACGTGGGAGGACGGATTGTAGAAGTTGCTCCCTATTGTGCAGGACTGAAAATGTTGTTTACGACTATCTACGTGGGCTTGATGCTGCTTTATTGGACAGATGCTTTATCTTCACGACGAACAACTATATCGTTTTTATCTCTTGCTGCGATCGTTAGTATTATTGCCAATATCATTCGTAATACTTTACTGACTTTCTTTCACGGCACGGGTCAAGAAGCGGCTTTTAAATGGCTGCATGAGGGTTGGGGTGGCGATCTCTACTCTGCTTGTATGCTGGTGTCACTAGTGCCCTTACTGAATTGGATTAATAACTATTTTTCAGCCTCTCTAGAAACTGAGCAAGAGGCAGAAGTTAGAGGTATTGGGGATTAGGCAGAGGAGCGAAGGAGCGGAGGAGCAGAGGAGAAAATTTTCTGCAACTTCTCCCCTGTTCTCCACTCTTCACTCCCAACTCCTTTAATTTTTCATCACTTATACGTAAGTCCTAAATATTACTGAACTCACAATGTGATTTTATAAAGTAAGATTTTGCCTAAGTATTGCAAATTTTACTGATGATTTCCTTCTCTAAATTTTTCAAGGAAAACCAATTGACTCAGGTAGCAGCACTTTTGTTATTGCTACTGCTACTAGCAATGGCGGGGGTTCCCGGATATCTGACAGGACACTGGCAATGGAAACAACCGCCCCCTGTTCCTACTCTCCACGAATTAAAACAGATCCGCAAGACTGGGTTAACCCTTCCTGGTTGGCAAACCATTGAACAAGCAGAACAGCAAATTGGCGAACATAATTGGTCTTTGCAGGTAATTAAAAAAGAAGGTTCCGAATCCCAAGCAATTCTGCTTTTGTTGCCGCAAAATGGGCCTATGGATCAACCAGAGGTAGAGTGGACAGACGTTAACGGCTGGGGAAGGTCGCGCTGGGGAAAGTGGGATATAGCTCAATCTCGTTCTGCACAATTTACTGTGAAACCATCTGCAAAGTTGGCTTCTAACGTCGAAACTAAAGTAGAAGCTAGGTTTTTTCGCGCCTCCACACCACAGCAAACCTTCGCTGTTTTGCAATGGTACGCGATGCCAGACGGCGGAAATCCATCACCTTTTCACTGGTTCTTGGCAGATCAACTGGCACAGTGGCGCAAGCAACGCACTCCTTGGGTTGGCGTGAGCATTCTGATTCCAATGGAACCTTTGGGGCAGGTAGAAACATCTTGGTCTTTAGCTCAGTCTATTGGGGAAACAGTTCAAGCTGCATTAATGGCAGGCCCTCTCTAGAGTCTGTTATAGATGCTCTTGTGCAGAGATTCATCAAGAGTATCTCTATAAATTGTGTCAGGCTGAAACTCACTTAAAATGATGTTAACAATATGAAGTTGGAAATTAAATTTAGCAAAATTATTCTCTTTCTCTTGGTAAATACTTGTAGATAAAAGAGACATCCAAGGCATTTTTAGAGTAAAATAACCATTCGGCGCGACTAATTTCTATATCAATATTTTCTGACCGATGTTCATAGATCCTAATTCTTATATGCGTGGATTCAGCGCCTTGTGTTTTGTTAGTCTTCAAGTAGGAGTTTTCTTAACAACACCTATCCAACTTGTTGTTGCCCAGCCTTTTCCATCTCAAGGACAATCACCAGGGCTATTTCCTTCGCCTGTGCCAGGTACTGAAGTTGTACCTCCAGATACGAATGAAGAAATTTCTCCGCAACTCAGTCGCTATCTGTTGGGGCCAGGAGATGCAATTGGTGTTGTGCTTCAGCGTCCTCCCGGCCCATACCGTTTAGGCATCGGAGACGGAATTAGTGTTTCGGTTCAGCGCTTTCCAGATTTGAGCTTTCAAGCTTTAATCAACCCAGAAGGTAATATTGCGGTGCCGTTATTGGGAACAGTTTCTTTACAAGGTTTAACTTTGGAAGAAGCTCAAGAAAAAATTCGCTTGGGTTTAAATCGTTATGTAGTCGATCCAATAATAGTTTTAGCATTAGCAGCGCAGCGTCCAGACCTCAGTTTTCAAGCTGTAATTAGTCCAGAAGGCAACATCATCGTGCCGCAAGTGGGAACGGTGTCATTAAAAGGTTTAACCTTGGAAGAAGCTCAAGAAAAAATTCGCCTGGGCTTGAGTCGCTTTTTTCCAGATCCAGTCGTGGTAGTATCTTTGGCAGGAACGCGACCAGTTCAAGTTACCATTAGTGGAGAAATATTTCGACCAGGAATTTATCCAATTAATTCACCAACACCCCGCGTTGCTGATGCTTTGCTAACATCTGGTGGTTCAACATTGAATGCAGACCTGCGACAGGTGCAAGTACGCCGAAAGTTAATCGATGGTTCTGTGATTTCACAAACTATTGACTTATATGCAGCACTGCAAAATGGCGGTTCAATCCCGAATTTACGCTTACAAGACGGAGATGCAATACTCGTGCCCCGTCGTGAAGTTGGTAATGAGGATGGTTATGACCGCAATTTAGTAGCACGTTCATCCTTGGCCACACCACAGATTAGAGTCCGAGTTTTAAACTACGCTGCGGGAGGTCTTTCCATTCAAGCACTGCCTAACGGCAGTACATTTGTAGATGCTTTGGGAGGTGTAAATCTAGACACTGCTAATCTGAGAGATATCGCTCTGGTTCGCTTTGATTCGGAACGAGGCAAAGCTGTTACCCAAAAACTTGATGCTAAAAAAGCTCTAGGCGGTGATGCGTCGCAAAATGTCGCACTTCAAGATAATGATGTTATTGTTGTTGGTCGGAACCTCATTGGTAGAATTACTAATTTCTTGACCACCATTACCCAACCTTTCTTCAATGTTCAATCCTTTCTTCGGTTTTTTGACAACATCGGTGGTGGATCGAATTAGTAACATTAAAAGCAGGATACAACCTAAAAATAGTTTGGAGTGTAGGAAGCCACATCTCTAACCGATATTTGAATTTATTAATGGAAAAATCTTAAAGATATCAACCGATATATACAGTAGGAAGTTGATAGCATCCTTGTATCAAAGCCACTATCTTTAGTTTGGTGCTTCCTAAATTTTGAATTTTGAATATTTAAATTTTGAATTGGAGCGAAGCGACCATGACCCCACCAATTGTTAAACGCTATCTTATTGCTTTTGATAAATATAAGTGGATTGGACTAGCTAGTTTTGGTTTAGTTATCGCTGGGTCAACTGTGGTAGCTATGCAACCAGAGCCACCTACTAGCTATATAGCATCTGGGGCACTTACTTATAGTGGACCACCAGTTTCTTTCTCTGCAACTGGTAATGAAATCCAACAGCAAGGAAAGGAACTAAATGAGGAAGTTTTACTATCAAACCAAATAATTGCAGGTGTGGCGGAGAAAGTCGGTGTCAAGCCGAAACAACTCGGTGCAAGTCTTGCTCTTGCTCTACCTAAAAAAAATGCTAAGAGTGGAGAATTAGAATCTTCTACCTTTGAACTTAAATATGTAGATAGTGACGCCAAACGAGGCATACAGGTATTGACGGAATTGATGCAAGCAATGATCAAGTTGAGTAGTGACATCAATACTGGGCGCTTACAAGCAATTATTCAAAAGATTAACGATCGCACACCACAAGCTAAACGGGAATTGCAAATTGCTGAAAAGAAGTTGGAACAGTACGATCGCGTCGAGCGAACAGCAATCTTAGCAGCAGAGAATGGCAGCTTGTTAAGCGCCATTACTGCTAGCCAAAATCTCCAACGGCAAATTCAATTAACTATTTCTGGGGTTGATGGTCAAGTTCGCAGTTTACAAAATAAGTTAGGCTTAACTGTTGGACAGGCTTATGTTTCTTCTGCTTTGAGTGCCGATCCAATTATTGGTAACTTACGAGCGCAAATTTATCAAAGTGAATCGCAAATTGCTGTACTCAGAAAAGATTTGCGGCCAGAACATCCAACGATGGTGCAGTTACTGCGTCAGAAACAAGCTGCTGAGGAATTACTACAACAACGTGCAGCTGAGGTTTTAGGTGGTGATGGAACGGCGGCTCCGCTTCAGGGTAGCGTTGCAGGTATTCGCACTCAAAGCAGCTTAGATCCAACACGCCAGCAATTGGCAAACCAAATGGTGTCTTTACAAACCCAAAGGGAGACACTGCAACAACAACTAGCTCAAGAAATCCAACTAGAAGCGCGGCTCAGACGAGAGTATGCTCTAATACCCAATAAGCAATTAGAGCGATCGCGTTTAGAACAGGAGGTTGGACTTAAAAAAGCCATCTATGACCAAATGCAGGTGAAGCTAACGGATGCTAAAACCGCAGAGGCAGAAACTACTAGCAGCCTCAGTATTGCCAGACGCCCCGCAGTCACTGTCGATCCCAAACCTCCGAAGAGTGTGCCTATTACCCTTGCTGTGGGTGGTTTCTTAGGTGTATTGATTGGTGGCGGGGTGATATTTTTGTTGGGAGCGCTGGAAGGGACTTTCAAAACCAGGGAGGATATTCGCGAGAGCCTCAAGCAACGAGAAGTGGCACTGTTGGGAGAATTGCCTTTAATGCCAGTTGATGATTTGGAGCCAGATGCTGTACCGGTAGTATTTTCCCAAGATTCTCCTTATTTAGAATTTTATGAGAAATTCCGTAGTAATATGCGCCGCATTGGTGGTAAAAACTTAAAGGTAGTATTGATTACTAGCACCAGTAGCCTAGAGGGTAAAACGGCAAGTGCTTATAATTTGGGTGTTGCTTCCGCCCGTGCTGGAAAAAGAACCTTAATTATCGAAACAGATTTGCGATCGCCTTCCCGTTGTGCATCCTTGAAAGTCATTCCTGACCCTGAGGCCACTATTGAACCCCTGCGTTATTACGCTAATTTGAGCGAATGTATTCGTTTAGTTCCTGATGTTGCAAATTTATACATTCTTCCCAGCCCTGGACCAGTGCGGCAATCCGCTGCTATTCTTGAATCGAGCGAAATGCGACGGCTGATAGAAGATGTCCGCGAACGGTTTGATTTAGTAATTTTAGATACTAGTCCCCTGAGCATATCCAATGACCCTTTGTTAATTCAACCCTACAGCGATGGGATCGTACTAGTGGCGCGACCAAACTATACGCAAGAGAATATGCTAGGTGAAGCTATCGATCAATTGGTTGAATCGGAACTAGGGTTATTGGGAGCAATTATTAATGGTGCTGATATCATCGTTTCTGTACCTGAAGAAGTTCCAAAATCATCAGCATTTACATCTGAGGTAGAACAGTCAGAAGAAGTTTCAGCGAGTGCCAACAAAAACTAATAGTTTCAAATGTGTAAATTTTAACACAAAGTGTCGCGTTGGCGTTCGCTTTAGCGTCTCTGAAAGAAAAGCGTTTAGTACAGAAAGTTAGCGCAGATAATTGAGAGGTAACAATTTTTGTGCTGCGAGTTTCAGGAAATGATGCATTTAGTCGCGCCGAAACAAGCCAAATAAGGGAGCAAGAATTACCCCAAATATAAAACCACCGATGTGCGCCCAATATGCAACTCCACCAGTTTGCACGGTCATATTAGCGGCTGTTTGTAGGGTAGCAAGACCGGATATCACATTTTGCACAACAAAAATTCCAATTATGACTAGTGCTGGAACTCTGATTGTGGTGATGAAAAACCCCAAAAATATTAAAGTCATAACTTGAGCGTGGGGAAAGCGGATAATGTACGCACCCAAAATCCCTGAAATTGCACCACTTGCCCCCAAGGAAGGAATCTCAGAATTCATCCCAATAAACCATTGGCACAAGGCAGCTAAAGCACCACACGCCAAATAAAAAATCAGATATTTGGCATGACCTAATCGATCTTCAATATTGTTGCCAAAAACCCAGAGAAACACCATATTTGAGATTAAGTGCCACCAACCACCATGTAAGAATTGCGACGTAAATAACGTTATCCACTCTCCATTCAAATTGGTGGTTAACTCTTGAGGTACTACCGCATACTCACTTAAAAACTGACTCAATTGTGCATGTGGCAGGCTCACCTCGTGAATAAAAACTAAAACATTCATGCCAATTAACCCATAGGTGAAATACGGGGTAATTCGCGTCGGATTTTCATCGTAGAGGGGAAACACAGGTGTTTTTCCTAAATTATTGACTAACTGCAATATAGCTTGTAAGGCTAGCAGTTGCGAAGGTTAAGCAATTTCACCTATTAAATTAATCAGCATAATTGAGGGTAAAAACGATACTATGAAAAATAATTACTTGTACCAAGATTCTTCCTGGGATTTATCGCTAAATAAGCCCAACAGTGGACCGAGAATTGCCCCAAAAATAAACCCGCCTGCATGGGCCCAGTAGGCAATACCACCACTTTCCATACCGATGTTGGTACGTGCTTCCAGGCTGGTAAGTCCGTAAAAGGCTTGTTCGAGAAACCAGAATCCTAAAAAGAAATATGCGGGGACACGGAAAGTTGGGAAGAAAAACCCTAAAGGTACTACACCAAGAACTTCGGCGTTGGGAAAGCGGAGAATGTATGCACCCATAACACCTGCGATCGCACCACTTGCACCCAAAGAAGGAATGCTAGAATCTTGAGCGAAGAACCACTGGGTCAAGGATGCCAAAACACCGCAAGATAAATAAAACAGTAAATATTTGGCATGACCCAACTTATCTTCAACGTTGTTGCCAAAAATCCAGAGAAACAACATATTGCCAGCTAAGTGTAAGAAACCACCGTGCAAAAATTGGGAAGTAATCAAAGTTGCCCATTCTGGAACTGGTTGATGTACAGAGATACCCGCAAAACTTAAAGTCAGTTCTCGTGGAACTACAGCCGCAAGGTGTAAAAATCCATTTAATGCTTGTGGGGGAAGATTTGCTTCATAAAGAAAAGCGAGGACATTGACAGCAATCAACCCATAAGTTACATAAGGCGTGATTTTTGTCGGATTATTATCTCTAATGGGAACCACGAGCGTTTTTTCCTGATTTTAAGACAGCAATTCTACAATACGGAATTTTGTAAGTAGTTTCTTCTACCTCGTGGATAGATATCAGTTTAATATTTGAAATTTATTGTAGGACTTACCTCAATTCTAAGGTCTTCTAGACTGCAAAAGTATTTGAGGATAGTATCGCTGTAACTTAGTTTTTTTCGGCAGGTATTGAGTTCAAGCTAGAGATTTTGTGAGAAGCTGACCATCCAAAACCAAGCTAAGTTGCCCATTGGCAAGAATGCTAGTTCCTTGAATATAAGCAGCAACTGGGATTGCTTCCCCCAGAGGATGGATTGCAGAGGATTGCTTGCCGATGATGCAATCTACTTCTAAAGCACATCGTTTGTCTAAGTAACGAAATACTAATAAAGGCTTATCCAGCTTGAAAGCATTTAGTGTATCTGTACTGTAAGTAGTAACTGAGGTGGGAAGCTGGTTAGGATAAATCAGCACATCAGTTAATAAGTGGATAGGAACGAGCATTTCTGTTGTTAGATCCTCATCAGCATAACCAAGCAAGCCACTGGTGCCAGAAGACTGCAATAATAACATCCGTCCCGCTTGAGTTTGGATGATTTGTTCGGACTGGGATAGATAAATCTGCTCTACAGAATCGGCAATAAATGCATAGACTCTGGAGTTAGCTTGACAGACGATAAGTTGAGCAATTTTTTGATTGAGGGGAATTTGGAGCGAGAAGGCTGTACCATGTCCAGCTTTAGACTTCAATACTATTCTTCCCTGAATAGCTGTTAATTGCTTGCAAACTTCAGTTAATTCTACTCCTAACTCTAAGGCAGCACGATCGCACAAAACAGATGAAACCTCTGGTTCAAGTACCAGTTCTTGTAAGATATCCCCTGGTTTTGTCAGGGCGAGTCCTTGGGCTGAAGCTTGTTGATAGATTTGAGATAAGTTAAGTCCTGCACCATCATCACAGCCATCAATAATCAGTTGATTTCCTTGCTGATAAACTTGAATTTCGATGATACCATTGCTATTTTTACCAAGCTGTTGGCGTGTTTGGCAAGACTCTATACTTTGCTCTAGTAAATAGCAACTTATATGCAACAGGAGGGTACGGAGGCGATCGCTAAATACCCGATCGACTTGGATCTCGCTAATTTGTAAATGTAGTCTAGCAGACTTATCTTGTAGAGCTTGTAACTGAGACCAAAGTCGATGTAAAGGTTCTAAGGCTACTTTTAAAGGAATAGTTGTAACTTTTTTGACTAAATTGGAAGACTGGTTAAGTAACTTTTCCTGCTGTATGAGTTCTTGTTTGAGTTGATGATGATTGTTATTCAGCGAATCAACAGTTGATCCCACCTGAGACGCTTCAGCCAAAACAGATTGCAGAGTATTGTATAATTGCTGAGAGCGAGAAGCAGCTAGAGGAGAAAGGGTATCTGAAATTGCTGCTAAACGTCCTGACCATTCCTGTAGATTATCGAGCAGGTGTTGTAATCGTTTAACTTGTCGGAACAACCGCCCGATCGTATGTTGTTGTTGTTCTTCCTGACAAGCTTGCTGATTATAGTTAATTAATAGTGTTGCAATTAGCGCGTTTAGTTGTTCGAGATGCTTAATATTGATGGGTGTAGCGGCTGGAATACTGGTTGCAAGAATAGTAGAAATCGATTCTTGCAAAGAGAGTGGATGGCGATCGCGAACAGATTTAACTAGGGATGTTTCAGATATTTCAGCAGACAAGGAAAAATCCCCCAACCAAGCATGAAAATCTTCTTCCCCATACTCCTCCGGGTTTACTAGTTCCCCTACATTGACGGGAAGCTGCTCGCTATCTACGTGAACAAGGCTGCCAGACTGGGGGCTAGTTTCTTCATATATTAGTAGACTATCGTTGTCTTTAACGATAACTTGCTCCGCAGAAGATTCTACCTCGGCCAAGCGATCGCCAAACTGAATAACTGGTTGATATTCCTGCGGTTGCTCTACCGATGTCTCAAGGTTTGTTTCCTGGGAATCGCCAAACTCTGCTTGTAAACGAGCAACAATGGCAGACATCCGCTCCAGAATTTCTACTTCGTCAATTTGCGAGGCTGTTAAAAATGCCATCAACAGCATCTGTAGGCAATCTAATCCTTCTGACAACAGGGAGGCGATTGGGGCGTTGACAGTTGCTCGATACTGATGCAGAAGCTGAAAAATCTCTTCTAGTGCAGCCGCAACTATGGCAATGGCATCTAGCTCGGCTGCTATGGCAATCGAATGCAGAGAGCGAGCAGCTTCCATGAGAGCCAAAGCTGTACCAGGGTTACTGTCTTTTGTATAGTTAGGCAACTCCTGCTCCAAGAACAGTAACAGATCGATCGCTTCTTCTAGAAAGCGATCGTCGTTCTGCGGTTGGGGGACAAAATCGGTACTCATGAAAACAACTCTCAGTTTCTATGGGTTTGTGACAATTCTATGGCTTCGACATTGATTTGAGGGTACAAGCAGCGATGTCGGCGATCGCTCGAAATTGCTCGTGGATTTGCGCGATTGACTCCAGCCCAGCACTGATTTGGCGATCGCACGGTTCGATAGCAGAAGCAACGTCTGTTGCTGCCACCTGGAGTTCTTGGAACCATTCCTCTATATTTAGCGTGCTTTCGCGGGCTTGACGAGCGAGAATTTCCACCTGTTCGGCAGCAGCTAACAAACCTTGTTCCCGATCGCTAGCTTTTGTGGCTTCGATGGCTGTATTCAAAGACAAAACCTGAATTTTGGTACTCAAGCCTTCCACAAGGTGAACAAAGCCAGAAGCTTGCTGACAAAATTCACCAAGGTATTGCAGCTGTTTATTAGTAATAGCAACAGTATCTTGAATAGACATTAAATGCTCGTTGGCAAGCTCGGCGATTCTGGCTCCTTCTTGTACTGCCTGCCTCACTTGCTGAAATGGCACTAGTAACTGTAAGCGATCGAGGGATTCAAGCTGTTGAGCAGGTGGAGCTACTATTTCAGCCCAGCGCAAGTTAATTGTCAACATCATTCCTACTTGTTGTAGCAAACTGCGCTCTGTTTCCTGCCATTGTCGGGGTTGAAGGCAATGATGAATAACTAAAAAACCCCAAGGCTGTTGTTTGACAATCAAGGGCAAGCAGAGGCTAGTTTGTACCTGAAAGCGTTGCCAAAATTGCTGTTGGCGTGGAGTTAATTCCAATACTTCAGTTAGGTTGCCCTGCGAGTTTTGTCCGTCGCCAACATCGGGTTTATTAACAAACAAATTTATCGGTAGGGATTGGTTGAGCAAGGATGTCCAACCCGCTTGTATAGCTTCAGCGATCGCTCGACTGCGATTGTCTTCCTCAAAACGATAAATCAGGACGCGATCGGCGTTGAGAACATCTCGCAAGGCGGTGACTGTTATCTCCAAAAGTTCAGCTTGACCTTTTGCTTGTTGCATTTGTCGATCGATGGCCGCAAGTTGTTCTCGCTGGAGTTGAAAAGCCCCTCGAACATTTTCATCATTGTCACTGGGCGAATCCTTAGCCAAAGCTTGGATAAAAGCTTCGATTTGACTTACCTTCTGCTGCAATTGAGCGACCTTTGGTCCCTTAGCAGATTGAAAGACTGCTTTGATTAGAGCCACATTAGCCAAAATTTCTTCTATTTGGATTTCATTTTCAACAGGCTGGGTTTCAGAATTAGGGTCTAAAGTTGCGATCGTCACAGAAAACTCCTTGGCAGCATCAAGTTAAATCAGTGGGTTTGCCATTGCAATGTTTGGGCGATCGCTCTGGTGTCTAAAATCCAGCGATCGCCTGGCAGAATACCTCGAACAAAATTTAGCAGTTTGTTTGGGGAAAGGTCGGTTGGTGCCGATTGTGCTTGCTGTAAATCCTGCCACTCTACATCGTAGACATGAGCCACCAAAAACCCGATTACCTGATTTTGCAGTTCGAGAACTAGAACCATTGGCTTTTCTGGTCGTGACTGCCGCTTCAAAAGCGGCGCATAACCAAGCAAATGTTCCAAGTCAACCAGCCGCAGCATCTGTCCTTGCCAATTATAGAAACCTAAAATCCAACTTGGTAAGGCCGGGGCTGGGGAAATTTCTTGGCTAGCGAGATGAATAATGTCCTGTATTGAGTCAAATGGTAGCAATCCACTTCCTTGATTCCCCAAGGAAAAACGCAGAAATCTTTGCCGTTGTTCGCCTGATGTCAGCCCAAGAGCCAAGGTTGGGGTTGTTCCGGGCAAACCCAACTTATCAGCCAATATCTGGCTCATACCAAAAAGAAGTACTTTCAGTGGTTCCTCGTTCGGTGCTACAGGCAAAACAGCCATGTGGCTAACACAGCTTAACTCCGCTACTTGCCGATAAGACCAAGGCACCGGACGCACTGCTGACAAAGGAATATCGATTAAGGCAGGGGGCTTGTCCACAGGAATGCCACAAATTTCCCCAGTTCGCGTTTGAGTCAGAAGTAAGAAGCGCCCTGAAGTGTCAACCGCAGAGGGAACTTGATGTGCCTGTTGGTCTTGTACTTGCTGAATGAACTTCTGGCGCAAGTCCACAATCGTAATGGTTTGCGCTCCCAAATCAACCATCCCGATACCACTTTCAACCGTACTGCTAATAGGGGGACAAGCCATCACCTTGAGAACTGCACCAACTGGCAGGGCAAATAAATAGTCTGCGATCGCAAAAACAACGACTCGTAATGAGTCGCGCTCGCTCACAGCGCCAGATAATCGCTTAAACGGAAAGGGAGTGTTAAGCATAAATACTAATTCGTAATTCGTAATTCATGAAGAAGGGTAAGGGGGAAAGGGGAAAGGGTAAAGGGGAAAGGGTAAAGGGGAAAGATTTTATTATTTTGATGACTGATTTATAGATTGAATTTGATTAGATAGCATACGGCTCAACTCTATAGCTTGATTAGAAAGTTGTGTATAAGTTGGTTGGTCTAGATAGCCTACTTCTAACGCTACTCTTAAAAGACTGCGAACTTCACCAGCAGACCCTTTAGCAATATTTAGAAAGTTTAAGTATTCTTTGCGAGAATATCGTTCAAATCCTTCTGCAATATTTGTAGGTATTGATACGGATGCACGTCTTAACTGATCTCTTAAACCAAAGTCTTTACTCAGTTCACCTTCTTTAGTCCTCAAGTATATTTGCTTAACTAAGTCAATACCTTTTTGCCATACTTTTAAATCCTCAAAAGTTTCAATTTTTTTCCTTTCCATTCCTTCCCTTCCCCGTTCCCCTTTACCCTTTCCCCTTTACCCATTAACCAGTTCAGCGATCGCGGCTAGAAAGCTCTGTTCGGAATAGGGTTTGGTCATGTAAGCTTTCGCCCCTAGAGCTAGAGCTAATTGGCGGTGCTTCTGTCCGCTACGAGTAGTCAACATCACCACAGGAATCCCGGACAAACGCTCGTCTTGGCGATGGTGTTCTAAAAACTCAAATCCATTCATACGCGGCATTTCAATGTCACAAATCACTAGATCGACATCACTGTGTTGCACCAATTGAGCGATCGCCTCTCGACCATCGCCTGCTTGCAACACTTGATAATCGGCTTTCTGGAGCGTCTGTACCAAACTTTGCCTTTGTACAACCGAATCTTCCACGACTAACACTGTCAGTCGGTTAGGTTGAGCAACGGCTGTATTGACTTCTATCGGCTGTTGCTGCGGTTGCGTTATAGTTGCGGATTGCTGCGCCTCTAGAGCCAGAACAGGCTCAGGCGCGGGCAATATTGCAAGACTTGATGCTGGGGAAGTCGGCATCATATCTGTCTCCCAAGTTTGCCGAACTAACTCCAACGGGTCAACGATTAGGGTAAGACTACCATTTCCCAACACGCTGTAGCCTTGGATATAACTAGGTAAAGTCAGCACTCTGCCGAGGGATTTAATTACTAATTCCTGCTCGACTAAAATCTGATCGACTTGTAAACACAGGTATTGATGCTCTGTTTCCAACAGCAGCAGAGGTTCGACGGTGTTCCGTTGTTTAACTGGAAAAGGACTTAGGTTTAAATTGTGGTCTTGGGTGAATAAAGGGTATTTGTAATCCAGCAAATTCGCAAGCGAGCGGATGGGAACTAGTTGCTGATTTTGCCCTTCTCCCCACTGCCAGAATTTTTGGCTGCCTTGCCCGTGTAAAGATTGCTGGACTTGAATCTGCTCTGGCTGTGGTAATAAAACCTGGCTAACTCCTTCAGACAGCAAGCCATAAGTAATACCTTGAGATTGACAAACGAGCAAGCGTGCTGTTGTCAAGCTCAGGGGCAATTGCAGCATGAAGGTGGTTCCCTGCCCTGAAAGCGATCGCACCACAATTGAACCTTGTAAAGCTTGCAATTGAGTGCGAACCACATCTAAGCCGATACCACGGCCAGATAACTCACCAACCTGGTTGGCGGTAGAAAAGCCCGGTTCAAATAATAACTCTGCCAGTTGGTCTTCTGAGGCGTAGGCGGCTTGTTCGGGAGTCAGCAGGTGTTTTTCTATAGCTCGCTGACGTATGGATTCCCAGTTAAAGCCTCGACCATCATCCCGTACCTCAATAGTAGTGCGGTTGCCTTGATGATAAGCTTTAATTGTAATTGTTCCGGTTTCTGGTTTACCCTGCTCGCGGCGGGTTTCTACCGGTTCAATGCCGTGATCGAAGGCATTGCGAATCATGTGCAGCAAGGGATCGTATAGCTGCTCAGAAATGGCTTTATCCACCAGTACCTTCGTACCGCCAAGCTTGAGTTCAACAGGCTTATGATAAGTTGCTACCATCTGTTGCAGGAGGCGGGGTAATCGATTCAACACTGTTCCCAGTGGAACCATTCTGGCTTGCAGCAAATCTTCCTGCGCTCCTGAAAGCAGTTGCTTACGCTTTCCAAGACTGAAGCGAGATTGCTGAACTAAGCCATTAACAGCCTCAATCTGTTCTCCTAATTGCACCATGTCTTCTGTAAGATTTTGCAGGAGAATGTGCAACTCGCTATAGTTATCCATTTCTAAGGCATCAAAATTGGATTGTGCCTCGGTAGCAGAGATAACTCGTGGAGATCCATGTATATGTCGCTGCTTGCGTTCGGGAAGCAGCAGATGTCGATCTGACCAAGTAAAAACTTTACTAAGTTGTTGTTGACAGTACAAAAACTGTAGTAGAGTGTCTTGGGCTGCTTTGTGGATGTGGTTAGATTGCAGGTTTTGTTGGTTTTCGCTGATTAGCAATTCCCCAATTGTATGGCTGAGGCGATCGAGCTGTTCTATCGCGACTCGGATACTGGGAAGTGATGCCGATGACTGAGCCTGGAGGCTTGGCGCTGGTGGTGGAGAGGCTGGCCGATCTGAGTCTGTGTATCGGCAGGATGTCTGTGGATCTCCGATCCAGATTGACTGTAAAATCCTATCTATGGCAGAGGGGCCTACTACCGAATCCTGAGAAATAGGTGCCAGTACCTCCGGTGTTTTCGGTAGGGAATTATCAGTCCGCTTCGGGAAAAACGACCAAATTGATTCCGCTTCGCTGGCACTGAGGAGGGGGGATGGCTTATTCTCAGTTGTAGACGTTTCTGTGGGTTGGGCAGCGATCGCAACTGGCTGCTCTTGCGGTTCTGGGATAGGAGTAATTAGCCCTGCCCATTCTCGCAATTGTGGAGATATTTCTCCCCCTTGAGTGCGATCGCCTGCAAGTACTGCTATTTGAGCTGCTTTAAAATTTTCTAAAGCCACCTGAGCGATTTGCAATACTTTGTCTGGATGCGCTTTGAGCGCGTTTAGGGTTGCCTGGGCAATTTCTTCCAATCCAGATAAGCCATAAGATGCTGCTAGTTCGACAAAAAATTCTGCTTGGGAGTTGAGTGTTGTTTGAATTTGTTGCGGATCTTGGCTTTGGATGTCAGTTTCCAGCTGTTGCAAATCCTGGGGTACACTCCCGGAAAAGATTGACTCTACGACATCAAAGCCAAGTTCTTCCGAACTGGGAAGCGGAGCCTCACGACCAAAAAAGTCGCCTAGTTTATGTTGAAGTTGGGCAAAGATTGAGGCAGTGCGATCGAGTATTTCTGCCTCATTGCAGGATAAGCCCATCAAGGCTGCACTCAATGGAGTTCGCAGGCACTCATAAGCATCTAGAAGCAAAGCACCCAATTCTGGATCGATTTCCAGTTCTGGAGCGTATAACGCTTGGAATACATCTTCCAAATGATGGGCAATTGTCTGAATAGTTTCTTGCCCAACACTGGCAGCACTCCCTTTGATAGTATGGGCGCTTCGCATCAAGGCATGAACTTTTTCTATTGTTTTTTCATCAAGTAGACCGATCAGATTCTGCTCAATGGTTTGCAACAACTCTGCCGCTTCCGCAAGAAAAGCCTGCTCTTGATTACTGGGATCGGGGTTCATAATACGCTTGGTGTCAAGGAGATTTATCTGTTAAGGCAGGCAGGGGGAGCAGGGGAGGCAGGGGAGCAGAGGAGAGTTGTTTCTCCCCTGCCCCTCCGCCCCTCTGCCCCTCTGCCCCTCTGCCTTATCCTGAGAACAAATATTCACCACGACTTACTTAGTCAACTTTGAACTGGCTAACGCTGGTTTCCAGTTGTTGTGAAGTCATCCGTAGTTCCTCAAAAGACTCGGAAATGTGGATGGCACTTTCTGAAGTCTTGCGGGCGATCGCTGAAACATCCATCATCGCTTCTGTCAACATCTGAGATTGCTGACTTTGATGGGAAACTGCTTGGGTAATTCCTTGTACTAGTCCACCAATTTCGTTGGTAGCTACCACGATCGCACTCAGGGAATGACGAGTCTCATCGATCAAGTTCGAGCCTTGGACAACTTGGCTAATCCCTATTTCCATTGCTTCGGTAACTTCGTTGGTGCCAGCTTGAATTTCTTGCACGAGTCGCTCAATTTCTGTGGTGGCACTAGCCGACTGATAAGCCAGAGAACGAACTTCATCTGCAACCACCGCAAAGCCTTTGCCATACTCTCCAGCACGGGTAGCCTCGATCGCAGCATTGAGTGCCAGTAAATTGGTTTGAGTGGCAAAGTTTTCAATCAGACTCACTACTTTCGAGATTTTCTGAGAAGCTTCACCAAGGCGTTTAATCTTTTTCGCTGTTTCCGACACGGTTTCCCGAATCTCCAAAATGCCATCTACGGTTCTTTCCATCAGGGAATCACCAGCTTGGACGGTGTTATTAGCTCTTTGCACCGCCTGTCCTACTTTTTGGGCATCAGCAGCGACTATCTGGGTGGAAGTTACCATCATTTGTAATTGTTCCAGAGCGTGTTCAAGCCGTTCTGCCTGCTGTTGAGCTTGGTCAGATAGTTTCACTACTGAGATCGTGTTATCGCTAGAAGTTTCACTCACCCTGCCAGCAGCAATCTGCACTTGTCGCACTAAATCTCGCAAACTTTGGATTGTAGTGTTGTAACCATCGGCGATCGTCCCAATTTCATCTTCAGATAGGGGCGCTCGAACGGTCAGATCGCCTCTGAAGGATGGTTCCAAAGCCATGAGAACGCGGATTGCTCCTTGTTGGAGTTTTTCGCGGGCGGTGCGTTCGCGCTCTGCTGCTTCTGCTAGTTGCTGCTCTTGAGTACGCACCTGTGTTAGGTAATCTGCAAGATTGAGGGCAATACCAATCTGGACGCTGGCTTGGTTGAGAACATCCTCCTCGGATTGCTCCCACTGGCGCGGTGCGCTATTTTGATAAACTCCCATCAGCCCCCATAGCCGATTTTCTTGAAAAATCGGAGAAATCATGTAGGCTTTAGTTCCCCACATTTCTAACAATTGGATGTGACATTCGTCATGACCGACAGTATATATATTGTCAACCTGCAAACTTTCTTTGCGGACATAACGCCCTCCTTGGTTGTACTGGAGATAGGTATCTCTAACTTTGGCAAGGCTAGTTCCTACCAACTTAGGCCAATCCCCAGTCACAGACTCAACTACAAATTCTCCAGACCAATCAGGCTCAAAACGGTAAACTCCAACTCGATCTACTTTCAGCAGTTGACGAAGTTCGTGGGTGGCAAACTGGATAAATTCCAGAACATTACCATGACTTTGGGCCATCTCTGTTAACCGACTTGGCAGGCGATAGGAAAATCGGGCGTTTGCTACTTCCCGTTCTGCCAGTTTGATCAGTTCCTCATTCTTGCTTAAGGTTTGTTGTAAGTATTGCGATTGTTGGACGGCAACCCCAAACTGGGTGCCGATTTTCGCTACCAAGTTGATTTCATTCTCTTGCCATTGCCGGGGGCCGCTATTTTGGTAAGCTCCTAACAAACCCCAGAGCTTGTTTCCGGCAATAATCGGGGTGATGATATAGGCTCTAATCTGAAATTGCTCGAGAATTTTCAAGTGGCACTGGGCATGGCCAGCAATGTAAACGTCATTAATCACAAACGTCTCGTTGTTGCGATAGCGTCCACCTTGGGTTTGTTGTAGGTGTTCGTCTTCCCATATAGTCCTAATATCGGGGCCAACCAAAGCCACCCATTCACGACTTACGGATTCGGCAATAAACTCCCCACCCCAATCTGGATTGAAGCGATACACTGCGAGACGATCGCATTCTAAATGCGATCGCAATTCTGGTAGGGCATTGCGGAAAATCGTATCTAGCTCTTGAACTTGGCGAATTTTTTCTGACAGCCGTGTTAATGCTCGTTCCCCTTCTGCGGTTCTGGCTAACTCTGCATTCTTTTTCTTGAGCTGTTCGATATACTTAACCTGTTGCAAGCCTATACCCATTTGCACAGCTACTTTTCGCAACAGTTGCACATCCTTGGATTTCCACTCGCGAGGCCCAGTATTTTGGTATGCTCCGATAAAGCCCCAGAGTTTGTTTCCAATAAAGATCGGAGCGATGGTGTAAGCCTTGGCCTGGATTTTTTCTAATATCTCTAGGTAGCACTGAACGTGACCGACAGTGTAGATATCATTAACAACAAAGGTTTCATGATTGCGATAGCGTCCGCCCTGAGTTTCTTGTAAGTGTTCGTCCATCCAAATCGTTTTGATCTCGGAACCAGCTAAAGACAGCCATTGATCTTTTACGGATTCGGCAATAAACTCCACACTCCAGTCGGGATGAAAGCGAAATACTGCTAGGCGATCGCAGTGTAGTTGTTTGCGTAAACTTGGCAGCACATTTAGGAAAATAGTGTCCATATCCTGGGCTTGACGGATTTTTTCCACCATCGCTGTCAGCACCTGTTCCTCTTCTGCTGCCCGCGCCAACTCTGCATTCTTCGTTTTCAGTTCTTCAATGTAATCGGCTTGCTGCACGCTTAAACCCAACTGAATGCCCAATTTGGTCAGCAATCGCACTTCCTCGGAATTCCACTGGCGTGACCCACTATTCTGATAGGCTCCTAGCAAACCCCAAAGTTTGTTTCCAGCAAAAATAGGGGCGATGGTGTAGGCTTTAGCCTGGAACTGCTCTAACAGGTCGATGTGGCACTGGGCATGACCAACAGTATAGATATCATTGACGACAAAAGTTTCATTGTTGCGATAGCGTCCGCCTTGGGTTTGCTGTAGGTGTTCGTCTTCCCACACAGTCTTGATATCGGGGCCAACCAGAGGCACCCAGTCACTTCCTACAGATTCAGCAATAAATTCACCACTCCAGTCAGAGTTAAAGCGATATATTGCTAGGCGATCGCATTTGAACAACTGCCGCAATTCTGCCAAGGTAGTGCGGTAAATTGTTTCTGGGTGTTGGGAATGAAGCATTCTATCCGTCATTCGGGCGATGGCGTGTTCTACTTCAGCTACTTGGGTCATTTCGATATTTTTTAACCGTAGCTGTTCGATATATTCAGCTTGCTGGAGAGCAATGCTCAACGGTTCGCCGATCTGCAACAAAGCACCGGTCTCTTCCTCAGTCCATTTCCGAACATCAGAATTCTGATAGGCTGCTAACAAACCCCAAAGATTACCAGCGCGGAAGATGGGAACAATGATGTATGCTTTGGCTTGAAACTTCTCTAATGATTCTAAATAACAAGGTGAAAAACCAGCAGCAGAAATATCGTTGACTTTACGGAAGCGCGTTCCTTTGGCGTACATTCCACCCTGCGTTTCCTTGAGATAGGTATCGGCATCAGGTTTAACAGGGGAGCCATAATCTTTAATATTGCAACGCTCTGAAGATATCAGACCTGTTTTTAAAATGCCGTCTTGTTCCTGCATCTCCAACAGTGACGACCAACCAGCAGCCACAGATTCAGCGATCACTTCTCCACTCCAGTCTGGATGAAATTGATAAACGACAACGCGATCGCATTTTAAAAATCGCCGCAACTCTTGGGTTGTAATCCGGAAAAGGGTGCGAAGATCCGTTGCTTGCCCAATCTTTTCAATGATGCCGAAAACAGTACGTTCTCGTTCAACAAGTTTGGCTGACTCCTCAGAGCGATTATAAAGTTGTTGCTGATATTGCACCTGTTGAATAGTAATACTAGACAGAGTTGCAACTTGCACCATTAGGCGAACTTCACTATCTTTCCACTGACGAGGCTGAGAATTTTGATAGGCAGCGAGCAAGCCCCACAACTTTTCTCCCTGGAAGATGGCAACAATAATGTATCCTTTGGCTTGATAGGTTTCTAAAATTTTGATATAGCAGTCAGAAAAACCAGCACTGTAAATATCATTGGTGACTCGATAAATCTGTCCGCGATGGAAATTTTTGCCTTGGGTGTGCTGAATGTAGCTATCTGCACTGTGCGATCGCCCTGTTGTCCCAGCCAATCCCCCTTCGTCTGCAAGGTTCCTCACACTGCAATAGTTAACGTTATTGACAATTGCTGGATTGTTTCGCTGTTCTTCTAATAGAGAAACCCACTCAGATCCAGCAGATTCAGCTACAAATTCCCCACTCCAATCTGGCTGGAAACGATAAATTGCCACGCGATCGCATTTTAGTGACTGTCGCACTTCTTGGGTGGCAACGCGAAAGATGGTATCCAAATCTTTGGACTGGAGAATTTTATTCGCTACACCGACCAGGATTTGGTCTTTTTCCACTTCTTGTTGTAACGCAGCCTGGATCGCGGCAACTTGCAGTTGCGCTTCTAATTCCTGCTCGATTAATTTTAGTAACTGAATTTCAGCATTCTGCCACTGGCGAGCAGCAGTGCATTGCTGCACTACCAACAAACCCCAAACCCCATCTTTTGCTAAAATCGGCAAACTCAAACAAGCTCTTACCTGAAACCGATCCACAAGCTGCTTTTGATAAGGAGACAAGCCAGCAGTGTATGTATCGGCGATCGCGACTAATTTTTCTTGTTGATAAACCTTGGCAGAACCCAACCCAAAAGTGACGGCGGGCAGTTTTTCCTTCAGCATTGGGGTAAAGCCATCCCTCATCGCCTCCGCAACAACTATCCCCAGCGTTGGATTCGTAAACTCATACAGCACCACGCGATCGGCTTGCAGTGCGCTTTGTACCTCCATGACAGCAGTAGCAAGCAAAGTATCTAGATCGGAAAATTGGCGGATTTTGCTAGCGATCGCCTGTACTTGCTCTACCTCTAATCCATCTCCTCCGTCTTGATATGGCAACACACTTAGCAGTTCTTTTAACTTGCGGATTCTCTCTCGCAACGGCCCTGTTTCCACCCAATCAGCTTGATCCAGTTCATTTCGCAATTCTTCTAGAGCGGAGGTGATTTGCTGTTTTGCTGGTAAATCAACGGTATGCCCGTTATCAGTTTCCTTATAACCGTTGCTGGAATTTGACTGAGGTTGGCTAGGTCTAAGATTGTGTTGCGCTACCATGATCTTTCTTGCTATGAAGGTTGTCGGAGTTAAGAAGTAGAATGCAGAGCGGAGGCTACTTATACCAATTCAAAATTCAAAATTAATAAAGGCAGACAGAACAAGGCTTTGGAAGCGTGTATCTGGAGCATTCTTTTTTGAAATTGGTATTACTTTTCTAGAACGGCTTCAGCGTCCAGAAGCCTTTGTGCGTCAGCTTTTGGCGTTGTATAGGAAGCTCTGAACTTTAAAGAGGCTGAAGGGCTTGAATCACAACCTGGGTGTCAAGTAACATCAAAGGGCTACCTTGAGAATCCACAAAGTAACCCTGTAAGAATGAGCCTAGTCGGCCAGGTAACATCGATGTCGAAATCTCTAACCGCTCTTGGGGATCGTGAACTTCAATGGTATTGACTTGCTCTACCAACAGCCCGACGGTTTGATTCTGAACTTGAACAAGCATCGCCATGCCAGAGTTACGCACACTTTCTCGCCGACACCAGTGTGTTGCTCCCAACAAACCTGCTAAATCAAGAATCCAGATCGCTTCTCCCCGCCAATTCATTATGCCTAACAAAAATTCTGCTACCTGCGGTACTGGTAAAATCTCGGTCAGTGCAACCTGAATTACTCCCCGCAAATCAGCTAATGGGAGTAACCCATTTACCTTTCCATTCAACGGAAATCTTAAAAACCTCTGGTTGTTTCCTTGAGGAGAGTTTTCAAGTCGAAATTGGCTATTAATGGGTAGCGAAGAAAAGCGATCGTTGCTCTGTACCATTGCCCCAGTTTCCTTTAGCGAATAAATTTACTAACAGTCTGGAGCAAGGTATTTTCGTCTACAGGTTTGACTAAATAGCCATCAGCGCCACTCATATTGCCCCAAGTTCTATCAACATCTGTGTTTTTAGTTGAGCAAATCACTACCGGGATTCCTTTTGTTGTCGGATCGGCTTTCAACTTGCGGCAGAACTCAAATCCACTTTGACCTGGCAAAATCAAATCCAGTAAGATCAAGTCAGGTTTTTGTTGTTTCAACCGCAGTTGAGCCTCTTCACCACTACGAACTTCATAAACTGAATATCCTCCTTGCTCTAGGTAACGTGTCATCTTTTCGGATTCTGTGAGGCTATCTTCAACTAAAAGAACTTTTTTCATTTTTTTCCTAACTATTTAATTCAGAATTTGAAAAATAATGGCGACAAATAAATTAACACCAAGCTAGATTTAGGGAGCAATTTACCATCCACAATCGGTTTTGAAAATGGATGTAGGGGAGCCACTGATATGACTACCGCTTGACCCTAAACACTTAAATACTTGTGAAGCATATTCAGTACTTTGTCTTGTTCTACAGGTTTACCTAAAAAGTCAGTTGCTCCTACTAATTTTGCTCGCATCCGATCTACTATTCCATCTTTCCCCGTTAAGATGACAACCGGCACATTTTTGAGACTTGGAGTTTTACGGATTTGAGAACAAATTTCATAGCCATTCACTTTTGGCATCAAAAGATCCAAAAAAATGAAGTCTGGCTTGCTTTTAATTAGGTTTAAAACTGCCGTCAAGGAATCTTGAATGCCAACAAAGCGATAACCTTGATGGGTGAGAATTTCCTCCAAACTGCGACAGATCGTCGGACTATCATCCACACAGGCTACTAAAGGTCTTGAGACATCAATAATTGCTTTACTAGCTGCTGGGGGGGCAACCTGTAAAATAGTCTTCTCTTCTTTCTTCAGTGAAGAATTGGAATTATTAACTGCACTGGACGGACTGACAATTTCTTTGCCAGTCGCTGGGGGAGCAACTTTGTTGAAATTGGGCGCAACTTGTAAAACAGTGTCCTCTTCTGTCTTTAGTGAAGAATTGGAATTATTAACTGCACTGGACGGGTTGCCAGTTTCTTTACTAATCCCAACCTGCCTGAGCTTTGGGGTGGGTGAAAAAGCGATCGCCCCTGTTTTTACCAATGTCATCAATAACCGAGTCAAAGCTAAGACATCCCGACCGCTTTTTTGCCCTAGACCTCGTAAAGTTTTGGTTCCATCAACTAGAGCAATAATCTGTTTAGAGGATGCTTGTCCTTGGAGTAGCTCAATTTGTTGAATGATCGGAAATAAATTGGGCGAGTAGGTTGCCAGTCCTGCATCTCGCCATTCTTGCCAGGCTTGTGTAGCCCGTTTCAAGACTTCCTCAGTTGGTATTACAGCTAAGAGAACCCCAGGAACTTCACCAACAACGGTAGTATGTGACAACTGCCCTGTTGGATTGTTGCTATTTTTTTTGGCTTCAATGTACTGCATGATATCAAACAGGACTTCAGCTATTGAGCTTGCAATCAGGCTAACAAGTTGTTGTTGTTCGATTAATTTTTGTTCTCGCAATTTAGCAAGAATGGAATACTCGCGGTAATTTTCCTGGGGAGAGACAAGCTGCTCCAACTGTGTCACATCCAGATTAGAACAGTACCGCAACAAGTGTCGTCGCCATCGCTCATCGGCATTAGAACCGCCAGCCTGCCAAATTAATCGTCCTAAACGAAAATATAGCGTCCAAGTCGGCCCATCCCTTGCTTCAAGATTTAGCCTACCTGTAAATAATTTAGTTTGAAGTTGCTCGATCAATTGATTCACAATGGATCGCACCTCCTAATATATCTAGAGTTTTGCATTTACATTAGAATTGCTCAAACAATCCAGCTTACTAACTTTATTGTGAGATTGCCAATAGCACAGTTCAAAACCTTGATTGAGCTATCCCAGCTTGTTATATCCCTTTCCAATCTGGATATTTTTAAAGTTAAAAGCCGGAAACTTGAATAAAGATTTAAGCTCTTTTTCTAATTATTAATAGGTTAACTAATTATTAATAGGTTAACTTTTTGCCGTGTTACATATACTGAGCAAAATGCTTGTACAGATGTAGTTGCAATACAGACCGGAAAAAGATGGAAATGTTGAATACTACAAAGCATAGACCGGCTTTAATGCTTATCGATTTTGTACTCTGCTGCTTAAGGCGACAGACACAAGCGATCGCATTCTGCTAGTCTGCCAATACAAAAAATGAGCTTGAATTAAGTTTGTCCAGAAATTGTTTGTTGCCGAATAAAGTATTGGCGATCGCGTTGTTCCAGTATCCCTTGTTTGATTAAGGAGCGCAGAATATCTATCGTTTGCACCCGGCTTAAGCCTATCACCTCTTCAATTTCTATCAGAGTAGCTCCTTCAGCTTGCTGAATGTATTGCTGCACTTTAGATTTAACATTATCTGCATTCAACGCAGGCGCTTTCCTAGTCATGGTATTGACGGCAGGACGAAAACCTGTGGCTTTAATTGCAGAACGGGAGATTGACCATTTCGGAACTGTTGCAACTAATTTCTCTTCTTTAGCAGGAGTTGGAGAAACTGCTTGTTCATGAGTGCGATCGTCCCAAATACTCTTATGTAAGATTTCCCGGAAATTTTGCAAGTTTTGGAATAATGCCTGAGCCTTTGCTGCCCGCTGTTGGCGGTATTCTTGCTGGCGTTGCGAGACATCTGTTTTTATTTGCAATATTTCCAATTGCCGCTCTACAATCTCTTGCTGAAATTGCTGCTGTTGTAACTTTCTGTTGTTGTCAAGGCTGGTAACAAAACTGCTCAATTCTTGATGAAGCACATCTGCTTGCAGCTGCAATTCTTGTTGAGTTAGCTGTTTCCACTGGTTAACTTTTTGACGGCGTTCAGCAGTTATTTGCAATCGCTGCGATCGCTCTTGTTCCCATAAATTCTTGAGAGCCATCAGCTGAAATCTCCTATTTTGTTAACTAGAAATATTAAATAGGAGCCATAAAGACTCCCTTTCTCTAATATGCTTTTAGGCAGCAGATGGAACAGCAGCCTGAGATGTTAAACCAACTGCCTCGGCATATCTTAAGTAAGTTTCAACTGAAGCAATAACAATCCGAGCTTCTATTGATAGCAGTTCAATACCAACTAAAGAAACACGTACCCAAGCATCAATTACAATTCCTTTGTCCAAGATGCGGTCAATAACTTCAGCCAGACTTGAAGATGAGTTAACTTTTTCAACAGCCATTTTATTTTTCTCCCACAACTCTAATTATTTATTTCATCTTGCTCTGATTGAGCAGTAGGTAAAACTTACACAATGTGTTTTATTCTTCCTGAGTTTAGTGTTCCCAAAAACATGAGAAAATATAACAAAATAAAAAAAATAATAAAAAGTTAACAATATTTTTTCAGACAAAAATTAAAGAAAAAATCATCTAATCTTGATTTTTTCTGCGAAAATTTTAAATATTATTTTTTATGAAATTATATGAGAGTATTTTTGAGAAAATGATAGGGTGGTAAAGGTTCGCTCAGTGCCAATTGCCAGTGCGAGCATTGTACCTGCCAGAGGGAAAACTGCTGCGTACTGAGCGTTGAATCGTTGCGCTGTGCCAAAAAGTGGATTTGCCGCACATCTGACTGTCGAGTTTCACAGATAACATTTGTATGTGTTTTGAGAATTAACTCGTTCAAGAGTTCCCACTGTTCGCATTGTTGTGCTTGAAATGCTTGCTGTGTTTGGTAGCGTTGTTTTTTAGCCAATAAATAGGCTTTTCCCTTGGCATCAATAGTTTCAGAATCGTCAAGCAAATCACAGGGTGTCATTTTTAAAGTGTACTCAACTTTGTCTGCTAGCTGAGTTAGGGCTTCTAGATATTGCTCTTGGTGCTTTTCTAGATGATTCAGCAGTTTTTCTACAGAGGTAAAACCCCTCCCAAAGCGTAGGGGAAGAAGGGGAGTTTGTTGAAAAAGTTCTCGAATTACGCAATCGTGGGTCAATACAGCTTGAAGTAAACGCTCATCCGTTGCCTGTATTGCCTCCAGTGAGATTTCTGGCTCTGCGATCGCAGCTAAACCAGAAGAGTAAACGAGTTCAATATTCCTTTCCATCCCTAAGGGTAGAACAAGCGGTGATGCGGTCGGGACTAGAAGAGCATAAGCGTATATTGACATAAACTTGGGATACTTATTCTGTAATTAAGTTTGTACACATGAAGTTCTCCGGGACGCTTCTTTTTACATCAAAGGTGTTTCCAAAGAGTAAGTATCGCTGTGTGCAACGTTCTCTCAAACCTAACCCCCAGCCCCTTCCCTTGTAGGGAAGGGGAGCAAGAATCAAAGCCTCTCTCTCTGTGGGGGAGAGGTTTGGAGAGGGGTTCTAAAGATAAGTTGCACATTGCGTTAAGTAGCTTCCGCTCTAAACTTCTGTGTTTTTTCAAATAAGAGACTATTGAGATTGATGCTGATTAGCAAGCATTTGGTATGTAACTTGGAAATCATCATTTGTAATCTGAATCAAGCTGGAGTCAGTCAATCCTTGGGCGCGGTATCGACGAATTGCGCTTAAAGCAGCTTGATTGCTCAACAAAGCCAAGTCTGCCCCATTCCAACCCTCGGTAACTGTCGCCCAGGTTTCTAAATCGACATCAACCAGGGGACGATCTAGATTGTGAACTCCTAAAATCGCTAATCGGCTGGCTCGATCTGGTAGATCGATTTTTATTTGTAAGTCCAATCTTCCCGCTCTGAGCAAAGCAGGATCGAGCGCTTCTGGACGATTGGTTGCTCCTACTAACAGTACTTTCGGGCATTCATGCAACCCATCCAGTTCGGTGAGCAGTTGACCGACAACGCGATCGCTAACTCCAGAATCACCAGTAAATCTTCCCCGGGCTGGTGCTAGGGTATCAATTTCATCTATAAACACAACGCAAGGAGCTGCTTGCCGAGCTTTGCGAAAAAGTTCTCTGACTGCCTGTTCTGCGGCACCTACCCATCGGCTGAGTAATTCCGGGCCATTCACAGCAATAAAGTTGGCTCTAGCCTGGGAAGCGATCGCTTTTGCCAGTAATGTTTTTCCGGTTCCCGGCGGCCCCCACAACAGAATCCCACGGGGAGGCTTGGCTTTGGTTTGCTCGTATAGTTCGGGATAAAGAAGTGCGCCCTCTACAGATTCTTGAAGTTTTTGTTTAACATCATCCAATCCACCAATGTCATCCCAACTGACACTTGGTACTTCAACTGCTACATCCCTGAGAACTGAGGGTTTTATCTCCTTAATTGCTTCGAGAAAATCCTGTTGTACGATAGTCATGTTCTCAGGAACGGGACTGTTGAGCGAGGGGACTTGACGACGAAGGGCAATATAGGCTGCTTTTTGACAAAGAGCTTTGATATCGGCACCAACAAAACCGACAGCCAAATCAGCGATCGCTCCTAAATTAACCGAAGTCTCCAAAGGCATGGCACTTGTCAAAATCGTCAGAATTTCCAAGCGTCCATTGCGATCGGGAACCCGAAACTGAACTTCGCGATCGAAGCGTCCCGGACGACGAAGCGCCGGATCGAGATAATCGGGACGATTTGTTGCCGCTAATACAATTACGCCCTCAGTTTTGGCAAACCCATCCATTAACCCAAGCAACTGCGCCACTAGTCTTTTTTCAACTTCACCTTCTACTTGGCTGCGATCTGGGGCAAGGCTGTCAATTTCGTCAATAAATATCAAGCAGGGAGCAGAACGAGTTGCTTTCTCAAAAATACTTCGTAAACGAGCTTCTGCTTCCCCGTAATACTTGCTCATCACCTCTGGGCCATTGATGGCAATGTAGTTTAACTCTAACTCTTCTGCCAAAACACGGGCTGTTAAAGTTTTTCCCGTACCGGGCGGCCCAACGAGCAAAACCCCACGCGGAGGCTCTAACCCTAATTTCACCAATAAATCTGGACGTTTTAGGGGAATTTCAACTAACTCTCTGATTTCTTGGAGAACATCAGCCAAGCCGCCGATACCTTGCCAAGCAGCTTTTGAGTTGGTTCGAGCTGATGGGGGGGTGACATCAGTATCATCCATTGGTGTAGTGCCAACGGTGGAATTGGATCTGGCTCGGCTGGAATTATTTGTTCTCGGAATATTGCCTTGCCGGGGAATACTACTGAGATTATGAGAGCGAATTTTAATAGAAGTTTTTAACTCCCCTTTCTCTACTTTTTCTTCTAAAGCTTTGGCAATTTCTAATAGGTGTTCAAATCCTTTAAATATGTCGTCCATTGATTTTACTTAAATAAAAGGCAGAGAAAAATTTTATTTTCATAGGACTTACGCAAAATAATGAAAAAACGAACCGCCAAGGACGCCAAGGACGCAGAGAAATAAGAGTTTTAGAGAGTTATTGCGTAAGTCCTGTTACGAAAAATTAAAAGTTTCAATAATTTTTTATTCTCAATTTTTATTGCTGTTGAACAGAGAGAGGAATTAATCAGTTGGAAGTGGTTAATCGAAGACGAGCAAAGTTATAGGGGGCAGTGAAATTGTTGTAACGAATTCGCAAACGGTTTTCAAATTGACGATCGAGTGCTTCAACGTGTTCGCTAAATTGTGATTCTGTTTCCCAAGGAATTAGGTAGGCTGAATTGTAGATCATTGTGTCCACTTGGGGAGTATTTTCTACTACTTCGAGCGCAATGGAGTTGAGCGTGCTTTTAAATACATCTATGATGCCTTGCTTGCGATCGCTCATTCCCTGTTCGATGACTTGCCCTATTTGGATTACTCGCTCCATACTCAGGGGTTGACCCACTAGCTTATCCCTTTCGGTTTTGAGATTTGGGTGTTCTGCCAATAGTCCCTGAATTTCTGCCTCGGTATCCCAAAAAACTTTGACACTAACTTCTCGGCAACCCGATAACTTCGCAAGCATTTGCGTCAATTCTTCTTGATGAGGACGAATTAATTGCTGTGAAACCGTTTCCCAGCTTGAAACCAAAAGTCCAAATTGCACGGGCAGTAAATAGCGATCGCCTCCTTGCATGATCTCCTCAAGGACTTTCTCATGACTTAGCAGGTTACGACGGCTGGCCAAATAACGCTCTTGCTGTGCTTCCGAGTAGATTACTGCAAAATCATCCAAAATTTTAATTTGTACGGGTTGCCGATCTAAGCCCTCTAAATTTAAATTTTGTGGAGCAGGCAAGGTCAAAATTCCATAAATGTAAAAACTCATATAAATGTCTTACCAAGAAGAATGTAGATAAAAAAGTTACAGGGGTTTAGAAGTGAGTACTAATCTTAACTTGGCATGAACTAAGCTTAACTGAGCCAGTCCTAAGTCCAAGTCACCTTCAACCACAACACCCGTATTTAATAGGCGATCGAGAAGTTCTAAAATAGAAGGTTGACTAGAGGTTTCACCGGGGTAGTATCCTCCAGATTGGGGAAGTAAATTTCCCATTTCACCCAAGTTAATATTTAGATCGGCTGGGTCAACATCAAATATCTCGCAAAGCTTAACAACCTGTTGTTCAAGCTGTTGCAGGCTTTCGGCAGCCCGATCTAACTCATTATCGTTGAGGGTGCCAGCATCCATTCGCCGAATCACCTGAGCTTCCATGAGTTGGCGTATTAGCTCAACAACCGTCAGTAATAACGGTGCTAAACCGGAATCGGAACCTTTTGATTTGCTAATCCCCTGCATTCTGATGATTAATAGGATTGAGTGTTTTAAGCGATTGCAGTTCTGTTTCTAGACTGGCAAGACGCTCTTGAAGTTGTTGATTAGTTGCTAATAAGGTGCGAGTTTGACTATTAAGATAGGGGTCGCTCTCCCACCAGTTAATTCCAATCTCTTTGGCTTTATCAACAGAAGAAATCAACAAACGAATCCGAATGTTGAGCAATTCTGTGGAGCCTACGGAAATAGAAATATCTCCTGCGATAACAATGCCTTTATCCAGAACCCGTTCTAGAATATCTGCCAAGGTAGAACCTTGAGTTGATGTGGTGATAGCTCCCCGGTTAGTATTAGTACTCATTTTTTTATTAAATGGCCAGAATCAAAAGGAACTGTCTGTGAGATGTTCGGCGACTCGGCATTGCCCTGCATTTGTACTAATACTCCCTGCTCCCTGAGAGACTTGAGTGCAGCCACAATTTGACTGCGATCGATCCCTAGTTCTACTGCCAATTCAGAGAAACGCCTTCCTGGAGAATTACACAGGTAGTTGTAGACTTCATGCTCGTAAGGTACTCGTTGTTCCAATACAACCTGATTTTGGTTGTTTGGTATTATCTCTGACGGCTGAGATTGAGTATTTATACTACGATACAATTCACTTAAAACCTCTTCCAGTAGCCGAGTTGCTTCCATCAGAGGTTGATTTGTACGAGAAAGTAGGATATCAGCACAAATATCTTGGAAGTTAGGATCTCCAGGGTTGACGGAAATTTCGTGTTCGTGGCAGATTTTGGCAATCATCAGACAGGAACGCAATCCACCGCCTTGTCCAGAGCCAGATCGACTCCAAAACGTCCGTACTAAGCGGACAATTACTTCTGCTTTCTCAGAATCTATGCCTGTTTTATGAACTACAATTTCCTGCTGACTCAGTTCATCAGGTGTAGGCATATCGATGGTAATAACACGATCCATCAAAGCATCCTGAGTTGCATGAACTCCACAATACTCTTGAGGATTTGATGTTAAGATTGCCCGAAACTGAGGATGAACCCGGATATACTCGGCTCGATGTTGGTTGGTTGGTAATACTAACAACCTCTCCTCAAGTACGGAGAGTAAAACGTTATTTACCTCCGGGTGCGATCGATTGAATTCGTCGTAAACCAGCGTAAATCCTTCTTTACAAGCTAAGGTTAATCGTGCATCAACCCAATGTTGTCGGACTTCATCCTCAACTTTGATAACGCTGTGGATGAAGTTATCAACAACCTTTTTGCGGGTATAACCTAATTGATTACCAATCAAGTCTGAGGTTTTAAACTCATCATCTCCAAATAAGAGAATGATCGGCTGGTTGAGCAAATCAGCTAGATGCATTGCCAGAGTAGTTTTTCCGACTCCGGCTGCACCACGTAAATGTATTGAAAAACCTGACTGTAGATAGCGCAAAGCACGTTGAGCGACGCGTTGAACAGCAGGTGTATTGACAAATCGCTGGGGAGATGCATTTAATACTGTTGTCAAACTCTAAGTACCTCCTAAATAGTAATTTCTCATACTAAAGTATTTTTTTTTACATTAAAAATATAAAATACAGATGTCAATCAGCTTTAACTGGACTCAAATCCAACGCATTTTGGCATCAACACAAGACTAGTAATGTTTAATATTTATGTCATCAGCATGATTACGGTGTTGAGAGGATACCTTTAAGAAGTCCACACAGGTGTAAAGCAATATGGTTCTGCGCTTCTTACTATTACCGATTACTGGCCCATTAATGGGGGTAACGTGGCTTGGGGAAAAAATTTTAGAACAGGCGAGTACTGAAATTGATGATAAAGAAAATCTGAGCAAGCAACTTCTTGCACTCCAACTTGCTTTTGATATGGGAGAAATTCCTGAAGAAGAGTTTGAAATTCAGGAAGAAGCTCTTTTATTAGCGATTCTGGAAGCAGAACAGGAGGAACGCGATCAAACACAAGAGTAAGTTGGAGGCAGGAGGCAGAGGAGAGGAGGTATTGCGATGGACGGGTTTCCCGGCATAAAACAACTGTCGTGGCAGAAGGTAATCCCCATAAATAAATTTCAGTAGACCGAAAACTTTTGTCAACATCAAAAATTAGTAGCTTGTGATACCGTGCATTCTTTTTTCACGGACAGTACCCGCGAACGTGAGGCTTTTTTCATCGAATTTAATCCGCGATGTGTGAATGAGGGAAAATATAAGTATCGCGATTCACAATATAATCAGCCATGACTGAAACCAAACCCGCTCGTACCGCACGCAGGGGACGAATATTCCCTGAAATTCAATGGAATGAAGAACAAAAAGCACGACGTTCAGCCGAACGCGAGGCTCTTTACCAACGTTGTAAACCTATTTTTGAGCAAGTCAAATCAGAATTAATTGAAACTCACTACAACTGGTTTGTTGCAGTTGAACCGGATAGTGGAGAATATTTTATTGATAAAGATTTAGAAGTAGTTTCATTACGGTGCCGCGAACAGCATCCAGGCAAAATCCACTATGCTTTTCGGATTAATGAGTCTGGGGCTTGCGGCACGATATGACGATTTCCGGTTTTTTTGGTGATGAGGATGCACTACTTTTTGAAATTAATTTAATAACATCAGATGGATTAGAGTTACCTGTTGAGGCGATGTTTGATACAGGTTTTTCGTATTGGTTAGCGATTAATGAGCAAGATATAGATGCACTTGGTTGGGAGCGTTTACGAGAGCAAACAATGCGAACTGCACGCGGAGATGTAAAATTTGAAATCTATCTTGGTCAAGTATTATTTGATGACCAAGAGTTTGACATACCTGTACATGTTGGCAAAGATTTAACAGAAGTTTTGCTCGGTCGTCAATGGTTAACAAATCGTCGGTTAGTCGTTGATATACAGTCGGGTGAATTAACGTTGGGATAACTACGACCGATAATAAATTAGAAAAATGCCTCAATGAGTTGAAGATGACACCAATAGAACAAGTTAGTAAAATGTAAAACAATTATCCTTTAAGAATAATTGAGTAATGTCTAATGATAAGATTAATTCTATTGACAGTAACAATTGCAGCACTAATAGGAATGATATTTTTTGTGCTTGCTACAGTGCGTTTGAAAAATTTTAAGTACGGTTTATTAACATTTTTGTGGTCATTTATTTTTGCTTTACTTGGTTCTGGTATTGGTTTTTTTCTTGGTTGGCTGTGGTATAAATGGACGCTGAAAACTGACCAAAGTTTTTCAAATCTTAACCTGAGTGGTTTAAGCCAGGGAATGATGGCAGGATATTTAATTACTGTTTGGTTATTTTGTGTTCAAACTGGAACCATTCTAGGTGGGATTTGGGGCGGAGTTTGTGGGTTAAAGTATTATCAAACACGTAGTAAACGTACCTGAGCGTCCGCGCTTTTACCCTATGTCGGCTTTCCCCTAAATCCCGACTTTTGACTAATTGAATGCCAGCTAGAACAAAAACGTTCGCTGTTGAAGTGGGATGAAAATTTAAAAAAATATATTTTAGAAGACCGCAGCCAATGTTGAGCAAGGAGGTTGCGAAGAATAGGCAAGCTGAAATCTTAGTGCTTAGTATTCCAATGTTAAGGTTTTGAATTTTGGTGTATTGTCCTCCAAGTTTGTATTTGCTTGCTGATGGGTCATGTCTCCTTCAGCAATTGTTTGACTATTTAAAATAGCAAGACGCTGCTGAATCTGATGTCGGCGTGCTTCGAGTTTCTCTAGTTCCTCCTCTAAACGCTCCTTCTCTAACATCATTTTGTAAGCATTTAAGTAAACTGTTGCTTGAGAACGTTGAGGAGGCATGGTGCTAAGTTTGGCTTGAATTTGTCTGCGGGTTGGAGTGCGATGCATAATAAATTTATCTTTGGGTATGAAAGTATTTAGTCTAATTAGCCGTTAAAATAAACAGCCGGCTGCTGCTTGGATGCGTTCTAAAGGCTGAACTGAGCGAGGAAGCATTGGTAAGCGAACCATTGTCAAACCTGGAAAATCGCAATTAATGGTTGCTGTAGAATTAAAGCGGTTGAGAACAAGGTAATTCTGGCTTACACCTATTTCTTGCAGAGATTTGAACAGGCGTTGTTGTTCGGCAAGTACGCTAGTCTGGTTAAGTGTAACCCCAATGAACTCTGCTTGTTGTGGGTCTTTTAGCACTTTTTGGGCTTTAACTACACGCTGTCGCAAAGTTCGTAAACGTCCCATAAACTCTGTACGACCAAGGACATTCTGATACTTGATCCAGAGTTTGAAAATCCAAGCTAGCCAGTCTGCTAATGCGGTTGGCATTTCTAGAAAACGCAGAAGATGACCTGTAGGAGCAGTGTCTAAAATAATTAAGTCTTCTTCTTGTTGCTCTAGCAATTCCATTACTGTTAACAGGGAAAGTATTTCATCAATCCCTGGTAAGGCTTGATCGACAATTTTGCGCCAGGCAGCAGGAGCATAGGCCATTTCAATAGCTTCGCTTGTTTGGGTTTCGCCACTCATCATTTGGGCCAGTTCCCATAGGTAATCGGCTCTGAATTGATCGAGAATGCGATCGCCATCTACTTCCTGACCTCGAAGATTGGCAGTTATTTGATATGGTTCGTGTCCTAAACTCAGACCAAAGGCATCACCCAAGGAGTGGGCTGGATCGATGGAAACCATGCGAATTTTGCGATCGGGATGTTGTTGAGCCATAGCCCAACCAATCGCAGCTGCTACTGTGGTTTTGCCTACTCCACCCTTACCGCCAATTAGTAACAGGCGACGACCTTTGGTGAGAAAATCTCCAAAGCTAGGAAGAATTGTTTCCGGCCATTGAACTGGGAGTAGATCGATAAAAGATAGCGGTTCAAGCTGAGGAACATGGATTTGGTTGATGAGATGGCTGAGGGCTAGAATCCCTAAAGGCTCCTCATCTTGCTGTGGCACAATAAAAATCGGCTTTTCGTTAGCAAGATCCGTATACTGACCGATCAGCGGTTGTTGTTCTTGGTAACGATCTGGGTCAGTCGCACTGGCAAGGACTTGGTTAACAAACAACCCTCCGCAAGGAATCTGCATGGTTTGTAAGGCTTCTAGGAATCTTTTTGATTCCAACCAACTCATTGGTTCGGCGATCGCAACTAACAAACAAGCTGTATGGGTAGGATCTTGAAGCAGACGACGACCTTGCGACAGTTCAGCTTTCAGGGTTTGCAAAAAATCGTCAGCGCGATCGGGTGTGTAACTTCCAGCAAAGGTCTTGCTAATAATCCGATGCTTTTCTTGAAACAGTTCCAGAGAGTGGAGGAAAGTGTCTAAAAAATCCATCAATCCAAATAAGTTGAGAGTATGACCGCTAGGAGCCATATCAACTACTACTCGATCTACCCGCTGCTCCTGAAAAAGGCGTTGGATCTCTAACAAGCCCATCAACTCGTCCAGTCCAGGCCAATTTAAATCCCAAACTGGAGACAAGTCTTCGCCTTCAACAAAACTACCGCGCTCCACTAACAGTTCTAAAACCTGGCCGTAACGTTCTTTAAAGTCTTGTAGCAGACGCTTTGCATCCAACGCCCTTACTCGTAGATTGGGTAGTTCCGCTATGGGACGAGGAATGTCATCAATGCTGACTTGTAAAACATCTCCCAGAGAGTGAGCCGGATCGGTTGAGATTAAAAGAATTTGCTCATTGGCGAATTTCTGCGCCCAACGACATGCAAAGGTGCAGGAAATTGTCGTTTTTCCGACTCCACCTTTGCCGCTAAACATAGCAAGGTGTAGGTTATCAAAAAGTTCCATCCCGTTTGTCATTTATGGCGTTTTAGGATAAAGTTACTACATATTTTTGAAAGTTACTTAAGTAATTTTGCTGAATAAACCTATTTAAAACCTTAATTTTTCACGGATAGGATTTACAAAACTTCTATCCTATAGGCTACCGTGTACACACAAGTTGGAAATAAGTGACAAATCCGGGTTTTACCCCACCCTAACCCTCCCCTTTATAAGGGGAGGGAACTAGATTTCTTTTTTCCCCCCTTGTAAAGGGGGGATTAAGGGGGGTAATTCCAATACGGTTAGGATAAGGTTTTTTGATGAAAATTCTAGATCAGAAAGACGCGATAAATCGCCGTCTCTACAAAGGACTGACTATTGTAGAGACGGCGATTTATCGCGTCTCTTGCCTTAACCGAACCGTATTGGGGGTAATTCGACTTGTGTGTACACCGTAGATCCTATAGGGCGGCGACAGGGAAAGCTTCACAAGAGAATGTGTAATTAATTTTGTTGAGTTACTTACAAAGATTAGCCGAGGAACTATAACTGAGGTAAAGATTTAGCCAGAGGTATCCAAAGGTAAGGAGATAAGATGGTTAACAGTTCTGAAGGCGATATAAATATTGGGTGTAATGTCCAAGGTATTTCTGAATACGACTTTTTTTCTGACAGTAATTTTGAGGATATTCATTGTCGTCCACTTAAAACAGACTCTCCTTACTTAGGATTAAAAACTTTTGAAATTAAAGATAAAGACAAATTTTTTGGGCGGGAGAAGTGGATTGCTAATCTGGGCGATCGCTTAAAAAAAGATAATGTACTCTTACTTTTAGGAGCATCAAATACTGGCAAATCATCATTGATTCGGGCAGGTTTAATTCCTTATTTGGGAAATAATAACAATTCATTAATTAATATAAGTTTTCACCCAGATGAAAATCCTTTTAAATCTCTTTATCAGTGTCTTGCTTCTAATTATGGAAAAAAATCACCAATAGCGGATATTGCTCGAAAAATAAGAGAAACTACCCTAATTAAAATTGTCACATACCTCAAACAAGATTATCAATGCGTTTTGATTTTTATTGACCAATTTGAAGAACTGTTTACGAAAACTCAAAAGCCGGAACGCGATAAATTTGTTGCTAGTCTCTTTCAATTGATCTTGCAGCAGGATAGCTCTGTCAAAATTGTTTTAACAATGCGGTCTGATTTTTCGGATAAATTTAGTGAGTATCCCCAACTTGCAAAGATTCACGATCGCTATAGTCGTATACTCACTAGAATGAGCGATGGAGAATTAAAGTTAGCGATCGCTGAACCTGCTGCTAGACATGGCGTCACCTTTGAACAAGGTCTAGTTGAGCAAATTATTCACGATTTTCACCAACAAGATGATTCTTTACCATTTCTGGCATATACCCTGAATGTATTGTGGGAAAGAGAAGATGTTGCAAACGGGGTTCTGAAGATAAAGACTTATCAAGAACTAAAAGAGCAAACGTTTGGTTATTTAAGCGAACAAGCTAATCAATTTATTAATCCTAGTCTTGAATGGCGCGATCGCCATTTGAGAGAAAAGGAACAAGAGATTCAAAAGTTAAACCTTGCACTGACTGAATTAAAACTGCGCGAGCAATCCGCCAGGGTTTTGAATTTACTTCCTGTTCAACCGCTAGAGGGTTTGGTGCTGGCAATTCAAACAATGGGTGAGAATCTAGAGAAATACCCAAACCACCTTCTAGCTCCTGTTTTGGGAAGCTTAAAGGAAGCAATGAACACACCCACAGAGGCAAATAGCTTGCGGGGACACGAGCAAGAGGTTAATTGTGTAGCCTTTAGTCCTGATGGCAAGTTTATTGCCAGTGGCAGTAGCGATTCTACGGTGTGCTTGTGGAATATCATTGGCAATCCTACTGCTCAATTTTTGTGTGGACACGAGCAAGAGGTTAATTGTGTAGCTTTTAGTCCTGATGGCAAGTTTCTTGTTAGTGGCAGTATTGACGGAATTTTGTGTTTATGGGATCTACAAGGTAATCTCATTACTCAACCGTGGCAGGGACATGAGGAAGGAGTTATTTCCGTCGCTTTTAGCCCAAATAGCGATTCTATTGTCAGTGTTGGTTTTGACGGAACAGTGTGTTTGTGGGATTTACAAGGTAACACCATCGCTCAACCTTGGCGCGGACACAAGGAAGGAGTTATTTCCGTCGCCTTTAGCCCAAATGGCGATGGCTGCGCCAACCCCTCCGGGGTACGCATTATTAGTGTTGGTTTTGACGGAACGGTATGTTTGTGGGATTTACAAGGTAACACTATCACTCAACCTTGGCACAAACATGAGGCGAAAATTATTTGCGCCGCTTTTAGCCCCGATCGCAAGTTGATTGTCAGTGGTGGTAGTGATTCTACAGTGCGCTTGTGGGACATACAAGGCAATCCCATCGGTCAACCTTGGCACGGGCATGAAGGACATGTAAATTCTGTAGCCTTTAGCCCTGATGGCAAGTTTATTATTAGTGGAAGCTGCGATCGCACAATACGCTTGTGGAATATCAATGGCAACCCCATCACTCAACCTTGGCGCGGACATGAAGGACAGGTTAATTCCTTAGCTTTTAGTCCCGATGGCAAGCTGATTATCAGTGGTGGCGATCGCACTGTGCGTTTGTGGGAGCTACATCAAATATTACAAGATCGGGTCATCGGGCGATCGCAGCGCAAATATGAGAATTGGGTTAATTCTGTCGCCTTTAGCCCTGATGGTCAGTGGATTGTCAGTGCCAGCAATGATTCGACAGTGCGCTTGTGGGATAGCAACGGCAAACCCATTGGTCAACCTTGGCGCGGACATGAAAAAGAAGTTAATTCTGTCGCCTTTAGCCCTGATGGTCAGTGGATTGTCAGTGCCAGCAATGATTCGACAGTGCGCTTGTGGGATATTAACGGCAAACCCATTGGTCAACCTTGGCGCGGACATGAAAAAGAAGTTAATTCTGTCGCCTTTAGCCCTGATGGTCAGTGGATTGTCAGTGCTAGCAATGATTTGACAGTGCGCTTGTGGGATAGCAACGGCAAACCCATTGGTCAACCTTGGCGCGGGCATGAGTATTGGGTAAATTCCGCAGCTTTTAGCCCTGATGGTAAACTGATTGCCAGTGGTAGTCTTGATGGAACAATCCGCTTGTGGCAGTGTGGGTGGCAAGAATGGTTGCAAGTTTGCTGCAACAGGTTACATTATCATCCCGTCTTTCAAAATCCTGAAAATGGTAGCGATCTAGAAATTGCCCACCAAACTTGTCAAAAATATGTATGGAATCCACAATGCCCTAAACAGTTGAACAACCAAGATGAGCTAAAAGAGAAAGCTTTTTCAGCAGCTTTGGAAGACTTTAAGCAAGCAGTTCAACTTAATTTCACATCGCACTGGAAAGATCGCCTTGCTTGGCAATCAGTAACCAGAGAGAACCAATAACTCGGCCTACGGTTTGTTTAACTTTCTAGCGGGTTGACTGGGGGTGATTTTGGTTCATAGATGCTTGAACAGTATTTACCTGGTAATAATTTCCTTGTTAATAGGATTCTTGCTACTGGAGTTTGTCACCTGAAAAGCTTATGTCATTTACAGATAGGTTTAATCAACTTGCAGCAATTCTTTCTAATGAGCTAGGTGTGCAAACAAAAGATATTACTCTTAATACACGGCTTCGGGAAGACCTCAAAATAGATGGTAATGATGTTGATGAACTATTTTCTAAAATCGCTGAACAGTTTGGCATAGATTGGCAGGGGTTTGTTTTTTACCGTTACTTCCATGAAGAACCACATTTATTTTCTTTACTTTTTGAGTGTTACTATCGCAAACGTCACGGTACACTCAAAACAATTACCCTCAGCCATCTACTATCAGTTATTGAGTGTGGAGTTTGGTTTGAACCGTCCCAATCTGATATTTACATTTGAGTTTATTACACAATCTTAACTAGTTTCTACTGATAAGTTTTCCTAATCATTAGTATTATTAAATATTATTACGATTTTTGTCCTATATTAATATTTGCAGCCCTCCTTGCAGATATCTATATATTTGTTTAGCGGCGAATTCTATTCATCGGAATAATTAAACCCATGAGTCAAATAGTCTGGATAGCAAGACACGCTAACCGCCTCGACTTCGTAAACCCCGATTGGTTTCTCACCGCCGAACGACGCTACGATCCGCCCTTGTCTGATGATGGTATGGTGCAGGCACAGCAGTTAGCTAAACGATTGAAAAAAGAAAATATTGGCCATATTTTCGCTTCTCCTTTTCTGCGAACTGTACAAACAGCAAATGCAATTGCAGAAATGCTCGACTTGCCGATTAAACTCGAAACAGGCTTGAGTGAATGGCTAAATCCAGTTTGGATGACAGAAGAACCCGAAAGACTCTCAACTCCAGCATTAGCAGAATTATTCCCCAGAATTGACAGCAGCTATACCTCGCGCATCGCCGCAAAATTTCCTGAAACTCACGAAAAAGTGCGAGAACGTTCTGGACAAACTGCTAGATGTTTAGCTACTGAGTTCTACCCAGAAGATATTCTGCTAGTAGCACATGGTGCATCTGTATTGGGCGGAGCAATGGGGCTAGTGGGGGAAATTGCCAAAACAGAAGTCAAAGCTTCTTTGTGTTCTCTGGTAAAAGTGGTACGCCAAGACCCAGAATGGTTATTAGAACTAACGGGAGATACTTCTCATTTAACCCACATAGAAGAAGTTATTCGATTTGCTTAAACCTCTGATAGAGATTTGTGTTCATGACTTCTGCTAGGTTGAGTATATCTTACAAAAAAGTAATTTAATTCACCAATAAATTCTATGACTTTGTTACTAGCAGGAGACATCGGCGGTACGAAAACTATTCTGCAATTGGTTGAAAAATCAGACTCACCAGCTTTACATACTATTTATCAGGAAAGTTACCACAGTGCCGATTTTCCTGATTTAGTACCGATAGTGCAGGAGTTTTTGGTCAAAGCTAATACACCTACACCAGAAAAGGCTTGTTTTGCGATCGCCGGCCCCATTGTCAAAAATACTGCCAAACTGACCAATTTAGCCTGGTTCTTGGATACCGAACGTCTACAAGAAGAATTGGGTATCCCGCATATTTCTTTGATTAATGACTTCGCCGCCGTTGGCTATGGCATTTCAGGTTTACAAAAACAAGACTTGCACACATTACAAGTTGGCAAACCTCAACCCGAAACCCCCATTGGAATTATTGGTGCTGGTACTGGCTTAGGGCAAGGATTTTTAATTAAGCAGGGGAACCACTATCAAGTTTTTTCTTCAGAAGGTGGACACGCTGACTTTGCCCCTCGGAACGAGATCGAGTTTCAACTGTTGAAATACCTGCTGGGTAAGCATGATATCCAGCGCGTTTCTGTGGAACGCGTGGTTTCTGGAATGGGAATTGTGGCAATTTACCAATTTCTGCGCGATCGCAAATTTGCTACAGAATCACCAGATATTGCCCAAATCGTTAGAACTTGGGAACAAGAAGCGGGACAGGAAGAGAAAAGTGTCGATCCTGGTGCTGTCATTGGTACAGCTGCACTAGAAAAACGCGATCGCCTCTGCGAACAAACTTTGCAATTATTTATAGAGGCTTACGGTGCAGAAGCCGGTAATCTCGCCCTGAAACTCCTACCTTACGGTGGCTTATATATCGCTGGTGGAATTGCGCCCAAAATCCTGCCCCTAATCCAAAATAGCGGTTTCTTATTAAATTTCACCCAAAAAGGTAGGATGCGCCGCCTCCTTGAAGAGATCCCGGTGTATGTTATCCTCAACTCGCAAGTCGGCCTAATTGGTGCTGCTTTATGTGCTGCTAGGTTATAACAGCTGGCATCATCAGTGAGATCGGCATCTCAAAGGGCAAAAAATATGACAGTTAAAAGTCTGTTGCCACTAATAGCCGCCACGATAGTCTGTGGTGGCTCTGTTCTTGTGGAAGCGCGTCAACCCAAATCTCCGGTAGCTGTTGTCAAACCAAAGGTTTCTCAACCCGTGCAGCCACAATGGAAGTTATACACTGCTCCAGATGGGCGTTTTACAATTTTGATGCCGGGAAACCCCAACAGAAATAGCGAATACCAAAAAACTTACATGGGGGAAATTACTTTAGAAATATTTGTTGCTCAACCACCAAAACAGCAAGTAGCATACATAGTTGCTTACAATGATTTTCCTTATAGTTACGGTCAAATGGCCGATCCCCAAGCTGTACTTAATAATGCACGGGATATGGCTTTAAAGTCTACGAAAAGTAATTTAATTAGTCAAAGAAACATTCGTAGTTCAAATAATCATCCTGGCAAAGAAATTGAGTACATCAATTCTGGAGGGAAAATCACTAAAAGTAGAATGTATATTGCTGAAGGAAGATTATATCAAGTAATGGCAATAACTACAAAGAAGCAGCAAAAGACATTAGCTAAAACTATTACTGGATATTTAAATTCCTTTCATGTAGTTTTGAAAAAGTGAAATAAATAAAACTTCTACTATATTAGCCTTGTAATCAATTGCAGGGCTAATAATTAGGTAAACATAAATAACTAATATAGTGTATAATAAGTTACACCTCACGCGTTCCACTCCAAATCCAACAAAAAATTTGGATTGGTTAAGTAACAAGATTTTTCTATTGACTATTAAATTCTACTGTATTTTAATTATTTAATTTTTTAACTCATATTATACGATTTATACGTTAATCAACCGTTTACTCAAACACGATTTATGACACTAGGATGTAATGCTGATAAATAATTAGCAAATTACACATAACCAAGTGAAATAAATGGCTGATATTGTCGATACTGCCGTTACCTCTGGTTCTTTCAGCACCTTGGTTGATGCTATCAAGGCTGCCAATTTGATAGATACTCTCAAAGGTGTTGATTCTTTTATTGCCTCTGAATCCACAAATCAAGCTTTTGCCAAGCTTCCAGCAGGTACTGTAGAAACATTGCTTCAGAATATTAATAAGCTCCAGGAACTCCTGACATATCATATTGTTTCCGGCAAAGTGATGCCCATAAAGCCGATTCAAGGTTCAAGTTTGAAAATTGATCCTTTCTATAATTTCAAGGTAGATTATGCCCCAGAGGCTCAAAACCCGATGCTGCTAATGATAACGGTATCATCCACATCATTGTTGATTCCTCGGTAAATAAACATATAAATGGCGAATAATATCTGTAGGGTAGAAACTATTTATAGTCACTACTTCACGACTGTCTAAATATATTTTAAGGAACTCAACTAAATTAAATATCACTCTTCTCTCCATACCTCTCTCTTCAAAAAAGAGGGGTATTTTATATTTTTTTAAGGTTGTTTCACTTAGTTAATACTTTAGACGACCGATCATTTATAGCAAAAGCCTTGGTAATTAGGACATCGATAGATGATAAAACTTAGACACAAAAAGACATTTCACCCAGTCCCCAGTCCCTTGCTATATCTTCAAAGTTGCCCGCTCAATAAAAACAATATCAGCTAAATTAATTTGACAATTTTGCTTTGAAAATGAAACATTGTTTGAATTCAGGTCTGAAAAAAATTGAAATGTATAAGATAAATATCTAATGTTTGAGTTATTCACAAAACTTTACCAAAATGAGAGTTGATTCGAGGATTTTGTATAAATTTAATAAAGGAAAATATTAATATCACAAAGAAAGCTATAAACTTGTAAATATTAATAAAAATTAAGATTTATGATTTGAAGATCAAGGTTTTTGTCTTATGGTCAAGCGATCGCTCCAAGCATCACTCACTGGGATTCAAGAGGCAAAAAGAGCATTTGCTCACAAGGGGTGGACACAAGACAATCTAGCAGCAGAAGTCAACCTTAAAACTAGACAACCAATTTGGCGGTTTTTCAGTGGTCGTCCGGTTGAGCGTCATACCTTTATCGAGATTTGCTTGGTTTTGGAAGTGAATTGGCGGGAGATTGCTATCAATCCGCCGGCAGAATTTCGTGAACTAGAAGAATACGCCCAGCCCTCTGTAGTGGATATTGATGCACTAGTGCAACAAGTGCGATCGCAACGCTTCGACAAAATTCAAGACCAGTGTGGTATTTTGCAGTTATTGGATATCAGCCGTCCTGTTGCGATCGATGACATATATATAGATGTGAATATTTTGGAGCAAATTGCCAGTCAGCAGTGGTTAGAAATCACTGAACTGCAAAACCTTGACCGAGAAGAATTTGACCGTTTTGGCTTAGGTGAGATTGACCAGAGACAGATACCTGGTATACAGGCAGTTGAAACATACTCTAAGCTCAGGGTGCTAGGCAAACCAGGCGTAGGTAAAACCACCTTTTTGCAACATCTCGCTATTCAGTGTAACCAAAACACATTTGCGCCGAAGCAGGTGCCAATCTTTATCACACTGAAAAATTTTGCTGAAGAATCTAGAGTTAAAAACGAGTTCAGCTTATTAAAGTACATCCACCAGGAGTTTATCACATCTGGAATTTTAGATCCCTCAGTCATCGAAACCCTACTGAATGCAGGCAGAGTATTACTGTTACTTGATGGCATAGATGAAGTTGTTAACGAACAAAGTAATGCTGTCTTAAGCGAAATTCGCAGATTTTCAGAGAAGTATCACAAAAATCAGTTGGTATCGAGCTGTCGAACAGCGTCTCAAAGGCTTAGACTCCGAGGTTTTACCGATGTTGAAATTGCTCCATTTACCTCAGAACAAATCCAAGCCTTCGCTCAAAAATGGTTTGTGGCTTTTACCAAAACCAACGCTAAAGATGGTCAGGCGCAGTCCATTCACTTTATTCAAAAACTGGACTTAGCTGAAAACTGGCAATTTCGCCAAATCGTCGTCACACCCCTATTTCTGCATCTTGCCTGCTGGCTGTTTCACGGTCAAGAAAAATTTCCGACTAAGCGGACTGACTTTTATAAGCAAGGTTTAGACCTTCTGTTGGGCAAATGGGATGAAGCCAAAGGCATTAAACGGGATGAGCTTTACCGAGGGTTTTTACTACCACAAAAGCTCAAGTTATTGAGTCAAATTGCAGCCGCAGCATTTGAACAGGGTCAGTATTTTTTTGAACAACGCGTCATTGAGCAATACATTGGTGACTATATTCAGAATCTAAGCAACGTGCCAATAGATGCAGAGGAACTGCAAATAGAAAGCGAAGCAGCGCTGAAGTCAATCGAGGCTCAACATGGGCTACTAGCAGAACGGGCGCGGGGAATTTTTTCCTTCTCCTATCTGGCTTTTCAAGAATACTTCACAGCGAGGAAAATCGTTGCTAGCCATAACCTACAGGCATTAGAGCAAGCGCTCGAAGGTCTGGTCAGTCACATCACCGACCCGCACTGGCGCGAAATCTTCTTGTTAACTGCTACCATGCTCCGGAGTGCAGACTCTCTAGTACAGTTGATGAAGCAACAGATTGATGCACTGATTGCCGAAGACCCTTATTTACAAGAGTTTTTGACGTGGGCTAGCCAAAAATCTCACACTATTCCCACCCAATCAAAAGATGCAACAGTTCGAGCATTTTACCTTGCCTTGAGTCGGACTCCTCACGTAGCTCCTCACTTTGCCCTAGCCGCCAGCCTCGACCAGGGGATGTTTCTGGATGCGGCATTAAATGATTTGCTGCTGGAGTGTGCAATTGATGGGAGCCATGACTTCGCCCATATCCACGCCTGTGCAGATTCTTTCTCAAACATTCTGGGCATTGTTGTGGATGTTGGACTCTATAAATCCCTGCAACAACTCTTTAACCAATTTCCAAATTCTCGTGTAAGTCTAGAACGGTTTGAACTATGGTGGCAGACGAACTATTCAATCTGGGCTGAACAGTTAAACAAGACGGTGATTAATTATCGCAACATTAACCAACAGTGGCAGTTTAGCCCCAAACAAGAGCAAGTACTGCAACGCTACTATGATGCTAATCAGCTACTACTCGATTGCCTGCGTAGCAATTCGGAAGTAACGCCTTCTATCAGGCAGGAAATTGAAGCCACCTTATTGTTGCCGATAAAAGAACTTGAGGACAGGGAATGGCAATAAGCTGTTACGCATTTAAATTGCACTCTGAATGTAAGCGCATTACCCGCATTTCTCACAAGCTTATGAAGCGTTTGATAATGAGTAATAAGTAATGGGTAATGAGTAATAAGTAAAAGAGCAACAGGCGCAATACCAGTGCAAGAACTTGTACATTCTTACTCACTACTCATTACTCCTCCATTCGAGGTGTGGTGAGAAATCCGGGATTAGCTTAATTCTTTTGGTAAATTCCTCAAAGAGGTTTGAATTGCAAAAATGATTTTGACTACATTTTGTGTCGTAGTTAATCAACTTATTCACAAAATCAAACAATACCAAGTTTATATGTTAAAAAGCTGGATTTTCGTTATCAGGATTTTTATATGGATGACTACAATCAGGTAGACAAAAATAATTTCGTCTACTAGCGCATCGATACTTGGGTGAATTCACACCCCAGAACCTTGTATTCAATGCTAATCTTCAGGAATTTCCTCAAAGTGTTTGTTACATCTTCAATCTTCAGAGTGAAGAAAAATTTTCTTCACAGGAGTGCTATGAAAAGATTGAGTTACTCTGGCAGCAGTTAGCACAGAGCTATAAGGCACTAGGAATTGAGAAAAATGTAACTGGATGATTTTAAAGCCCTAATTGCAGGTATTATTATGAATTTAATCAATGACTTTTGCTTGGCAGTTGGGATACTCAAAGGTGTACAAGTACTGGTTGTAGACAACGATCGCGATAGTAGAGATTTGTATGCTTTTTTACTCGAAGACCTGAGCGCAAATGTAATTACCGCTGGTTCGGTAAAAGAAGCTTTAGAAACCCTGAGTTGGTTTACACCCAACATTATTGTCAGTGAAATTAGGTTTTTAGGTGAAAGTATTTATACATTGCTAAATACATTGGATGCTATAGAGGTAGACAATGGTAAGCATATCCCAATCATTGTGACTTCAACATCTACCACAGGTACTTGCGATCAAATTCCAGATGTAGAGTTTGAAGAATATTTAATTAAGCCATTCGACCTTGACGAGTTTGTTTCTATGATTGTGAATCAAGTACAAGAAAATGTGGCGAAAAATTTTTGCACAGAGCTACTAGTTGCAAACTAGTAGGTAAGCTTAAGTATCTGCGTTGTTTAACCGCCCTGAAATAAATTTCTAGACTGCATAGCTAAAACCCTAGTTCAGGGTAAAAATGTAGGTTAGACACAGCCTACAATATAAGCAGATGGGTTTGAGCGAATGATAAGCTGTGCCCACAAAAATTACAAATATACTTATTCATCCACCTTTGAACTGGATGAATCCACCTCAGAACTCCGTTCATCCACCTTTGAACTGGATGAATCCACCTCAGAACTCCGTTCATCCACCTTTGAACTGGATTCATCCGCCTTAAAGACTGGTTTTGTAAAAGTAGACCATCGGTGCGTTAGCCTCCGGCGTAACACACCCTACAAAAATTGTTAGCAAGGATGCAGTTAAAGCTTTGGTGTCAGCTTAGTGCTGGAAAATGAAACTTGTATGATTGTTGTTAAAGTTCCTCTTTCGCAATATTATGAGCGAATTACAGACCCAACTAGCAACCGATACCTGGATAGCAGCAACTTGGGATAAATATATCCAAATAATTGAAAATCCTGACTACGAAAAAGCCAAGGGCTACTACCACAATGGACAGATGAGGATTGAAATCTACGCACTCGGCCATGACCACGCCTGCGACAACACAATTATTGCCTTTGCTGTTAACCTTTTTTGCACAATCAAAGGCATCCCTGCCAAAGGCTTAACTAATTGTACATATCGGAAAACAGGCTTTAATGAAGCTCAACCTGATGTGTCTTACTATATTGGTGAAAATGCTGATGTCATTCCCTACGGCACTTCTATCATCAATTTAGATATATATTCACCACCAGATTTAGTTATTGAAGTGGCTAATACCTCACTTGCTGACGATCAAGGTGAAAAACGACTTTTATACGAAGATTTAGGAGTGAAAGAATATTGGATTTTAAATGTCCAGAATGTCCAAGTTATGGCTTTTGCTATTGAAAACCAAGGTAGTAGGCGGATTACAGAATCTCAGGTATTACCAGGATTAGCTATTTCTTTATTAAACGATGCATTACGGCGAACTCGTCAAATAAATCAAAGTCAAGTTGGTGCTTGGTTGTTAACCCAATTTCAGCAATAATTACAAACTGCTTTGCCGTTGGGAATGGGGAGTAGGGAAAAAGAAAAGGATACAGAGCAACTAAAGTGCGATCGCACTATAGCAATCCTATCTGATTTGTGAGAATTGCCAGCCGTAGATTTCCAGCTTCTCAAAAAAGTCGGGGATCTTGTTTCTCACAAATAGTTCAGAATTGCACTAATATGCTGTGGCTAAAGTCACCCTTTCAGGTGAAGACATACAGAAATACGAATGCCTAGTATGAAGGAAGATTAAGCAACTGTGAAGCTTATTATGCGTCTAGTTGTTAATTGACTCATAAAAATTTAATCCCAAAGCTTTAACAACTCCGTACTTTCCACTTCTGCTCTAACTAAAAAATATTTTTATACAGTAAGATTTACAGGCTTCTATAATATGGCTACGCACATAGAAATTCCAGTTATTGGCAAGGTTAAGCATCCATTGCGCTGGCTGATAGGGCTGATGGCGGGGAGTGCCTTGGTTGTGGGTACTGTAACAACTTACACCTTGGTAAATCAAGGGGCAAATAAAGAAGATATTGCTCAACTAACTGTGCCAGTTGCAGCACAAAACGTCACCTTGCGGATTACAGCTAGTGGCAAAGTCGTACCAATTCAGAGCGTAAATATTAGCCCGAAGAATCCCGGCGTGCTGTCGCAATTGTACGTGGAACAAGGCGATCGCATTCAGCAAGGGCAAATTCTCGCGCGCATGGATAGTGCCGGTATTGAGGCTCAAAGGAGCCAGTACCGTGCTAACTTAGCCCAAAGTCAAGCACAGCTAGCCGAAGCCCTTGCTGGTAGTCGTCCTCAAGAAATCGCTCAAGCGAGAGCCCGATTAGCACAAGCTCAAGCCCAGTTAACCCAAGCTAAGGCTGGTAATCGTCCCCAAGAGATTGCTCAATCTCAATCTCAAGTAGATGCGGCTCAAGCAAGGGTGAATTACACCAGCGAACAGGTAAAACGTTACCAATATCTATATAAAGAAGGAGCAGAGAAAAAACAATTACTCGATCAAGCCATCAGCGACGACAAAAGTGCTAGAGCCAATTTAGAAGAAGCGAAAAAACGGTTTTCTTTAGTCCAAAGTGGGACTCGGACTGAAGAAATCGACCAACGTCAAGCCGCTGTTAACGAAGCACGGGCAGCACTGGTACTTTTAGAAGATGGCACCCGTTCTGAGGAAATTGTCCAGCGTCAAGCTGCTGTTGCTTCTGCTGAGGCTCAGTTAAAGGGTGTAGAAGTGCAATTGGAAGATACTATTATTCGCGCTCCTCTGTCGGGAATTGTTACCCAAAAGTATGCCGAACCAGGCGCGTTTGTCACACCCACAACTTCTGCTTCTACTAGTGCATCGGCAACTTCTAGTTCAATTGTCGCCGTAGCACGGGGTTTGGAAATATTAGCTCAAGTTCCCGAAGCCGATCTTGGCAGAATAAAACAGGGACAGCAGGTGGAAATTGTCGCTGATGCCTATCCCGATCGAGTTTTTAAAGGTCATGTGCGCCTTATTGCTCCCGAAGCAGTGGTGGAACAAGGTGTGACATCCTTTCAGGTGCGGGTTGCTCTCGATACTGGCATAGATAAACTGCGTTCTGGCTTAAATGTGGATCTGACTTTTTTAGGCGATCGCGTTAATAATGCCTTGGTATTACCAACGGTGTCAATCGTCACCGAAAAGGGTAAAACTGGCGTACTCGTACCCGATGCAAAAAATAAACCACAGTTCCGCGAAGTTACAGTTGGGGCACAAATTCAAGACCAAACTCAGATTTTAGGGGGAGTTAAAGAAGGCGATCGCATTTTTGTTAACCCACCCAAAGACTACAAAATCGAAAAGGCCAAAGAACAAAATAATTCGTAATTTGTAATTTAAGATATGAATTTTCTCGAAAGTATGAATATGGCGGGGAAAACCCTGCTGTCAAATAAACTGCGTAGCGCCCTCACGATGTTGGGTATAGTTATTGGCAACGCTTCGGTGATTGCCATGATTGGCATTGGCGAAGGTGGACAAAAGTACGTTAATAAACAGCTGGAGTCACTAGGGCCAAATGTGCTATTTGTACTACCAGGTAATCGAGAAACTCAGCGAATCTCCTTTGAAGTGCCAAAAACTCTAGTTTTGCAAGATGCGGATGCGATCGCTTCTCAAGTACCAACAGTAGTAGGAGTTGCACCAGAGTTAAACAGAAGACAGGTAATTACATACCGCAACAGAAATACCGATGTCAACATCATTGGCACAACTCCTAGTTTTCTATCTGTGCGGGATTTTGAAACTGATAAAGGCAGGTTTTTCTCTGAGGTAGACATCAAGCGAAATAACCAAGTGGTAGTGCTAGGTGGAGATTTGGCAGAAAAACTATTCGGTAATAGTAACCCTGTAGGACAGCAATTGCGAGTTGGAAATACCAGCTTTCAAGTGATTGGAACGTTAACAGCTAAAGGTTCCAGCGTGGGAGCAGATTATGATGATGCTGCCTTAATACCAATCACGACATCTGCAAACCGACTTGTGGGCAAGAATTCTCCTTATGGTATCGCCTTAGATTATCTCGTTGCTGCTGCTCGTGATTCCGATAGCGTGGATGCAGCAGAGTTTCAAATTACTAATTTGCTGCGTTTACGGCACAAAATTAATGGTGAAGATGACTTTACTCTTCGCACCCAGAAAGATGCTTTGCAAACTGTCGGTCAAATTACAGGTGCATTAACAATTATGCTAGCTGCGATCGCAGGTATATCCCTGTTTGTCGGCGGCATTGGCATCATGAATATTATGCTAGTCTCTGTCACCGAACGCACCCAAGAAATCGGATTGCGAAAAGCGATCGGCGCAACTGAGCAAGATATTTTGCTACAGTTCATCATTGAGGCAGTGATTGTTTCCGCAGCTGGCGGCTTAGTCGGGACTGCGGTTGGTATCAGTGGCATCCTATTAGTGGGAGCCTTGACTCCTTTAGAAGCGAGTCTTTCTCCTGTAGCGATTACTATGGCAGTTGGTGTCTCTGGGGCTATTGGTTTATTCTTTGGCGTTGTTCCTGCACGTCGCGCTGCTAAACTCGACCCGATTGTGGCTTTGAGAAGTGCTTAAATAAATCATCATAAAAACGCGATAACTCGCCGTCAAGACAAAACGACTGATTATTGTAGAGACGGCGATTCATCGCGTCTCTTGCCTTAACCGAACAGTATTGATATGAGTCCTATAGTTGAGCGATCGATAAAGGCTTCGATGCGCGACCGCTACAATCCATTGAAGTAATTTTGCTGAAAAACGGGAAGACTATGGTTAATCCCAAATGGGGAAATTTCTATAAAAATCCCGAACAGCAAAATGCTCAAAAAATCTCTACTTAACTGTTTAATTTTGCCTTTTTCTCTTGTGCCCTGTCTCTGCGTGGGAACGCTTTTTGATTCTCAAGCCAATGCTTTACCAGGACAAAGTACAGAAGAGGTAGGCACTTGGATTAAAGCACATCCGACACTCCGCCCCAGGAGAGGGGAGCAATTATTTGTACAAAAGACTGATACTGCTGCCCAACGATTTACTTTTCAAGCGTCGGTATTACCTCCTGGCAGGGTGGAGTTTTCTAAAGACCGTGGCACAATTCGGACTGAGCGCATTACTATGTATGATGCTATTAACGGCATGACATTTACGCGTCTCCAAGAATCCCTGCGGGTAATTTATGGCTTGGAGATTTATCAAGATTACGATCGCGCCCAAGTCGTGTATCAATATCCCAACCAGAAGGTAGTTAATTCCGCGCGTCTGGCTAAAACTCCGATTCGGGAAGCCTTAAAGGGAGAATTACGAGTAGGCGATCGCTATGTATATTGGGTGGAAGTTGCCCAACCCAAGAATGGCAAAGCTTTTACCGGTCAAATGACGGTTTTGCTCAAAACTGACCTAGACAAGTTAGAAAATGAACTGCAAATTCGTTAATAGGCATCTGAGTGCTGAGTTAGAAGTGAAGTAAGGAATTATTTTCCTTGTCCCCCTGCTCCCCTGCTCCCCTGCTCCTCTGCTCCCCTGCTCCCCTGCTCCCCTGCTCCCCTGCTCCCCTGCTCCCTCATCTCTTCCCCAACTCCATCGGAGCTAAGGTTTGCCATATACCCGAAAAGATACTTTCAGCTGCTAAGGAAATTCGTAGTAAATCTTCTTTGAGTAGTGGTGGCCAATCAACCCCGGCTTTACGCCCTGCGCCAAATAGCTGTTGCGCCTTAATACTTAACTGATAAAGGGCTAAAGCCAGTTCTCGGTCTACGCTCTTTGCATCTTTGAGGGCTTCAAACACCACTTTCAATGCTAACAAAATCGAAGTGATCTGACCGGGTACCGGCGGTTTGCCCTGTTTCATACGCGTTAACAGCGCATCTGGGTTTTCCTCGGTTGTGATTGTCTGATCTATGAGGAGTTTCCTAGCTGTTTCGTAATTCATGTAGTCAGTTTAGCGTACATTTTGCTTCAGCAGTAATACTTAATTAAAAAGTAATAAAACGGCTTTCTAGTTATTTATAGCAATCTCTGATGATTTATGAAATGATAGGCGTGGGGAAAATGATGAGGAATTGGCGATGCTCTAGGTTAACCAGATAGACTGAATATAATATCTTTGAAAAATACACCTGACTAGGAATCAAAAGTAAAATGATCTCACCGAATTTACTAGAAATTGAGCGCTCTATCCTTGCCTTGTCTGTGGAAGAACAACTTTGGTTATTAGAAAGTATTGTTCGACAAATCCGAGAAAAGGAGTATCTAAAAGATAATTTAACTGATGCTAAAAATTTAGACGAACAACTGCAATTAAACGCTAATCTGCCAAATATTCAAACACAAATTACTGCTATAAATGATGAGTTTGCAATTTCTGAAATTCTCTAATATATCGGAATCTAAATTATGAAACTGCCAGACTTAAAAAGTTAAATATACAATTTATCAGTGAGCGATCGCAAGAAAATTGCTGAGTGCGATCGCAGTCTCTAAATTAATCATCTACATTGCAAAAGTAATTTTATTCCGTAATAAAAACAAGCTTTTGCGTAATCTAGATTGCCAAACTGTTTTCGTTTACACGGGGATGTAGCGATCGCAAAATCAAATTATTAACCAAAATCCCCATAGTTAAAATTATGGAGATGTCCCTACTTACTTTTAATTTTGTTTCATCTATCTTTACGATTAAACCCCATCATGGTATATCACTGTGGTAAATACGCCCTGATGATGTTGCTGATTATCAGTCAATAGGGACAATCTCGCAAAAGCAAATTTTAACGGTGCTTATTACATTGTTTGAAGTTATGTAGCCTTTTGATTACGGCCTATCAACCACTGCGGTAGACTATGCGTTGATTATGATTCTTTCGCAGAGAAGAACACTCGAAAGGAGCCGTTTTTTCAATGTCTCATACCGTAAAAATCTACGATACCTGCATTGGCTGCACCCAATGCGTCCGCGCTTGCCCTACTGATGTACTTGAGATGGTTCCTTGGGATGGCTGTAAAGCTGCTCAAATTGCCTCTTCACCCCGTACAGAAGACTGCGTGGGCTGTAAGCGTTGCGAAACTGCTTGTCCCACCGACTTTTTGAGCATCCGGGTTTACCTGGGCGCTGAAACAACTCGCAGTATGGGTCTAGCTTACTAAAAAGCTGAGTGCTGATCGGAGTGCTGAGTGCTGAGTACTGAATGCTGAGATAAAAAGAAGTAAATTAGAAATACAATTTTTTGATTCTTCACTCGCAACTCAGAACTCGGAACTCAGCACTCAAGACTTTTAATTGTCTCAATAGCAAGCACCTTTACGATCGTAGAGTGGACACTGCCCGCCTTACGAAATCGCAATTTTAGATTGGGGATATAATCTCTGGGTATCTAAATCCTAGAAGCTGTATTTGTACCGTCAGGTCAAAAGCTGACGGGAAATCCGCTGTAAAAAAACCTAAAATCCATAACAATACCTAGTGGTAGAGGGAGTATTTTACTCCCTTTTTCTTTGCAAAACGTCCACTTTATGCTAACTACTATACTGGATTTAATCATCCTGAAAAAAAGTGGCGTGAAGAATGTGCGGAATTGTTGGATATATAGGCACTCAAGCGGCGACAGACATTTTACTAGCTGGACTGGAGAAACTAGAGTACAGGGGCTACGATTCGGCTGGAATCGCCACTGTTTGGGAAGGTGAGGTAAATTGTGTGCGGGCAAAGGGTAAACTCCATAACCTGCGTTCTAAACTGGAACAAATAGAAACCCCTGCCCAAATTGGTATTGGTCATACACGCTGGGCAACTCATGGTAAACCAGAAGAGTATAATGCCCATCCTCATTTGGATACGGCAAAGCGAGTGGCGGTGGTGCAAAATGGCATTATTGAAAACTACCGCGAGTTACGCGAGGAACTCAAAGCCAAAGGACACGAATTTCGTTCTGAAACCGATACCGAAGTTATTCCCCATCTGATAGCCGAATTTTTAAAGAATCTTCCCCCCTCATCTTCCTTCCTCGAGGCAGTTCGCCAAGCCGTTAACCACTTGCGTGGGGCGTTTGCACTTGCAGTTATTTCTGCTGATTTCCCCGATGAATTGATTGTTGTTCGCCAACAAGCACCTTTAGTAATTGGTTTTGGTCAAGGGGAGTTATTTTGTGCCTCTGATACACCTGCGATCGTTGCTTACACCCGTGCAGTGCTACCTCTGGAAAATGGCGAAATTGCCCGCCTCACACCTTTAGGCGTTGAGATTTACAATTTTGCTGGCGACAGGTTGAAAAAACAACCCCGCCTGCTCAACTTCAATCCTGCAATGGTAGAAAAGCAGGGATTCAAACACTTCATGCTCAAAGAAATTCATGAGCAACCAGGAGTAGTAAGAGCTAGTTTAGACGCATACTTTAATCCAACCGAATCTACCGAATCGCCAATCAATCTTGGTTTACCTGCGGATTTATACACCGATTTAGAACAAATTCAGATCGTCGCCTGTGGTACCAGTTGGCACGCAGCATTAATCGGAAAATATTTACTCGAACAATTAGCAGGAATTTCAACTCAAGTACATTATGCTTCTGAGTATCGCTATGCACCATCACCCGTGACGGCTAACACCTTGATCGTTGGCGTTACCCAATCAGGTGAAACAGCCGATACCCTAGCAGCTTTGACAATGGAAAAAGAACGTCGCCAGGGAAAAGAACCCAAACATCAAGCACGACTACTGGGAATTACCAATCGTCCTGAAAGCAGCCTTGGTCATTTAGTGCCGCATATTATCAGTACCCTAGCGGGAATTGAAATTGGAGTAGCAGCGACGAAAACTTTTACTGCCCAATTGATGGCATTTTATGCTTTGGCATTGGATTTAGCAGCTCGTCGTCAGACAGTTTCAAAAGATACATTAGATCAAATTATTAATGGGTTGCGACAGATTCCCAAAGAAATTGAGGCGACTTTGGCAAATCAGGAAAGTTTAACCGAACAGCTAGCCCACGAATTCGCCGAAACTAAAGATTTCATTTTTGTGGGTAGAGGAATTAACTTTCCCATTGCTTTAGAAGGCGCGTTGAAATTAAAAGAAATCAGCTATATTCATGCCGAAGGGTATCCGGCTGGAGAGATGAAACACGGCCCGATCGCACTTTTAGATGCGAAAGTACCAGTAGTTGCGATCGCAATCCCTGGTAGTGTTTATGAAAAAGTTATTTCTAATGCCCAAGAAGCCAAAGCTAGAGATTCTCGCTTAATTGGTGTTACCCCCGTCAACGATGGCGAAGCTGCGGAAATTTTTAACGATCTTCTTCCCATTTCTCATGTGGAAGAATTACTTTCTCCGATTCTGACAGTAGTTCCACTGCAATTATTGGCTTATCATATTGCCGCTCGTCGCGGTTTGGATGTCGATCAGCCTCGTAACCTTGCTAAAAGTGTTACCGTGGAATAGTATAATTTTATACATAAAATAATGTATAATGGCTTCTGAAGAAGTTCTATGGCTTGCAGAAGCCATTTTCATGGCAATGATAGTAAGTATAATATATTTATTAATACTTAAGTAAGTATTCGCTGGATTTGCAGTAAAGGATAAAATTATCCAAATGCGATCGCCCACTTTGAACCTGAACTTCATAAGTTAACTACAGTTGGAATTCATACTATTGCAGGTATTCCCAAGGAAGGCGTAATTCAGCTAACTAAAAATTCTAGGCTTCGGATTCGGCTACCAGTAGATCAAGTGCGTTTGGTTTATCCGTTAGCAGGTAAGTCCCTGAAAATTGGCAAGCATACAATTCGCTTGGGGATTCCTGAAATTTATTTGCTTGAGCCTGCTGCGATGCCTACGGCGAGCTTCGCTAACGCAGTTGGTTGGACTGACCTACCCATTTGTTCTTGAACCTGGTTACGTAGTATGTGGTTCAATTCTTGCCAAATTCCTCGTTTGTGCCATTTCTGGTAGTAACTGTAAACCGTCGAGCTTGGAGGAAAGTCCCCGGAAAACATGTCCCATTGACAACCTGTTTTCAAGTGGTAGTAGATGGCATTACATACTTCGCGCATATCAGTTGTGCGCGGATGTCCACCGGACTTAGCTGGAGGAATTAAGGGAGCTAGAATAGCCCATTCTGAGTCTTTTAGGTCGGTAGAATAAGCCTTTCGAGTCATTGAACGCTATGTAAATCCACTGTCTCAAAAGTATCTTATCGTTGTCATTTCATTTGATTAGCTACCTTTAGATTTACTTTATAAATAGCCTCTAATTGCTGCGATCGCTTCAAATATTTCACCCAAGGTTGCTCTGACAACTGGGAAATGGCATTTGGTGATAAAGTTGCTGTGAAAATATCTTTGCCACTGCTAACACCACTGACACCAAAGCTTTCTAAAACACCAGTTGCAGCAGAGTTTAAAATTGGTTCAGTATGGATGAAAACTGCCAAACTAGTTTCTTCTGAATCTTGAACATCATTTAGCGCTGTAGCAAGAGCGGCATCTAGTTTCTGATAATTCATCAGCAATTCCTTGGTAAACAGGGTAGACAATTTTTGCCTACCCTAACTTATCAAATTTAGAGATTGTTGTTGCCTATCCTTGTACAGAAATAATATCCACCTTTCTCAGTCTAATTACAGATTTAAGGCATTAATCATTCCATAACCCCATTTATCATCAAATGTGCCTGCGGGTTTGCCGGGAATTGCACTATTTTTACGTAGCAAGTCTTTCACAGCAGCCGGATCGAGTTTAGGATCTCGCTGCAACAGCAGTGCTACTAACCCACTAACAAACGGTGTCGCCATACTCGTACCAGCCTGAACCACAAACTTGGAATTAATCATCGATGAGCGGTCAAAATTAGCATCGGCGGAAAGCGTGGAAATAATCATTGCTCCTGGTGCTGCTACATCGGGTTTCTTCCCATCAGTGCGTAGAGGCCCTTCACTACTAAATTCCGAAATAGTATCCAATTCTAAGCCCATTTCTCGCACTTGGCCATCAATATCTGTGTATTTGGTTTTAGTAGTATAGGCGGCAACTGTAATTGCACTGCTGGCGGCTCCCGGCGAACCAATTTTTAACGCATCTTTCACACTTTTACCTGTGAAAAACACTGATGAACTATCATCTAGTGTCCACACATTTAAACATGTGTCAGTTGAAGAAGTATTGCGGACTCGCAGCTGCCAAATACCTCCCATTACTTGCGAGGGACCAATACCGCGTATTTGCACAAAGAAATTATGGTCGCCGTTGGCTTGATCTGGGGCTGGTGTCGCTAATTGCACCCGTGCATCTGGTAACTGATAATCTTGGGCGGCATTACCCTCAGTAATGATTTTTTGAAAGGGGGTGACAAAACCGTTAGGACTCCGCACAGATACTTCCAATTCGCTGTCTTTGGCATACCAAGCGTTTAACCAAACTATGCCTACTTGATTCAAAGGAACATTGAAGCGCATACCACGAGTGCGTCCACTGGGTATGGTCGCTTGTCCATGAATGTTATCGTTTCCTTCGTTACCCGCAGCACAGCAAACTATTCTTCCAGGGCCAGTTTCGGCATCAATAACTTTGGATAAAGAATCGCTACCATCATGGGCATCAGCATGTCCACCCAAGCTGAGATTTACCACTGCTGGGCGTCCCAACTCTCTAGCAACTCGGAAAATATAACGCACACCATCCGCAATGTGGGCATCTTGTAAATCTGACCTGACGACAACTAATTCTGCTTCTGGTGCTACACCGCCATAACTAGCATCGGCACCAGCGGCAATGCCAGCGACGTGAGTACCATGACCGCCAGTATCCTGAGAAACTGTCAGTTGCGCTCCGGTAAATTCAGCCCCATAACCGCCCTCGGTGACTCCTGGCCCTGGCAATGTTTGATCCCAAATGTGTAAAATTCGTCCAGCAAAGGCGGGGTGTTTCGGATCGATGCCACTGTCTATAATGCCGATAATTACTCCTTTACCAGTCAATCCGGTTTGATTCTTAAATTCCGGCAGTTTGACTGTTCCCATTGCACTATCCATCCTCAAATGAAGTTTGCGTGATGGCTTAATCCGCTGAATCACATCTTCTTCAGATAAGACATCTAAACTCTCTATTGGTAAGAAAGCTGTCCGCACACTCCCGGAGTTTTGATTGACTTCAATATTATATTGTGATAGATAACTTAAGTCTGCATCAGACTCGCAGTAAATAAAAACGACGCTTTTAGTAGGTTTGACCGGGCTTTTGTGGGCAATGATGCCGAGCGATCGCTTATGTATAAGTAAAGCTGGATCTCCTTCATTTTGATAGTCTTGATATGCCAAAAGTAGTCCAGGAGAAAGTTTTTCGTGTCTCATTTTTACCTTAAATTAAATTGAGTTACTGTTAACAAAGTAGTGATTCTAGCAGGATAAGTCGCTCTAGGATTAACGCAGACTATGTAGCTTTTTAGCTTTAATTATTTGATGCGACTATAGTTATCTATTTATTTTATAGATAACATCAAATAAGTTTAGGAGGTAAGAGTTATTCCTAAGACAATTGCTAATTCATAACTCATATTCTGGAATTACGTATCGCTCATAGTGATTTTCTGTGGTTCCTGAGATATCTTCGATCGGTTGCATCTAAGAATTACCGAAATCTGAGGTAACAGGTAATTTTTATGAAGCTATTAAACTAATCCATTGTCTGTCTAAATAATTACGGACAAAGTGAATAAAATAAAATTAAGAATAATTAAGTAATAAATAAATTTCTTAAAGAAAAATTCAGGAATCAGAATGCAATCAGTGACGAGTCTATCTAGCTGAATTGTTAAAAACTAAAATAAATTGTAGTCAAAATAGTTAAGACTGATAACATTTGTGTATAAGAAAGCATGAAAAAGGCTAAATCACTAATGAATACTGACAAATGACAGATTCTCTATCATAAGTAAGAGCCATAAAGAAGCTAATATTTGCAACGATCGCTTCTAAACATACAAAAAGTTATTCATGCAAATTCAAACACCAGACTGGGTGAAGCACGCTGTTTTCTACCAAATTTTCCCAGATCGTTTTGCCAGAAGCAAACAGCCGCGCAAACGATTATTGCAAGAAGCCCGTTGGGAAGATTGGGACTCTATGCCAACCCTCCAAGGCTATAAAGGCGGCGATTTATGGGGCATTATGGAGGATTTAGACTACATCCAGAATTTAGGGATTAACGCGATTTATTTCACACCGATTTTTCAATCCGCCAGTAATCATCGCTATCATACCCACGATTATTATCAAGTTGACCCGATGTTAGGGGGAAACGAAGCTTTTAAGGAATTGCTCGATGCAGCCCATCAACGAAATATCAAAGTTGTTCTGGATGGGGTGTTTAACCATTCTAGCCGGGGCTTTTTCTTTTTCCACGACGTTTTAGAAAATGGTCCCCATTCACCTTGGGTAAATTGGTTCAAAATAGAAGGCTGGCCCCTTTCACCATATAATGGGGAATTCCCTGCTAACTACGTGGGTTGGGCGGGAAATCGCGCTTTGCCTGAATTTAACCACGACAATCCAGAAGTACGAGAATACATTATGGAAATTGCCGAATATTGGATTAAATTCGGCATTGATGGTTGGCGATTAGATGTACCATTTGAAATCAAAACTCCTGGTTTTTGGCAGGAATTTCGCGATCGCGTCAAAGCCATCAATCCCGAAGCTTACATAGTGGGCGAAGTCTGGGGAGATTCCCGCGAGTGGTTGGATGGAACGCAATTTGACGGCGTGATGAATTATCTATTTGCCGGGCCAACAATTGCCTTTGCAGCAGGCGATCGCGTAGTCTTAGAACAAGTCCAAAGCCGCGACTATCAACCCTACCCACCCTTATTTGCTGCTGAGTACGCCACCAAAATCCAAGAAGTACTGCAACTTTACCCTTGGGAAATTCAGCTAACTCAACTCAATTTGCTTGCAAGTCACGATACAGCCAGATTGATGACTATTGCAGGCGGCGATATAGCCAGTATAGAATTGTCAACTCTACTGCTACTCACCTTTCCCGGTGCCCCCAGCATCTACTACGGTGATGAAGTTGGTTTACCTGGTGCAATAGATCCCGACTCACGTCGTGGCTTTCCTTTAGAGAGTAACTGGAATCAAGAGATTTTCAATACTCACTGCCAGTTAATTGCCCTCCGCCACACTTACCCAGCACTGGGTACAGGTGATTATCAAGTTCTCTTTGCTCAAGGACAACTTTATATCTTTGCGCGAACTTTGGGGACAGAGGAATTAATAATTGCCATCAACGCTGGTACAAGTTCGGCAACAGCGAATGCAGATGTCGCCACTTTGCATACTCAACCCAACAAACTTTTATATGGCACTGCTGAAGTTGAGTGGAATAGTAAAGGAGAAACTCAGCAGTTGTCATTGACTGTTCCCGCACGCAGTGGCTGCATTCTGGGAGTGGGGGAATGAGGGGAGCAGGGGAGTAGGGGAGCAGCACTTCGGCTACGCTCTGTTACCGAGGAGAACTTGCAGTAAGTCTTTCCCCTCTGCCCCTCTGCCCCTCTGCCCCTCTGCCCCTCTGCCTTACTTCCCCGCCACCATTGCAGGCATCAACACCGCATCAATGATATGGATCACGCCATTGTCTGCAAGAATATCTGTTTTGAGGACATTGGCGTTATTTACCTTAAATTTACCGTCGGCAGATTCAATGGCGACAATAGACCCTTCAAGCGTCTCTGCCTCATTAATCTGTACCAAATCATCAGACCTGACATCCCCACTAGCGATATGATACGCCACAATTTTCTGGAGCTTGGGGATATCTTGTAGTAGCGAGTCTAAAGTTCCCTCTGGCAGATTAGCAAAAGCTTCGTCAGTCGGTGCAAAGAGCGTGAAAGAACCAGGGCTTTTCAAAGTTTCTATGAAATTTACAGCTTTAGCAGCCTTTATTAGGGTATTGAAATTACCCGCTGCGATCGCAGTTTCCACGAGGTCAGCCATGAAGGTGCGTTATTTAATACTACAAGTTACTTATAAGTGACTATAAATATCTTAGCCTCTATCAACAGAGAGGTTGCTGGCGATTTAACAGACAGCAGCAGACTGATTTAGTACTGTTACACTGGAGAATGACCCCAAGAACCACTGATTATGCTAAAGCGTTCTAAGTTCGAGACAACTCAATCTCAGATTATGCACCGTGCTGAGGATCTGATTAGTGCAGCCTCAAATCGATACCGCATTACGGTTCAGGTAGCAAATCGTGCTAAACGTCGGCGTTACGAAGACTTTGAAAGTAACGAAGATGCGATGATGAAGCCGGTGCTAAGGGCAATAATCGAAATGTCCGATGAATTGACTCAACCAGAAATTATCGGCGAACTATAAGATTTAGTGCTGAGTGGTGAGTGCTGAATTCTGAATTCTGAATCAGGCAAATTCATCTTTTCACTCAGCAACGCCTAAAATATTGTTCTATGAAAAAGAAAAAATTTCTATTTAAATCGATTTTCTCAAAACTCACAACTCAGTACAAGCGAAACGCCCCGCTACCGCTAACACCATTACTGCTTACCTTAATACTAGTGAGTGTAATTGTTTTAAGTTCAGGAGCGGATAAATCAATACATAGAAATTTATTTAGTATCCAACCTGCTTCTGCCCAGAGAATAACTCCTAGCGACGTTTGGCAGCTGGTATATCAGCAATTGCCAGATTTCCCACGGGAAAATAAATATATCAGTAAAGAAAATGGGAAAGTTGCCGAAAACAACACTTTAGCAAATCGCCTAATTAGATATCACATTTATACCAAAGGGCGAGCCCCCATTTATCGCTTAGATTGGAAGCTGACTTTAGCTGATTACCTGGGTGTAAATGAAATTATATATGATACTACCTATCCAGGGAATGACTCACTACGGGAAAATCCGATAGAAGGCGATCGCAAAGCTATCAAAAGTCTCACCCGCAGCCAACGAGATGCCCTAGTACAAGTCTTAGTCAATATATTTAATCCTGCTTCCCAAAATACCCTATCTCCTAATCCCAATACCGCACCCAGTCCGACTACATCAACTACCCCACAGCTACTACAACGAGGAGGTGCCGAACTACTAAACTAAAATGATAAATTTTCCTTTGCGTCCCTCTGCGTTTAAAAAACTAAACTATGGAAAATGTGGAAAGGCAATTCAACAGTAGTCTTGCAGAACCGCGACGGAGAGAAAATTTTTACTTTTCTCTCTATACTCTCTGTGTCTATGTGGTTAAAAAGCATTTTTTTTAACCAATAATCTCCAAAAAACACAGTCGTAAGAGCAATTAGCCATACGAAAAAAACAGGAGGGTGGTTATTGCTGAGAGACTAATGCTACCTTAAAGCCACAAATTGATTCACCATCACCGCCAATGCCAGCACACCCAAAATTGTCATTAATCCCGCAGGCATAAACTTGCGTGTTTTTACTAGTCTAAATGCAAATAAAACTACTAAAACAGCAGTAACTAACACTGCTAAAATCGCACCCCAAGTTTGTCCTTGGAGTTGAAAGTAAGCGGCAAGTATTAGTAATAAACCGCTAATGCTACCACTTAAGAGTGAAACTCTACTTATAGCTTGAATGTAGCCAATAATCCCACCAACAATCGCTAATATGCCGTAGGCAAAAGCAGCAATTATACTTAAATTCATTGTTAAAACCTATGTAGACTTTGACTTTACTGCCAGGGTCAGCAGACAATTTACCATAGCTATTTAGCTATACCATACAGTTGATTGATAAATAATCAAGCGATGCCAATGGCAAGTACTTCCTCATATACAAAGATTCAATATCTCCAGCGCCAAGCAGCCTCACTTTTACTGTACCAATCTGTTCTCCAAGGCGAAGTCGGGATAGCATTTCTGGAACTGTTGCAAGCTATACGTTACACTGACACCGATGCACGGGGTTGTCTCCAAGCTTATGGCAGTTACTTTCACGCTTTGGCAGCTAGAAATCAAAACTGGGAAGACTATTTAATTACTCAAATTCTCTTTTCTGAGAATCCTTTTACAAGGCTGGCAGGAGTGCAAGAATTTGAAGATTTGCCCCCGGCTTTAGTAACAGCAGTCCAGCATGATTTACAAGTATTGCAAAGTCTCTATGATTGTAGCAGCGCTTCTTTGAGCGAGTGGGTACAAAGCGTAGCTCAGATGCCGATTTCACCAGTAGTGTGGTATAAAGAGCAAGAATTGCTAGGAGTAGAGACAAAATTCATTACATATCTACAAGAGTTAGATAATTGGAGTGATGCTGTAGAAGAGTTAGCAGCTTATTATCGGCAATGTGGCTCTGGTTTATTTGCAGAATATCGCGCTTTACGATGGCAATCTGGGCAGTTTATCGGTATTAAATATTCTGACCCAGTTAAACTGAGTGCGCTTGTCGGTTACGAATCTCAAAAAGATGCTTTGCTGAAAAATACAGAGTTTTTATTATCAGGAGAGATGGCACTGCATGTATTACTTTACGGTAGTCGCGGTTCTGGCAAATCTTCTTTAGTAAAATCTTTGTTGAATGAATATAGCAATCGCAGCCTCCGCTTGTTAGAAGTGGCAAAATCTGATTTAAAAGACTTACCAGAAATTGTGGAACATTTACGGGGTGTGTCACAAAAATTTATTATCTTTGTCGATGACCTTTCATTTGAAGAAGATGATGATGCTTTTAAAGCACTCAAGGTAGTTTTAGAAGGTAATTTAACGGCACGGCCGCAAAATGTAGTAGTGTACGCTACCTCTAATCGCCGCCACCTGATTCGGGAGTTTTTTGTAGATAGACCGACTCCCAAGGATAACGAGGAAATCCATGCCTGGGATACGATGCAGGAGAAGCTTTCGTTTAGCGATCGCTTTGGTTTAACTTTGACTTTTGAACCAGCCAATCAGAAAACTTATTTAAAAATTGTACAACATCTAGTGGCACAAGCTGAACTTAATATTACCCAAGAAGATTTAGAATTTCAGGCATTACAATGGGCAACTCGTCATAATGGTCGTTCTGGACGTACAGCACGGCAGTTTGTTGATTTTTTAAAAGCAGATTTAAAACTTTTTCCTGCAAATAAAAATATATCCAACACTTAACATTAAAATTGTTTCATTAATGATTGCGCTTTTTTGTAACTTACAGAACAATGTTATGCAATATTAACTAAAATTAAAGATTTCATAACAATTCTGATACCAAATTTGGGAAAAATATCTTGACTGACCAAACAAAACAATGAATTACAAACCACTTACATTAAGTATTTTATGTATATGTGTTGTTTAATTACGAATTACGTTAGCGAGTTTTCTCCCAAGGGCGAACGAGCGTCATTAAGAATTATAAATTACTATGAGAGCTACTTATTCGGATAATTTAACTACGCTAAAAACCAGCAATATGCAATCAGTAACGATCGGCAATAGATTTATACTAGTGATAGTTGCCTTTAGTGTGAGTTTTGGTCTTAGCCTTGTTCCAAGCTGGGATTTTAATAAAGCCTTTCTCACAGGTGTAATTACTGCCGTTACTATCCATACAACAGCATTATTCATAGATAAGCGGCGCAGAAATTATGAAATGTTTGTTTTAGGTTCTCTCCGCAAGCGAATTAAAGATATGGAGGGATTAAAGGCTCGTGTTGTCACAGAAATCAATCAAATTGAAGAACATCATAATTTACTATATGCTGAATCACAACAGCTGCAAAATCAAGTCATAGAAAGCCGTAGCCAAAGAGATAATCTACATCGAGAATTAAGAACATTTGCCGGACAAAAGAAGCAATTAGAAACAGAAGTTAGTAGCCTGCAAACTGAAATTAATAATTTGCAGAACAATCAAAATGAATTGAACAATGCTTTTTCTATTCTCACAACAGAGAAGCGCCGTTTAGAGTCAAATTGTAATGTATCTCGCGCTGAAATCACCCAATTGCAAAGCCAAATTTCCGAGTTACAACACGAGAAACAAGAAATTGAAAGTAATTTAACTCTTTTAGGCAGACTCAAACCCCAATTAGAAGAAAAATTATACGAACTGAGAATTGCGATTCAAGAGTTAGAAGTTGAGACAATCCAAAATAATCAATTGCTTGTAGCAACGAAAACCGAAAGAGAAAATATCCAAGCTATTCTTGATTCTTCACAAACCCAACTAGCAGAATACAAGGTAGAATTACAGCAGTTACAAGCACAAATTTCATTATTGCAAGAAGAACGAGACTCATTACAAAATCAAGTATGGGAATTACTACAACAAGTAGAAACATTCAATCCAGAGCCTTTGTCTGATAATTTCCAAGAAGATGATATTGAGTTGTTTCCATTTTCCGAAATAATTGAATCTTCAGATGTCATTGAGAATTCGGAAGTTGAGACATCGGAAAATATCTCCGAAGAATGGACTAATTTTCTCGGAAATCTTCCGGGATATGAGTTACAAGTATTAAAAGCTATAGTTGAGCAAGATAATCCCAATAGTGCTATTAAAACAATTGCCGAAGCAAATATAACTATGCCAAATTTATTAATAGATTCTATAAATGAACGCGCAAATGATACTATTGGTGAATTAATAATTAATTCTGATTCCGAAAGTCCAAAAGTTTATCAGGAGCATATAACAGATGTCAAAAAAATGATTGCGATGTATGAAGGCCTCATCGCTAGACATACTTCGTCAAATTAAATTGTTATTGCCGTCGTAAGATTTAGTAGTAAGGTGATATCCCTTACCTACTTACTGCGTACTTCTGCGTTTAGAATAAAGTGAAGTGTAATACATGGCAAAGCTCAAAATCTCGAAGAAAATCTCTACTGCTTTAATCAATTCCCTTGGTGCGGGTGTAGTACCAAGAGTGGGAGTTGAATATATAGCAGTAGGGCGAGAAAAAGAACTCAAAAGCCTATTACAAAATCTCGATGATATTGCAGAAGGTGTCGCAGCATTTCGCTTCATAATTGGTAACTACGGTTCTGGGAAAAGTTTTTTATTACAACTAATTCGCAACCGCGCTATGGAGCAAGGTTTTGTAGTAGCTGATGCTGATTTATCCCCTGAACGGCGATTAGCAGGAAGCAACCATGAAGGTGTAGCCACCTATCGAGAATTAATGAGCCACCTAGCTACAAAAACTCGTCCTGATGGTGGTGCTTTAGTCTCGATTTTAGAAGGATGGATTAATAAAATTCAACAAGAAGTGGTTAAAGAAACTGGAATGCGTCCGAATGACGATGGTTTTGATGACCAAGTTGAATCAAAAATTAGGGAAGTAGTTCAGTATATTGAAGATTTAGTTCACGGTTTTGATTTTGGTAGCGTGATTATTGCTTATTGGCGTGGCTACCGATTGGATGATGATACTTTAAAAAATGCGGCGATGCGCTGGTTGCGGGGAGAATTTACTACTAAAGTTGAGGCGAAAGCAGCTTTAGGAGTGCGCGTTATTATTGATGATGATAGTTGGTATGACTATATAAAACTGTTTGCGAAATTTGTAGCTGAGATTGGTTATAAAGGACTGTTAATTATACTTGATGAAGCTGTGCATTTATATCAAATATCTACTACAGTCACGCGGGAAAAGAATTATAATAGACTCCTCGCAATGTTTAACGACACTATGCAGTGTAAAGCAGAAAATCTTGGCATTGTTGTTGGTGGAACAACTAAGTTTTTAGAAGACCCCAAACGGGGACTTTTTGCAGACCAAGCTTGGCAAAGACGTACAAAAGAAAGCCGTTTTGTTGCCCAAGCTAATCTTCAGGAACATTTAGGGCCAGTGATTCGGCTAAACCCGTTGAGTGAAACAGAAATCTTGACGCTTCTGCAACGTTTAGCTGAGATTCATGCACTCAATTTTGGGTATGAACAGACCTTGACAAATTGTGAATTAAAGGAGTTTGTGCAAGAAATTATTAATCGCTTGGGTGCAGAAGCATTACTTACACCAGGGGAGATTGTGCGAGATTTTATGAGTGTGTTGAATATTCTTCATCAAAATTCAGGAATTGCATTTGGTGAATTAATTCATGGCTCTAAATTTAAACCTACTGCTATGGGTAAGGATGCAGATGCGGATGAGGATGGCGCAGCCGAATTTAGTTTGTAGTTTACTCTCTAGTAATTGGTAAGCCTAGGCAATCGCTGAGTTCATAAGCTAGCCAATCAAGTTCTGGAGGAGTGATACGAAAACTATCAGCATTATTGGTAAAAATTTCATATTTTTTGCTTTCTGCCCAAATTGTCAAGCAAGGTTGATTATAATTATCCTTACTTCGTTCTAAACGTACAATATTTTGTCTAGAACTCGGAGATGGGTGAAAACGCTTAATTCCAAACAAATTATAAGTTAGAAAAATTTTTTCATTATTAATATAAAGCTTCTTTATACCAAAGATATCTATTAAAAAAATTAATAATGGAATTACAAGAGCTAAAGATATTAGAAAAGATTTTAATACAAACACATTTCCATTTTCATAAGAAATTGGATAATAAATAGAGAGAATAAAAATAAATGGTATAAATAAAATTAAATTCATTAGAGTTTTTGCTGTAAAAAAACCAACTGGTGGAATAATAATTTCTATAAAATTAACATTTTTATTCAAAACTACTTTACTACCAAAAGGTTTTCCCACTGTTGAATTAGTCGCCCTTGTCTGAGTCTGAGTTGCATTTACAGGTTGTTCTAAAGCTTGTAAAGCATCTTCAGCAGAGGTCAAACGTTGACTCGCAATAGGTTCTGTCATCCGCCTTAACCAACTGCTAAAACCAGAGCTAATATTGGCTACTTGTTCAAATTCAATTTGTAGGTCTGTTTGCAGTAAATCGCCTGGATGCTGACCTGTCACTAAATAAATTAAAGTTGCTCCCAAACTATAAAGGTCAGAAGCACGAGTAGCTTTACCATTAAATTGTTCTGGTGGCATATAGCCGTAACTTCCCACAACTGTCATAGTGCTGCTTCTTCTGGCGATGGTTTGCACTGAACCAAAATCTACCAAGTACACTTCACCTACACTATTACCAGAGCGATTTGTTAAGAGAATATTGCTTGGCTTGATATCACGATGAATCACGGACGGTTGACGCCCATGCAGATATTTGAGAATTTCTAGAATAGCTTTTGCTAGTTCCTTAACTTCTTCTTCACTGAAACTACGCCCAGCTTTGAGTTGTGCTTCTAGAGATTGGGCTGGGATATAACTTTGTACGAGTGCAAATCCTCTGCTATTAGGTGAATCTAGCTCAAAGTAGTCAAGGTAGTGGGGAATGGCTGGGTGGGAGAGTGCTTTGAGTGTTTCAGCTTCCCGCTCAAACAGTTTGAGGTCGTTCCATTCAAACTCATTACCAAAGGACAGTATTTTGACTACTACTAATTCTAGAGTTTGTAAGTCACGAGTTAGCAGCGATCGCCGTCCGGCTTTTTTGCCTAGTTCCTGTTGCACTTGATATCTTTCCAACAGGATTTCTTGGTTAGAATCTGGCGATTCTTGAATTGTCATTTGCTCGTGACTCCAAAGCTTTGTCGCTTTTATAACTTTCCTGTTTGTTACTGCCCCACTGTAAAATTACTTAAACTAGCAATAAGCATTAGGGAAATGTGTTCATTTTAGAACCCAATTGGGAAACATAAAGTAAAAAATTGGGTATTTTCTGTGATGAAAGCGGTTTTACAACACAGTGAAGAAGATTGTGGTGCTGCTTGCCTTGCAACCATAGCACAACACTATGGTAGAACTTTCGGTATTAACAAAATGCGGGAATTAGTAGGTACAGGTAAGCAAGGTACTACTCTGCTTAGTTTAAGACGCGGGGCGGAAAACTTAGGTTTTAATGCCCGTCCAGTCAGAGCAACTCCTGAATTAATAGAAAGCTTGGATAGAATTTCTCTGCCTGCCATCATTCACTGGAAAGGATATCACTGGGTTGTATTGTACGCACAACAAGATCGGAAATATGTTATCGCCGACCCAGCAGTAGGTATTCGCAAGCTCAACCATCAAGAGTTATTAGAGGGATGGGCGAATGGTGTCATGCTGTTATTAACTCCAGATGAAACTCGTTTTTATCAACAGGAGTCGGATAAAATAGACGGCTTTGGACGTTTCCTCAAAAGAGTTTTACCCTATAGCAAAATACTTGCAGAAGCGATCGCAATCAATATTGTAGTTGGACTTCTTTCTCTGGCTTATCCTTTAATGATGCAGCTCCTCACAGATGATGTTTTGGTGAGGGGAGATATACAGCTATTAACTACCGTAGCCATTGCGGTTATTACCTTAAATATTTTTCAAGCTGCTATTGGGATTGTTCAATCTCACTTGGTAGGACAATATGCTCAAAGGCTAGAGTTAGGATTAATTTTAGATTACGGGTATAAACTCCTGCGCTTACCCTTATCTTATTTTGAAGCCCGTCGCAGTGGGGAAGTTGTCAGCCGCATTGATGATATAGAAAGAGTTCACAATTTAGTTTCTCAAATTGTTTTGGGTTTACCCAGTCAATTTTTTATCGCTGTCATCTCTTTGGGAATCATGATTTTTTATAGTTGGCAGCTTTCTTTAGCTTCCTTATTTGTCTTCATGATAGTTATGGGTATTAATTGGCTATTTTTACCAGCTTTACGACAAAAAACCCGTGCTTCTATTATTTTAAATACAGAAATTCAAGGTTTTCTTGTAGAAACTTTTCGCGGTATCCAAATACTTAAGACTACCCAAGGTACTCCTCAAGCTTGGGAAGAGTATCAAGCTAATTACGGTCGCCTCGCTAATTTTAAGTGGAGTACCATGAAGCTAGGGTTTTACAGTACCACCGTTACAACTCTATTCAATAGTTTGACAAATATTGGTTTACTTTGGTTAGGCAGCTACTTTGTAATTAATCGCACTCTAAGTATAGGTCAATTACTTGCTTTTAACGGCATGAGTGGAAATTTCTTAGGGTTTTTGAGTTCGGTAGTAGGCTTAGTTAATGAATTTATTATTGCTCAAGTAGTAATTCAACGCCTCACAGAAGTCCTAGATGCTACAACAGAGGATGAGAAAGAGTGTAAAAAACCTTGGGCGGAAATCACTGTTAATACAGATATTGTTTGTACTAACCTGAATTTTCATCATCAAGGTAGAGTTAATTTATTAAAAGATTTCTCTCTTATCATTCCTGGGGGAAAAGTAACAGCCTTAATCGGACAATCCGGTTGTGGAAAAAGTACTTTAGTTAAGTTAATAGCGGGATTATATGACTTGCAATCTGGTAATATTTGTTATGGAAGTTATAATCAGCAAGATATATCTTTAGACTGTCGCCGTCAACAAATAATATTGATTCCTCAAGAACCGCACTTTTGGAGTCGTTCAATTATTGATAATTTCCATTTTGCCTATCCTTCAGTTAACTTTGAACAAATCGTGAGAGCTTGTCAGATAGCTGGTGCAGACGAATTTATTAGCAATTTACCTGATAAATATCAAACTGTCTTAGGGGAATTTGGTGCAAATATTTCTGGAGGACAGAAGCAAAGATTAGCAATAGCTAGGGCAATTGTTAGTAATCCACCAGTGTTAATATTAGATGAGTCTACAGGCGCTTTAGACCCAGCATTAGAAACTAAAGTTTTAGATAATTTATTAGCAGATCGTCAGGGTCAAACAACTATTATGATTAGTCACCGCCCTAGAGTAATTGAGCGGGCTGATTTCATTGTTTTGTTAGAAACAGGAGAGTTAAAGCTGACTGGTACTCCCAATGAGTTACGTCAGCTACCCGGTCAGCACTTGAAATTTTTAACTCCCTAATATTCTGAAGTAAAAGTTTTTATAGCGATTCTCAGTTATGTGAGGTAGAGATAATATTTTGAAACGCAAAGGGACGCAAAGTAAAGCGCAGAGGTACGCAGAGATTTGTACCTCAGCAGACTAGGAAACGCTATATATAGCAATCCTATTTGAGTTGTGAAAAATATAGATTAGAAAACGAACCGCCAAGGACGCCAAGGACGCAAAGGAAAGAAGAAAGAGAGATATAATTTTCACCAATGATTTAGGACTGCTATAAGTATCATACATTGGCTATTAATCTTGCTTTTCTCAAAATAAATTGCAATACAGTTTCCTCTTTAGAGATAATATCAGCGCTTCCTTCCATTCCTAATTGGATAGCACATTCTTTTTCTGCAATCTTCAATACATAGTTTTCTGGTTTAATATTCACTTTGTAACTACCTGTTTGTGAAATTTGTCCCATCCCTAAAGAAGAGTTAGAAGAATTAAAGTTAGATTGAGGTTCTATTGCATCTGGAGAAATGCTGCTCACTGTTCCTTGTAAAGAACCATAGTCGGGATAGGGACAAGCAGATACGCGCATATATACTTTTTGTCCCAGCCGAATTTTACTGATTTCCTCAGCAGGAATATCGGCTTTGATTTCCAATGGTGCTTCACTAGGAGCAATTTGGGCAATCATCTGTCCAGAACCAATGACTTGAGAGACGTTTCGTAGATTGAGTTGTGCTATTGTGCCAGAGGCAGAAGCACGAATTATGATATTTTGAAGTTCAATTTCTATTTGTTTGAGTTCTTTTTGGAAGCTGTTTAATTGGTTTTCTAATTCTGTTCGTCGTTGAACAAGCTGTTCTCTTTCTTGCTGGAGTCGAGATAAAGTTGCTTCTCCTCTAGCTTTTTCTTGAGCGATTCTTTCACGAGCGATCGCCACTCCTGCTATAGAGTTAAGGGTAGTTTTGGCTTTTTTTAGCCTTGCTTGGGCTGCTTCAACAGCTCTTTGTTGCTTTTCTACAGTTTGCTTGTGAGCTTCTACTATTGCTAATTGGGATAAAAGTGCTTGTTGTTGTTGTTGAACTGCGAGAGTTACTTCTTCGTATGCGTCTTGAGAAAGCGCACCAGATTTGACTATCGGTTTATAGCGATCGCGTTTGACAATCGCTCCTTTGAATGAAGCTTGGGTTGCGAGTGAATTCGCTTGAGCTGACTTTAATTCTGCTTTGGCTGTTTCTAAATCATCTTGAACTAATTTTAAGTTAGCTATTAATTCTTCTACTTCCGTGCTGGTGCTAATTTCACTATTGCGATAATCCGTTTGAGTGCGTTGGAGTTCAGCTTGAGCAGCAGATGTGGCACGGTTTGTTTGTTCGTTTTCTGCTTGAATCTGTCTATCTAAAGCAGAAATTTGAGCAGTTATTTGAGTTGATTGAACTGTAGTTTGTTGAATATTGCCAAGAAGTTGACTTTTTTTAGTTTGTAAGCGAGAGCCATCAAGTATAGCGATGATATCTCCTTGTTTAACTTGCTGATTTCCTTTTACTAAAATATCTTTTATTATCCCTTCCGCCGCAGCTTGTACTAGGCGGAGTTCTCCAGCAGGACGAATGGCAGCAGCTACTTTAACTGTAGTTTTATATTTGAGGATACTTGCAAGGGTAACGCCTGCAACAAAAGTAGCTATAAGTATCAAACCGCCAATAGTAGTCCATTTACCGATCGGAGGTAAAAAGTCTTCTGGACTAGCAGCAGCTAGAGAGTTAAGATTAATTTCTTCTGGCTGAGGTATTACTTTTTCTACCTTGGGTAAGGAATGAAAATTTGGAACGAAAGAGATATCGATATTAGTCATAGTTAAGTAGAAAAAAACAAGTTTCAGAAGCTATAAAGTTTCCAGTTTTACTTGAAAATTAGTAAGTAAAAAGCTCTGCCTTTAGTTGTTTGAAGGAGGCAGAGCTTGAGTAATTGCATTTCTCGGCTAGAGTTGAGAAATCAGGTAAATAAGTTGTTTAATTTTTGTTAGTCTAATTTCCGTCTAGTTGGTTTTTTCCGACTATTCCAGTTTCTTCTAAAGCTACCTCACCTAGTGAGTAGAGTCCAAGTGCTGTCATGCCTCCAGCCTGAGTCACTGCGTTGCCTGAATTATTCAAAACTTTTACTGTGACACTTGCAACTTTCTTTGTTAATTTCTTGAACCAACCTCCTCCTGTTAATTGTTCGCAGCATTCATCTGATAAGACTTCAAACAATTCTTCTTGGTTTTCAATTTTTAGGCTTTCATTTTTGTTAATAGACATAATCGTTATTCTCCAAAATAAATACGAAAGTTAACTTGTCAACTCTTGAACCAGAAAATCATACTGTTTCTGAGTCGAACTATTAATTAGATTAATCCAAAAGAATCTATATACACAGACTTGACAATCTAACTTTTGGAAGATAGCAGATATCCATGACAATTTTTTGCTGTTGATTCAGTATTTATATGGCTCATTTTCCCAAACTAAGCTTAGTAAGTAAATATATGGAATTTTATTCGCTATATAGTCTTTATTCTTATAATTATCAAGCTTTTCAAATGCAATATTTTTCAGGTATTTACATATATAAATAATATTTATATAATCCTTATGAATTAGTTATAGTCTTACAGGATTTATTTAAATTTATTAATAAACTTTCTAAATTATTTCTGCATATTTACACTGAGATTTATTTTCTACTCAGGTATTAATTGTATGAAACGTTAAACTGGCATAGCTGCTGTAGCTTGCAAACAAGACATTGGAACAACACGATTTTGTGAGGTTAGCTTAAAAACAAGCGATCGCATGACGAGACAATTCAGCTTTACGTTGCTGTTACGGTTCAGTTTTCGTTTTCGCACGTTTGTGGATGTTTGCCAAGATAACGATGCTGTTGGCGAAATATTACTTATACCAATTCTGTATGAAGATGCGCCTATAGTGCAAGAAGAACGAACCGCCAAGAGCGCCAAGTACGCCTTCGCGAAGCGTCTCGAAGAGAAGAATTAAGAGATTTGGCGCAGCTTCACAAAGAAACGGTATAAGCTTAAAGCTGTTGTTACTACACCTTAAGTTGTGGTTATGAACATGGATTTTGTAAGAGTCTATTGCAAAGGAGTAGCGATCGCCTCAAATTGCTGCCAACAAAGGTACAATGCACGCGGTACGTGAAAACATCCTTTCCATTTGCCGCCTTTAAGGTTCAACAATACTTCTCCACGTCGATTCAGGTAGCCAAACCATTCACCGTATTCGGAATCAGCAAAGTGTGACCAGGCGTAATCGTGCATCTTTTGATACCATTCCCAACACACCTCACGCCCTGTTAGGCGATAGCCCATCACTAATGCAACCAAAGACTCTAGGTGAACCCACCACAGCTTTTGATCCCATTCCAATTGCTGTGGGGGATGACTATCTGCATCCATAAAGTAATACAGTCCGCCGTACTCGCTATCCCAAGCAAAATTCAGGATGTTTAGCACCACATCAACGGCTTGGTTAATAGTTTTGGTGTCGTTTTGGCGACGGGCGATGTCCATGATAAACCACATCGCTTCAATACCGTGACCTGGATTAATCAGTCGTCCCTCAAAAGAATCAATGTGGGAACCGTCAGGGGCAACATTTTCGTACATTAGCCCTCGTTCTTGGTCGAGAAAATCCGTCATCACTTCGCGGACTGTCTCAGCTAGGACATTCTCTAGTGTTTCTTTTGGTAGCAACCATTCCATTTCTAGAGTCAGGTTGGCTAAAATCATCGGTACAGCCAATGATTTCATCGGGCGTGTGCCGGGATAGGTTTTATTATATTTGCCCTTTGGGTTATCTTTGCGGCGTAATACGTTGTTATAAGCCTGCATCGCCACATCCTTTGCCCATTCTTCGCCGCCAGCGAGTGCATATTGACTAAATGCCATCGCTGCAAAGCAATCAGAAAAGATGTTGTAAGGGTGAACCAGTGGTTTCCCTTCACGGGTGAGGGCAAAGTACCAGTTACCATCGCTATCTCTGCCATGTTGGGCGAGAAAATTAGCGCCATTGCTGGCGATTTTTAGCCAATTTTCGCGCTTTTCTAGCTGGTTGTAAAGCATGGAAAAAGTCCATACTTGGCGGTTTTGCAGCCAAATGAATTTGTCTGTATCATAAATTTTGCCTTCGCGATCGAGGCAGGTGAAATAGCCGCCTTGCTGCCAATCAAGAGAATATTTTTCCCAAAATGGAAGTACGTCGTTGAGAAGGGCGTTTTTGTAAAGTTCAGCGTAGGCGTAGCCCGCACTTCGACATGGTTCGACTCCGCTCACCAGCCGCTCAGTGGCCACCGGAGGCATCGCTTGAAAGTCCTTCTCCATAAATTTGCTCCCTTTTTATACCAAAACCAACAGCTTAACAGTTATCATATTTTGACTCGAACATGGAGCGACGCCGATAGCGTAGCGTTAGCGACGCAGGAGCGTCATAGCCCGTCGTAGACATCGCGTCAGTCTTTTACAAGATTTAGTCAGCAGAAGTTATACTTCTATCTTGGATCTTGCACCATTCTCAATAACCGTAGGGTAGTTTTTTAGATATGAGGTTGTTATGAATCAGATTGAACGAGTTGCGATCGTTGGAGGAAACCACGGTAATGAGTTAACAGGAGTACATTTAGTCAAAAAGTTTCAGCAATATCCTAATTTAATTAACAGGGCAAGTTTTGAAACTCTGGCATTACTTGGTAATCTCAAAGCTATTGAAGAAGGCAAACGATACATTGAAAAAGATTTAAATCGTTGCTTCACTAATCAAGGCTTACAAAATCCCCAACTCTCAAGTTATGAAGAGACACGGGCAAAAGCAATTCAACAGATATTGCAACCGCAAAATCAGCCCTTTGTAGATGTAATTGTTGATTTGCACAGCACAACTGCCAATATGGGGTTAACTCTGATTTTTTGTGATATGCATCCTTTATTGCTTAGGTTAGGTGCTTATTTAAGTTCTATCAATCCTTTGGTGAAAGTCTGTATTAATCAGGAATCCAAAGAAAATGGTTTTCTCCGTTCTTTGTGTGAATTGGGTTTTGTTATAGAAGTTGGGGCTGTGGCCCAAAATGTCTTAAACGCCAAATTATTTCAAGAAACAGAACAGCTTATTTATGCAGTTTTAGATTATTTTGAAGGGTGCAATCAAGGTAATATTCCGCAGACAAGCAACCACCTTACACTTTATAAATACATTAAGACTATCGATTATCCTAGAAGCGATGCCTACGGCGGGCTGCACCTACGCGGGGAAATTCAAGCCATGATTCACCCCCAGCTTCAGTTTAGGGATTATGAACCTTTGCATCCAGGCGATCCAATGTTTCTGACTTTTGAAGGAAAAGAAATTTTCTATGAGGGAGCGTCTACTGTTTATCCTATTTTTATTAATGAGGCAGCTTACTACGAGAAAGGAATTGCAATGTATTTAAGTCAAAAGCAGGAAGAAATAGTTTAATTTCTTCGTCGCCTTCGCCTCACTTTTATCTCTATTTTTATTCCCTAACACCCCTAAACTACAAATCCCAGAACTTCAATTTTCTGCCTGCAATAACCAAAAGCCGCTATAAGTCATACCAGAATCATCGGGTTGAACTAACAAAAAATGCAATCCTCGGCTTTGCTTTTTGCGTTGTTCAAATGCTTGGGCTGCTGTTGTAACTTCTGGATCTTCAAATGTGGCAACAATCCATCTATCCACCAAGCTAGCTTCTAATATTAAGCCATCCGGTGCGCCAGAAATGTAGTTTAAGCTGACGGGACGGGCTTGCTGCAACCAGCGTGCTAGGCGCATTGATTGCCGTCCCCCATAAATAACTACGCCAGGAACGGGGACTGTTGATGCCAAACCTAAATTGATCGGTTTGAAATGTTCTGGAATGTGCAAAATGGGAATAGGGCGATCGCTAAATCTCGTTTCTACATCACTAGCAGCTAAACTTGCAAAACGCCATTGTTCTCCCCAAAGGTTTTCTGGTAATGGTGCTGGGGGTGGTTTATCCAGGGTTGAGGGATATTGCTTTTCTTGTAACCACTGCTTCAGTGCCAAGGTGTGGCGGGTAGGTTCGACATTTATACTTAAGTTGCGTCCAGCCGCTTCAATTAAGCTTAGAGACTGAGGACGAAATACCTGAATTACATCTGGCAATTTTTCACCAGCAGCTAGCTCAAGTTGAGTCGCAACCCAATTAGAATTTGCTGCTGACTGGAGACAGGTGGCTTCATATTGAAAGCTGCGAGTTGCATCACAAATCAACAATTCCCATAAAATTTGTCCAGACGCATCTGGTGAGGGACGACGATAAAAATCAACTTGCCAAGTTTTCATAATTATGTGGGCATGGGGAGAAATCAATTCAAAATTCAAAATTTAAAATTTAAAATTGTACTCTTACGGGAAGCAAGCTACGTGCAGCGTCTCGTAAAGAAGAAAAGACTGGAGGTGATGTAGCTTTAGCTTCCCGTAGCGTGGGAGATTAGGGAAAGTTAAAACTGAAAGTTTCAAGCTCAGAGGCTCAACGTTCAAGCTCAGAGGTTCAACTTCTGAGTTCAAAGGTTCAACGTTCATGCTCAGAGGTTCAACTTCCGAGTTCAAAGGTTCAACGTTCATGCTCAAAGGCTCAACTTCCGAGTTCAAAGGCTCAACGTTCAAGCTCAGAGGTTCAACTTCTGAGTTCAAAGGTTCAACGTTCAAGCTCAGAGGTTCAACTTCCGAGTTCAAAAGCTCAACTTCCGAGTTCAAAGGCTCAACGTTCAAGCTCAGAGGTTCAACTTCCGAGTTCAGAGGTTTAACTTCCGAGTTCAGAGGCTCAACTTCCGAGTTCAGAGGTTTAACATTCAAGCTCATCTTCCCATGCCCAATGCCCAATGCCCAATGCCCAACACCAATTTATAAAGCTTGAATCCATTCTTTGACTGAATATTCAGTCCAGATGCCATTTTTCCAGTAAGGATCGTTTTCAATTAACTGGCGCACAGTGGCTTCGTCTTCGGCTTCGTAAATCCCAAAAACTTTTGTAACATCCTTAGTGGGGCCGATGGTAATCAGCACACCGGATTCTTTCTGTTTTGCTAATCCGTCTAAATGAGCTTGACGAAAGGGGGCGCGTTTTTCGAGAACGTCTTCGCAGTAAGTTCCCCAGAGTACATATTTAGGCATAGCTAAGTCTATTTTGGATTTTGGATTTTATTTAGATTTTGCAGCCAGTGCATCGGGGAGTGAGGAATTATTAATTTCTCACTCCTAGCAAATGACAAATGACAAATGACAAATGACTAACTTCTCAAGTTAACGCCGAATTTTTCCACCAAGGCTTCGCGGACTTTATTGTGTACTGGTTCGACTTCTGCCTCAGTAAGAGTACGATCGCTAGCCCGATAAATTAAGCGGAATGCTAAACTCCGTTGTCCTTCGGGGACGTTTTCGCCCCGATATTCATCAAATAATTCCACTGATTCGAGCAAATCTTTACCCGCTTTGGTAATTACTTTTTCAATTTCGACAACTGAGATTTTCACGGGTGCGAAAAAGGCGATGTCGCGATCGCTAGCTGGATAGGTAGAATAAGGCTGGAATGTGGGAACGAGAATTTCATCTTCTCCCAGAGAATCTAAAAGCACATCTAGATCCAACTGAAAAACATAAACGGAATCTGGTAAGCCTTTTTCTCGTCGCAATTGGGGATGAAGTTGTCCAAAAATCCCCAGCCTATTACCCCGAATCCACAGGGAAGCGGTACGTCCTGGATGTAAGCGATCGTCGCGGCGATCGGGTTGAAATTCGATTTGCAAGCTAAGTTGCCGAAATACACTTTCTAAAATCCCTTTGGCTTCAAACCAGGTGATGGGTTCTTCGCGTCCACTTTTTGACCATTTGCCAAGGGTGCGATCGCCTCCGATAATTCCCGCCAGCGCTTCTGTTTCTTGCAAACCGTCTTCTTCTTGCCAGAAAATTTGCCCGATTTCAAAGCCGTTCAGCGCACCATTACCCTGCTCTAAATTGTATTGAAAAGCATCAATTAACCCAGAAATCAAATCGGTTCGCAGCGCTGAATATTCGACAAATAACGGGTTTGACAGGACTATATTTCTGTCTTCTCCTGGTTTGACTAAAGAATAGTGGATTAATTCTGTCAATCCTTCAGCCCGGAGGAAAGCTCGTAATTTGCGAATTAGTTCTTGATCTAAAGGTAGATAACCAGCTTCCGCTTTTTCTGGTAAAGTATCGCAGAATTTGTTGTAACCATAAAGACGGGCGATTTCTTCAATTAAATCAATTTCGCGCTCTAAGTCGCGGTAACGATAAGGTGGTACAGAAACAGACCACGTAGGTTGATGGCTGCTATCTTCTCCTGAAGAAGTTAACTGACACCCCAATGCAGTCAAGATGCGCTCAACATCTTGTTTTTGCAGTTCGCCTGTGTCCTCTTCTAAATCGATGGGCCCCAATATCTGATTAACTCGATCTAAACGCAGGGCGATAGAACGACTCCAAGTAGACGGATCGGGGCGAGTGTCGGCAATTTCTTGCTGGACTATAATTCCACTCGCTAATTCGCTAATTAAGGATAAGGCGCGGCGATTGGCTATTTCCAACTCAGCTCGGTTAACTCCCCGTTCGTATCTGCCAGAAGCCTCACTTCTTAACCCTACACTGCGGGAAGAACGGCGAATTGCCACGGAATCAAATAATGCCGCTTCTAAAACTAGGCTTTGAGTACCTTGATGGACTTCTGTTTCTTCCCCACCCATGACTCCCGCCAGTGCAACGGGTTTTTCGTTAGCGGTGATTAACAAATTTTGGATTGTTAGGGTGCGAGTTTGTCCATCCAGGGTTTTGAGCGATTCTCCATTATTGACGAAGCGAACGCCGATGGTTAAATTTTCGCTACTTGCAACAGATTTTAGGCGATCGCGGTCAAAGGCGTGCAGTGGTTGTCCCCATTCCAACAAAACGTAGTTAGTAATGTCCACTACATTACTAATGGGACGTACCCCAGCCGCCCGCAAACGCTGTTGCAGCCATTCGGGAGATGGAGCAATTTTCACCTGTTCAATTACCGTACCGATGTATGCAGGACAAGCTTGGGTATCGGCAATTTTTAAAGCTAAATTTCCGGCATTTTTGGGAATAGAGACTTTAGCAGGTTCAGGAATGCTCAACTTTCCACCAGTTAAAGCTGCTACTTCTCTGGCTACACCTACCATACTCAAAGCATCAGCGCGGTTGGCAGTTGCAGTCAAGTCTAAAATTACATCATCTAAACCCAACAACGGCCGGACATCACTACCCAATGATAAATTTTCCTGGGTAAAAATATGAATTCCATCGACATCGGTGGGCAAACCGAGTTCCTTTAAAGAACAAATCATGCCCTGAGATGGGACACCACGTAGTTTTGCAGGTTTAATTTTTAAATCGATGTTGGGTAAGTAAGTACCCGTAGTTGCCACTGGAACATAGATATCTGCCTTCACATTGGCAGCGCCACAGACAATATTTAAAGTTTCACCTGTACCGATATCTACTTGGCAAACACTCAATTTATCGGCGTTGGGATGGGGTTGACGCTCAAGCACTTTCCCTATAACCACGCCATTTGCCCAAGTGCGGCGGTCTTCAATCTCTTCAACCTCAAACCCAGCCATTGTCAGGGTTTCGGCTAATTCTTCTGGACTAAGTTTTATCTCTACTAGTTCGCGCAGCCAATTTAGAGAAATACGCATGGAGTGTGCTTGTTTTAGGAATCGTCTTTTGCTCTTATTTTAGGGTGCAAGAAGCGCTCGATGGCTACTCGTCTCGCAAGGCGTACCCTTTCACTTGAACAATCCTACTACGTTAGACTGGCAATGTAAAAATTAAGTAAATACTGAGAATGTATCTACGCAGGGAAGTATGACATTATTTTTATTTGGTTGATTTTGACGTTAAACTACATACGCCCGGATTTCTCGCTTGTGAAAAATCCGGGTGTTTTGTTTCATAAAAAAGCGTGTCAAAGGTTGGTCATCTACGGTTTACTAACAACAATTTTAGCAATGTAGTCTTTGAGTGCGATCGCCTTTTTGCTATTTGGGTACGGGGAAACCCCTATCAATTTCACCGAATATTTATCTAAAAATTGAATTGGTAAAGCATCACGACCTGGGACAAGGGTTAGCATTAATGTTGAAACTTGCTTACCATTTTTTATGATGTCTAATCCAATAATAACTTGCCCTTGCCAAATACAAGTTACATCAGAAGGACACCGAGAATCCTGGATAACTTTTGAAAATTTAATTTCAATATTTTCAGTGGGGAGGTAAGCTGTCCTTCCATATCTCAGATAAAATGGAGTATTTAAAGTACTTCCAACTCTAGCCATCAATTGTTGATCATTACCTTGAGCAATTGATTTAACTTCTATGCTTGAAGGCTTGATATTTGATAATATTCCATAGCTAGGAAGACAATTTGCTCCACCAATCAATGTTAATATAACTGCTGCGCTTACTACACTTTTCATTTTTTATACTCCATAGTCAGAAATTTTATTATTGAACAGAATAAAGGCGTCAGTCGTCAGAATTCAGTTGGGTATTCTGTATGACTGGCGAATGAATAACCGGATTTAAGACCCCTTTTTTCCGATTTCAAAAACTTCAACAGCGCTTTTCCAACAATTCGTTGCTTAATTTATCTTGGTAGAGTCGATGGCGGGTATTATCCCGCGCACCTCTCAATTAAATCTGGGCGTGCAAGTTTCCCCGCACCCAGCTTCCGATGTTCCTACTTTGCGGTTTTGCTCATGTGCAGGTAATCATGGCAGCTTTCGTGAATTGCCATTAGATTCTCTTTCTTCCAGTTGGCATGATTCCCATCTTTGTGATGTAGGTGAATACATT
>NZ_JBWQXL010000021.1:0-114933 GCF_056620565.1 Nostoc sp. LEGE 12454
CTCGCCAACGCAAACATCGCCTTCACCATGATCCAATTACCGCAATACAAGGTTTGGTCAATCAACATACAGAAATTCTCTCTGTGCTTGAGTCTCAAGCCCTAAAATACCAATTAGATAGCTAGGGGTACGCATTGCTAACAGCGAACGGAAAATAGCCTGTGCCTCGCTCAGGCTCCAGCTCCTTTCAAAAGAACCGTCCAACTTTTGTTGGCTGATGATGTAGTTTAGCCCACGCTCGAAGACATTTGTATATTTAGCAGCGCGAGGAGTCAAGGCGTTAAGAGCTGCTGCTGTCATAGTAATTTCAGATGGATTACCACGAACAAAGGTAGGGAAGCCACCATCTTTATTCTGAATAGCGAGAAGATACGCCTCTGCTTTTGAAATGTATTCTTTGTATTTTTCAGGGTTAACTGACAGTAAAAATTCTACGCAAAAAGAAGTATCATCTACGTCAGTCTGACGTACACCCTCCGCATATGACCATCCGCCATCTGACTGTTGTTGTCCTACTATATACTCAGCCATTTCTAACAGAGTCTCAATGTCAATTCCAGTCTTTGTTAAGGCTATTCCAGCAGTTGCTGTGCAGAAAATCTCAAAACTAGCAATAAAAGGAAAACCGCCATCTGAGTTTTGACAACTTAGCAAATTGTTAATTCCCTTCAAGACTATATGGTGGTGTTCTGGAAATTTCTGAAGTGCCAATAATATGATGATATTAGCCAGAACGTGTTTTTCCCATATAGAGTCATTGTTCTGCGTTGCCAGTAGAAATTCTATGTCATGATGATTGACCCATTTTGGGTTGTTTAAACCAAAAGCGTATAAAACTTTAAGAGCGCATATTTCCGCTGCAACCCAACTTTGATAACCGTGATAATAAAAGTGTTCTACCTGGTATTGACAGCCGTAAGTTATTACCTGTAATTCTGCTAGGATTGCACGGAACAGCATGTACTTACGGCTTACTGTGAAATGCTTAAAGCCCACCATATAGTCTTCAACAACTTGTACATCTGAAGGTGTGCTTTTACCTAATGCTCCAAAAATTAGAGCTTTCTGGAACTGATCATTCTGCTCTTTGTCAAGTTGAGTAGTCAAGTATTGAGTGAGTTGATACTGACAATTTGGATATATTTTTTGGATAGTAAGCAAGTGCAGCATTAATGAGGATTCAAGCACACGGCTCTTGCAAATATCTCTGAGAGAACCGTCTGTTTTCACTTGGTCTTTTAGATAGTCCGTAAGTTTCTTCTGGCAGTCTATAACTTGATCGCGCAAATCTGACTCACCTCGTATTAAAGCTTGAAAAACAGAAGAAGTGAGTATAGAAGACTCAGAGAAGTTTTTTAAATTTTTCATATATATATACTGTGCATCAGAGTAGTCAAAAGCGTAACAACTGTGAACTACCTACGGTAAGCTGCGCTAACGCAAAAATACACTTTACTTTTGACCCTCACCTGCCCACGCTTTATATTTTCAATTGTTCACTAGAGAATTGATTTTCTTTTCACAATCCAATAATTCTGTAAAGCTTCAATAAACTGTATAGTTATTTTCGCGCCCAGATTTGTGTCACACGAGGGATGCCAAACAGTGTTGTTTCGTCCTCTGCCAACTCTCTTATTTTCTCTATAGTTTGCTTAATCTTTTCTGGTGTTGTTATTCCAGTTTCAATTAAAGCATCAGTTGCCTCTTTGAGTGACAAATCTATTAAACGCTTAGTTTCTTTGTGAAGTGCGACCGGCTGCACTAAAAAAATTTCTTGCGTAAGCAAACCAGCATTTTGAAATATTTGGTAAAGCTTGCTTCCCATACAAAAGTGCTGGTTACGAGCATTACCCAGTTTAAGGAAAAGCTCAATACAACGGTCGTAGCTAGAATTAGGAGGTTGACAAAAAGCAGTGCTAAAGTCGGCTTCCTCACACACTAACAACCCACTCGGCTTGAGTAGTGCCAGCATTTGTTCCAGTGCATCTTCAGGGTGAGTTAGATGGACTAGCAAAAAGCGGCAGTAAACTAGGTCAAAGGAGTTATGAGGTAATCCCGTATTGTAAGCGCTGCCTAAGACAAATTTTACATTTTTCAAGCCAAGTGCGTCTGCATTTCCTCGTGCCTGTTCTACCTGCTCTGTACTCACATCTACACCAATAACTGAACCGTTGAATCCAACTTGCTCGCCTAACCAAGTGGAAACACTTCCAATACCGCAACCAATGTCAGCTATATGCATCCCTTCGTTGAGTCCAACTCGCGCAAGTAAAAACTCTGTATATGGCTTATGGATTTGGTGAAGAATTTGCAATCGATTTGCGCCTACTTTTCCAGTGGCTAGTGTATAACGGTCATCATGTATCATTTTTTCTTCATCTTAGAACTGCTTGACTTAATTAATTATTCTTAAATATATGCGAAGAATTAGAGCGTTTGTAAGTCTTGTAATTCGTAATTAAGAGGTTTAATTACCTATTACAGGGCTTAAAATTACCAGTTATATTAATAACGCTATTTTGTGTCAGCTAGTCAACGGATTTTACTTTGTAAACTAAAATTATTTTGATAACTGTTAAATCATACAGACTCAACTAGAAGACTAAGCCACAAGGCAAGCTATTGTTCAAGGGAATACTTGAGGGATTAGTGGATAATAATGGCAACGAATTGGAATTTATCTGGGTGGCTTAGACCGGAAATTATCTAGGGTCACTTCAATGGCAAGCCTATTAAATTTGATGAGTGAATAAGTGCGATGGCTACGCCGGTTCGCTTGTAACCATCGTACCTAATCCAACCTAATAAAAAAGCTGGCTGTGATTTCGGCAGCTTTTTTATTAGGATGAAATAAAAAACGCTAGGGTTTAAGGACACGCTATGATCGGGCGGCAGGCTATCAAAACTTTTTTCTTATTTACAGCATTTCTATTTTGAAATTGAGTTTGTTTAATGCTGTAATTAATTTTCAGCGCATCGTCTCCTAATGTATTGTGCTTTTTAATCGGTGTGTTTAAAGTAGGTGCATTCAGATTATTCTCTAGAGTCACACTCTGATTCATTCTGGCAATAGCAGAGTTTCCAGAGAAAGCTATTGCGCCAACGATTACGACTCCTAAACCTTTAGCCAAATTCCAAACATCCATAATTGTATTTTGCCTTTTTTAATTAACTAGAGGATTTCGCCGCCAGTCAGAAACTAAACGTTTACATACTTTTGTTGAAGCTTTGGTGGCTTTCTGTACAAATATATGCAATTAACTCTAACTTGTCGTCCCCTAAAAGTTGAAACTTTTGCTCAATAGAATGATTGATAAATCAGTCCATATCAAAATGGAAGGTTGGCTCCAACTAAAGTTGAAATTTGGATTCCAACTTTAGTACAACTTACTTACGAATGGGTTGAACCACAGTTATTAACTATTTCCGTGAATGAGCATGGTAAAAAAGTTAGAACATCAGCTATACCTATTACCAATGATGGTACATATTTAGGTTATAAAGAGTTGGTAAAAATTTTATAGATGTATCTAGTTGATTTGGTAATAAGTTAAGCTAAACAGGTTTTGTTAGTTGCTGATGGTGCTGAGTGGATTTAGAAACATATTCCGCCTTTATTGGAGAAAGTAAAATGCCCAACTGCCACTTATCAGCTATTAGATTTTTATCATGCTGCTTCACATTTACAAGACTTTGCTAATGCTGCTTTTACTACAGATAATGAGCGTCAATCATGGTTTAAAAAAGCTCGAAAAGCTTTGAAAAAAGGTCAATCTCTAAATTTAATGAGAGATATGGGTGAATTTATTACAACATCGACTGGAGAGCGTTGTAAAATTTTAGTTAGAGAGCGTAATTATCTTCTCAAAGCATATCGTAGGCGGCTATTAAACTATCCTGTTGTTGCCTCCCATCAGCTACCACTTGGTAGTGGTGCTTCTTGATTGTTTAATTCGTCAAGCTGTTAACTTACGTATGAAGGGAAACGGTAAGTTTTGGCTTCAAAGTAACGCAGAGATTATGTTACATCTGCGATGTTAATGGATAGCTGGAAGTTGGGAAAATTTTTGTGACTCTATTTTTACTTCTTTCCTTAACCTCAGCTGTGCTTCAACAATTTATACATAAACTCTCTCATCGACAGCTTATTATAATAATTAATACTTGGTATTAAAGCTAAATTATTACCAAATTACTGACCAGTCATCTTTTTGAAATAACTCATTAAGATTAATTGTCATACTTATTTAGAGCATTTTGTGTCAAAAATAACTTTTACTTAGCTATATATTTTAGCGATCGCTCTTTTTTTTTTCCGACTTCAGAAAATCACGTTGCTCCGGTAGTCTACACTCTCGCTTGTTTCTTCCTTAGGTAATGCTATTGGTGTTTTGGTCGCGGCGTTAGCGAGTCTACGAGCGTCAAAGTCCCGCATCATACATAAAAGTTGGTGGAGGACTCCGACACTCCTGTACTGGGTACCAGGAATTGTTTTTTAAAATTTGGTGGTGGGTAAAAGCCCCACTTATAACATAATCGATTTTACACCCAGTCCCCAATCCCTAATCCCCAGTCCCTAGCCCCTTTTACAAAATATACTTTCTCTGCGATGAGTCACACGCTACAAAGCAAAAAGTCTTCGTCATGTCATCTGAAAATTCAAACCGCACTGCACTCACAGCACGGGCAGTCGCAGCAGCCGTATCGGTTGTTTCTGCCCACGGCGTAAAGGTAAACGCTCCCCATGTGCTGAATAATGCTTATTCAGTGCGGGTTTATTTACACCCTGCACCGATTGTTGCCCGTGTCAGTACCGTCACCGCTTTACTCCGTTCGCCAATCGAGTCCTGGCTGGCGCGTGAAATTTCTGTAGCTGAGTTTCTTGCCTCATGCGGCTCTCCAGTCATTGCACCCAGCGATCGCTTACCCGCAATCCCGCACCAGCACGACGGGTTATTTATGACCTTCTGGCGCTATGTCCAACCTGTCTCTGATCGCTTGCCAGATCCTCAAATCATCGGCCGAATGCTGGCTGAATTACACGCGCTTCTGCACGATTATCCTGGCGATCTACCTCTATTAGCACCGCCCCGGAACGATATTCCCCGCGGGCTGGAGCGGTTGAAACAGGCGGGCGATATTTTGACTACAAGTGATTTAACATTGCTGCAAGAGACTTACGATCGCTTATTGCCTCAGTTAGCAACCGATCAACTACAGCCATTGCATGGTGATGCCAATGCTTTAAATTTAATCCCCACAGCAGAAGGATGGCTTTGGAACGACTTTGAGGACACTTGCAGGGGGCACATCGCCTGGGACTTGATCAACCTGGATGACGAAGGGAGGTCAGCTTATCCCAACGCGCCTGACTCTAGCGTACTGGAGCCATACATCAAGATGCGACAACTCCACGCGATTGTCTGGGTTTATGCGTTACTACCAGAATTTCCTGACTGGGCTGAATATGCCAAAGTGATGCTCAATAACTTACGCGATGAGCACTATCTCAACGAATAGAACCCATACCAGGCATCTAATTAGAGGTGCTTCGTTCACTATGAAAACTTCCCAATCTCAGGGTTCATCACCAAAACCTTCAGCTGCACCTCGCCGCCTAAACCGAGTGCAACTTGGGCTGCTAGCACTCCTGTTACTAGTGGGTAGCGGTGTGGTTATTTGGCGGACAATCACTCCTGCCAGTGAACCCGCATCTTCTAAAATGGCTCAAGCACTGCCCCCAACGCCCGTAGAAACCGTTGCCCTGAAACGAGGCGAAGGCGTTAGACGCATCCAGTTATTAGGGCAAGTTGAGGCAAGTAAAAGCGCCACACTCCGTACCCAAACAGCTGGCACAGTCGAGCGGGTTTTGGTGGAGGTGGGCGATCGCGTCACACCAGGAATGACGATTGCCACGTTAGACAATGCAGATCAGCAGCTAGCATTGGCAGAAGCACGAGCAAGGCTGGCGCAGGAGCGCAGCGAACTAGCGCGTCTTTTAGTAGGCACCCGACCGGAAATCATTAACCAGCGTCGAGCCGAACTCCGTTCTGTCCAAGCACGAGAACGAGAGGCACAGCAGAACCTCAAACGTTATCAAGAGTTAGTGGCAGCAGGAGCAATCAGTGAGAAAGCGCTATTAGAGGAAAGGGCTGCGGTGGATGCAACCCAAGCAGAACGGTTGAAAGTAGAAGCCACGCTGGCAGAAGCCACCGCCGGCCCTACCCGCGAAGAAATTGCGGCTCAACAAGCCAGCGTCGCCGCCGCCGCATCTTTGGTCAATCAGGCACAACTTGCCTTGGCACGGACACAGGTCAAAGCTGCGATGATGGGAATTGTGCGATCGCGGGAGGTCAGCACAGGCGATTTGGTCGATATTCGCGATCCGGTGTTAACCCTGGTGAATAGCAACGAGTTGGATGTCTTTCTCGAATTGCCAGAGCAACTCAGCGGCAGCATCACCCCCGGTTTGCCTGTAGAATTGACTGCCCGTGCTATTCCTAACTGGCGCAGACGTGCCACAATTAGCGGCGTGGTTCCGGCTGCCAACGCCGCATCACGGCGGCAAATGGTACGAGTGCGATTGCAAAATCCACCCCAGAATTTATTGGCCAAAATGGCGATCGCGGCAGAGCTACAGTTGCAGGTTGAGCCGAATAGCTTTATCGTCCCCCGCGATGCTTTGGTTCGGCGTGATGAAGATTGGCTGGTTTACACCGTTGCCAATGGCAAAGCAGCCCAAGTACCAGTGAAACTAGTCGTTGATATGGGCGAAACAGTGGCGATTTCTAGCAGTCAATTGCAAGTCGGGCAACCCGTTGTGGTGCGGGGTGGTGAAGCGCTGATGCATGGAGCGCCAGTGCAGATTGCGGAACAAAACACGAGGCAAGAATCATGAACTTCATTGAAACCTCTGTCCGTTGGCGGCATGGCACCTTTGTTTTATTTTGTCTGTTGACGATGTTTGGGTTGATTGCCCTGTTCAGACTGCCTTTGGAACTGCAACCAGGAGGCGATCGCCCAGAAATTACAATTACCACTCCCTACATCGGTGCAGCTCCAGCAGAAGTAGAAGATTTGATCACTCGCCCAATTGAAGATGTGGTGGAGGAAATCGAGGGCGTTCAAGAAATAACCAGCCAAAGTCTATCAGGGATTAGCACTATCACGATCGAGTTTGAGTGGGGTACTGATGTCGATGCCCGCCTAGTCAATCTGCTGAACAAATTACAGCAGCTAGAAGAACTACCAGAGGAAGCGGGCGAGTCTGATGTACAGGTTGCTAGCGGCAACAATAACCCGATGATGTGGATCGTGCTGAAGCCCAAACCCGGTTATCAGACTGACTCTAACCGCTACCGCGACCTGATTGATGAAGTGATTGAACCCGCACTAAGGCGAGTGGAAGGGACGAGTCGCTTCTTTATTGTCGGCGGACAGGAGCGGGAAGTTGAGATATTAGTCGATCCGAAAGCCTTATCCGATCGCAATCTTACCCTTACCGATGTCACTGACACCCTAAGAACCAACAATCGTGATATTCGGGGCGGGCCCTTGGTGCTAGGAAAACGCGAATATCAGGTGCGGACGGTCAACCGAGCGCAAGAGTTAGATCAACTCAAAACCTTTGTCCTGCGGCGCAACGACGCAGGAACAGTATATCTGGGGGATGTTGCTGAGGTGGAAATGGGGCGCAAGTTCCAGGACAGCGCCTTTCTGTTCAACGATGCTCCCTCTGCCGGAATTGGCATCATCCGTCGGGTAGGCGCGAATGTGCCGCAAGTGTCTAAGGGAGTCCGCGCCGCATTAGCGAATTTGGCAACGCAACTCGATCGCCAGGGGGAAGGAGTTGAGTTTGAGATTCTTTACGATGAAAGCACGTACATTGACCAGTCGGTGTCTAACGTCCGGGGTGATTTAATTACAGGTGGAGTGTTGGCGATCGCAGTATTGCTACTGTTTTTGGGTTCACTCCGCACCGTTGTTGTTGTTGCCATTAGCATTCCGATTGCGATGATCGTGGTGTTCATCGTCAGTGCAGTGCTGGGGCGATCGCTCAACATCATCAGTTTGGCAGCATTGGGATTTGCGGCGGGGATGGTGGTCGATAACGCGATCGTCGTCATTGAAAACATTTTTACCCACATGCAGCAGGGTAAAAGTCGCCTGCAAGCGGCAATTGATGGGACGCAATAAGTCGGCGGGGCAATCTTGGCGGCAACATTGGCAAACGTGGCAGTATTTGCGCCCCTGGTGCTGGTGACGGGCGAAGTCGCACAGTTGTTTGTCGATATGGCAATTACAATTACGGCTGCTGCTGTATTATCAATGTTTGCATCATTGACATTGCTACCAATGTTAGCGAGTCTGTTTCTCAACCCAGCAGAAGCACAGCAAACGTTCCAATTAGGAAACGCCAGCGATTCCCAACTACAAAGTAGCGGCAACTGGCTAGAGCGATCGATCGTGCAGACTTCGTTCGGGTTTCGACGGCTGCAAAGCAAGTTAGAAAGCTTTTTATTGGCAACAGTTGGTTGGGCACTAGGCCCGCGTCGGCTCAAGCGCAGACTTGCATTGCTGTCTATTCCGATTGTTTTGCTAGCTTCCAGTATTGTCTTGCTGCCCCCGGCAGACTATTTACCAGAAGGCAACCTCAATTTTGTGTTTTGGTTGACCGAGACGTTTCCCGGAACCAGTGTCCCAGAGGCAGTCAAACTATCTGCGCCTGCCAGAGGATTCCTGAAAGAGCAATCTGAAATCGCCAACACATTTTTTATTAACTTTCCGCAGTTTCGCGGGATTGGCATCAGCCTCAAGCCAGAATCAGCGACAGGTAGCGGGCTAGCCCAGATGGTAGAACGCTTGACTGGTAAAAGCTTTGGTTATCCAGGCTACAAATTCATGTTTCCAATCCGGTTTCCCATCTTCAATGATCCGGGTAAATCCTTTGAGGTGCAGATCATTGGGCCAGACCTGAAACTACTTGGGGAGCTAGAGCAACAGTTAACTCAGCAAATCTCAGCCTTGCCGGGAGTTGCGAATGCTCGCTCTAACTCTATTAACGGCGCTCCCCAACTGCAAGTCATTCCCAACCGCCTCCGGCTTGCCGAAGTGGGTTTGTCAGAATCGGAGGTTGGCGCGATGGTCGAAGCGGCACTGGGAGGACGCTTTGCCTCTGAATTTGTGGATGGTAAAGAAGAACTGGATGTTACTGTACAGTTGCAAAATATCTTTGTCAAAACACCCGAACAGCTGCGTCAGTTGTCGCTGTACAGTTCTCAAATTCCTCAAGCGCAGCCAGCAGGGAATAGTCAGCAATCAATGACTAGCTTTCAAGGGGGACAAGTTCAGCTTGCAGATGTAGCAACTGTCCGCGAAACAACCGGGCCCGGTGTGATTAATCATGTGGATTTAGAACGCTCTACTACTCTAACGGTGAGCTTGACTCCAGATGCACCATTAGGAAAACTTGTCAATCAAACTGAAAATCAAATTCTGGCACCATTACGAACCAAATTGCCGTCGGCATTCCGCCTGGAACTGGCTGGATCTGCGGATCGCCTTTCAGAAACCGTCGGACAACTCGCCTCTGCTTTTGTATTTTCGGTGATTATCACCTATTTGCTACTAGTTGCCCTGTACCGTTCATTCCTCTATCCACTGGTGATTATGGCAACAGTACCAATGGGATTGACAGGAGCATTGCTAAGTCTGGTTGTTGCCAACTGGATTCCTGGCGTGATTGTGCCTTTAGATATGATTACCGGATTGGGGTTTTTGATTTTGACTGGAGTAGTGGTGAATAACGCCATCTTGATTGTGGAGCGAGTGCTACAACTTCAGGAGGAAGGGCAAAAATACGATGAATCGCTCTACAATGCGACACGCGATCGCCTCCGTCCCATTTTTATGTCAGCAGGTACGAGCGTCCTGGGTATGATTCCCTTAGCAATCTTTCCAGGACAGGGATCTGAACTGTATCAAGGTCTAGGAATTGCCTTAACCGGAGGTTTAGCGTTTTCCACAATCCTGACCCCGACTGTGGTTCCGGCATTGATGGCACTGTTGCATGATTTTTCACGCGATCGCAGTAGCCATACAGCCAGCCATTAGAGCTGATTCAATACGGTTCGGTTAGGGGAGACCGCAAAAAATTTGAAGAATGTTTTGCAGTTTAATTTTAATTAAACCCATTCTCAGGATGGCTATAGAGGAATGGCACTAAGATATCAGCAAATCCAGTATTCATAAGACTTTTGGGTGTCGGGTGTCGGGTGTAGTGACGAAAAAGTTTATTAATGTTCGCACTTGTTGTTCATTTTCTTGATTTGTTCCCTACACCCGACACCCTACCCCCTACACCCTGCCCTGGCTAGATTTCACGTTATCAAGCGTGCCATTCGGCTATAGAGCAATGAATAGCGGGCGTAGGTCTGTGGTCTGTGATTGGCTCAAAGCTGTGTAGATCGATAAAGCTTTGCTAAAGAGTTGAGTATTCATCCTTGAGATTTAGTCTCACTAGCTTTTTTAGAGACAGCAATTGCACCAACTCCAAACAATAGACCTAGTAGGGAAGTGGATTCAGGTACTGATGTAGATGAAGAACTCAGGGTAATATTGGCAGCAGAATCTTGATAGATGTATGTTCCTGCCCGTCCCACTTCACCCGTCAAGGTAATTTCAGAGCTTGAAGTTCTTTCTAGGGTATATCTAGGAGCATCAAAAGCAATGCCAAAATCAACTACTAAATTCCAATTCGACCTAGAATCAAGCTCAAAATCAACATCTGGGGTTAAGTCACCGCCATTAGTAGATCCTGGATTCAAATTCAGGTTTAGATTGTTGACGGATAGCTCCCAATCTCTCAAAGTCCCATTCTCTGAGTAAACCACGAATCCCGAATATTCGCTCTTGAATGGCAAAAAGTTCGTAAGGAATGGGGTAGTAGCATCGACTAAGGTAAAATCACCTGAAAATTCTTGTTTAGTTAGAATAGCTCCCAGCACCGGAGTAGCATGAAATACGCTTGCAACTACCAAACCAATCACGGCGATGCTAAGTTTGGGGAGTCGAACTTGATTCATGAAAAGGTTATGCTATCTAAAATTGTTGAAAGTATGCTATCACATCCTTGGCAATTTAAGATACACTCAGTACACCAACAAGTTCTGCGATGCCTACAGTAAGTTTTGGCTCCGAGATAATGCAGAGATTATGTTACATCTGCGATGTCAATGGATAGCTGGCAGTTGGAATAATTTTTGTAACTCTATTTTTAATTCTTTCCTTAATCCCAGCAGTGCCTGAACATTTTATACATTTTACTGAAAGCTATGTTTTAGCGATCGCAAGGATCTTCGGCAGAGCATTGTCGCTTGTTTTTCCCAAACTTCAGATATTCAGAATACCCGGAAAGTGATAGAAGCTGTTCATGAGCGATCGCCCACTATAGATGGAAGAAACCATTCTGTTTTCTTAGGAGAGAGACATTTGAGTGTTTCTGCCAAAAGTGGATGCTCCCTAGAAGAAGTGGTGATGATACCACTAATAAATGAGGATTAAATAAAATCCATAATTATTGGATCTTATTTAATCCTTATTCCTTAGCCTACTAAAAGTTGGCAAGCATTTGTTCGATTTCTGTATCCATTAACTCATTAACTTCAGCTAAAATTTGTTCTAGAGAATCACTTTCTACTTGTTCAAGTTTGTGAGTCTGTACCAATTCGCTTATTTCAGCGATTGTCGAGCATTCAAATAAACTACGCAACGGTAACTCTATCAAGAAGGCTTCGTTGACCTGATTTACAAGTTGCATAGCTAAGAGCGAATTGCCTCCCAATTCAAAGAAATTATCGTGGATACCGACTTGTTTTAAGTTTAAAACTTCTGCCCAGATAGAAGCTAGTAACTCCTCGATAGGGTTGCGGGGTGAAACCATATTCACCTCAATATTGTTGATTAACACACCCAAGCTATTTAGAGCAAGACGATCGATTTTACCGTTAGGGGTAAGGGGTATGGTTTCTACTTGGAAGAAAGTAGAGGGTAACATGTACTCAGGCAATTTTTGCTTGAGGAAGCGATGCAGTTTGCTACTATCTACATTTTGCTCTTGATGAAAAACAATGTATGCTTGCAATCGCTGATTATCTAGTTGGTCATCGCTGGCTATAACTACACACTCTCTGACTTGTGGATGTTGACTCAGCGCTGCTTCGATTTCTCCTAATTCAATACGGAAACCGCGAATCTTCACTTGGTTATCAATTCGACCGATAAATTCAATAGTACCATCGCTTCTGTAGCGGGCTAAATCTCCTGTTTTGTACAAGCGGGCTGTCGGTTCATCACTAAAGGAGTTGAAAATAAACTTTTCGACTGTTAATTCTGGACGGTTAAGATAACCTCGTGCCAAACCATTACCACCAATATGCAATTCACCTGCAACACCGATAGGCACTGGTTGCAAATGATGGTCGAGAATATAAATTTGAGTATTAGCTATGGGATGACCAATAAACAGTGAAGAAGCTGTTTGATGTTCTAAACTCACTTGGGAATCATAGACTGTAGCTGTAATTGTAGCTTCGGTAGGGCCGTAAGCGTTTCGCCAACTAACGTTGCTACCTACTTGCTGTTGCCAAGTAATAAACCGCTCTAATGGGACTCTTTCGCTACCAAGAACCAATAAACGTACGTTCTCTGCCCAGCTGATATGGGGCATTTGGGAAACCCACTCTTGCCAGTATACTACTGGCAGGTTTAGGACAGTCAATTTTTGTTTTTTGACAAATTGCACAAAATCTGCGATTGCAAACATTTTCTTTGGTCGTAGTACCAAAGTTGCTCCACTCAACCAAGTAGGAAATATTTCCTCGGCAGCTACATCAAAGCTAAAGCTTGCAAATTGTAGGACGCGATCGCTCGCTTTGAGTTCATAATTTTTAGCTATGGCGTAGTTATGGTTTACTAAGGCTTGGTGCGGAATTAGTACCCCTTTCGATTTGCCAGTAGAACCCGAAGTATAAATCACATAGGCTAAATTTGTCGGCTCAACAACACTAACAGGATTCGTGATTGATTGACGAGAAATCACTTGCCGATCCGTATCCAATGCTACTAGTTTTGCAGAGTGTGGAGGCAGTTGACTCTTTAATTCAGCACTTGTCAGTAGCACTGAGGCTTGAGAATCACCTAGCAGATGAGCCAAGCGTTCTTGAGGATAAGCCGGGTCTAGGGGTACGTAAGCACCACCAGCTTTGAGAACACCCAGCATCGCTACTAACATTTCTACAGAATGTTCAACGCAAATGCCCACGAGGACTTCTGGTTTTACACCTAAACTTTGTAGAAAATGCGCTAATTGGTTAGCACGCTGATTTAGCTCTCGGTAGGTCAGTTTTTCTTCAGCAAATTCTACTGCTACAGCATTCGGAGTTAATTGTGCTTGTTGTTCAAATATTTGATGAATACACTTATATTGGGGATAGTCGGTTTGAGTGTTATTCCACTCAACCAGTATTTGATGGCGTTCGGTTGCTGTTAATAAGGATAATTGCGAGAGCGATGTTTGGGGGCTGGCAATAATCGCCATCAATAACGTTTGGTAATGTCCAAGTATGCGGTCAATAGTGGCAGCATCAAACAAGTCTGCATTATAATCACATTCCAACAGTAACTCGTTTTCAATCTCAGTCACATTCAAGCCTAGATCGTAGTCAGCAAAACTTATAGATTGAGGTAACAAGCTACTTGACAAATTATACATTTGGGGAATGTCTACGGGGCGCTCCAGGTTAAAGGTGGCGTTCACTAAAGGAGACATGCTGCTACTAGCCTTTACTCCCAGTTTGTCAATTAATTTAGCGAAAGGATAATCTTGATGCTCATAGGCATCCAACAACAAACTTTTGCAAGTTTTGAGATGTTCGACGAATGTCGCATCGCCCACAATTTGACCGCGTATCGGTAGCATATGGCTGCAATAACCAACTAGTCGCTCACTACCTTCAAGAGAGCGTCCAGCAGCAACAATACCAATGGTAATGTCGTCTTGGTTGGTTAAGCGATAGAGTAAGACAGCATATGCAGACAGCAGCGTCATAAATAGGGTACAACCGTTTTGCTTGCTGAATTGTTTGATTGCACCACTTAAGCTACTGTCAAGCTGTAACTGTTGTCTGCCACCTTGATAAGTTTTGATTAGTGGGCGAGGACGGTCAGTGGGCAGGTCTAAAACTGGAACTGGGCTGGCAAACTTCTGTAACCAATAAGATTCATGAGCTTTCATCTCGTCTGTTTCACAGTATTGACGATGCCAGTCGAGATATGAACTATATTGCATCGGTGGTTCTAGCTGGTAAACATCACCCTGACAAGTTGCTGAATACAATGCAATCATTTCTTGCAAGATAACGCTGATTGACCAGCCATCAGTAATAATGTGATGGGCGCTAACAACTAATATATGCAATTGGTCTTTTAATTTCAGAATCCGAACGCGGAATAAAGGCCCGTTGGTGAGGTCAAAAGATTCGCGGCTTTCGTTTTGCAACCACTGGGCTAGTTGAAAGTTGCCATCTTCTACATTTGAAAAGTCAATTACAGGAACGTCTATTTGCAGTGATGGTAATATTTCTTGAAAATCGCCTTGACTGCTGATAGTTGTACGTAGAGCCTCATTACGTTGTATCACTTGCTGCACTGCTTGACGCATGGCTGCTAGATGAAGTGTACCCTGTAATTGAATATTGAGGGAAATGTTGTAAGCTAAAGACCCATTGTCACCAATTTGAGCTAAAAACCAAAGCTGCTTTTGGGCATCACTCAGGGGAATTTTGAATGCTGGTTTTACTTCTAATTCATTTTTAATTTGGGTTTCCAAAGCTACAGAACTTCTCAATTTGTCTGATGTGTTATATGTCTGCTTTTGGACTATCGATAATTTTACCTTTTTAGGAAAAAAACCTACTGTGCGCAATTCTTGTACACTATCTTGGACTGATTGAATTACATAATTTATATCTTCATCTGTATGTGCAGTAGATAGAAAACAGGTGCGTCCTTCCCAAATATAAACGCCTTTTGCAATTAAAGAGTAATACAGCAAATCCATTTCTAAAGGCTGATATAGATAGCTAGAATTTCCCGATAAAGTAAAGCGAAAAAGCGAGCTAAAATGCACTATCTGGACAGGGATATTTTCTTGTTCAAAGTAAGTATTGAGTGTTGCGGCTAACTGTGATGTGCGTTGATTCAATCGCTCTTGGAGGGTAGCTCCTTCAGCTTTGAGGTGTAGGAGTGTGGCTCGTGTTGCTGCCATCGTCAAAGGATGTTTGGAGAAAGTACCAGCAAAAAATGTCGTTTCTACTTCTGGATAAGATTCATCTCCATAGTTCCACATACCACCGTCAATTTTGTCCATATAAGCTGCTTTTCCAGCTATTACCCCGATTGGCATTCCCCCACCAATTAACTTGCCATAGGTGACAATATCTGCATCAACACCAGACCATGCTTGCGCTCCACGGGGATGAACACGGAAACCTGTGATTACTTCATCGAAAATCAAGGTGATATCTAGTTGTTGTGTTACCTCTCGCAACTGTTGCAGAAATTCTTTAGGTTGTAAATCGGGTTTGCGGCTTTGTATCGGCTCAACTAAAACTGCTGCTAATTCATGAGCATTGGCTTTGATAATATCAAGCGATTCAGAAGCCCCATAAGTCAGAAGCAAAACATCATCAACCATATTTTGCAGCACCCCTGGAACCATTGGGTGTGCTGGTAATTTTCCATCCTCAGATGTTTGTGGTATGGCTAAGGTGCCATCAAAATGACCGTGATAAGCGCCTTTAAAAATAGCAATTTTGGCACGACCTGTAGCTGCACGGGCTATACGCATCGCTGTCATCGTTGCTTCTGTACCTGAATTACAGAAAGTGACTCGTTCCATTCCTGTCATTTCACAGATTAAAGTTGCTACCTCACCAGCAAGTTTAGATTGGGGGCCGATTTGCGTGCCTTGCTTGAGTTGATTTTCTAGAGCTTCTGTAATAAAGGGAACATCATGACCAAAAAGATGTACGCCAAAACCCATAGAAATATCTATATACTCATTGCCATCAATATCCCAAATTTTTGAACCTTGAGAACGATCGCCAACAATAGGATAGAGGATTTCTTTAGTTTCGGGACGAAATCCTACAGAAGCCCTTCTGTCGGCGAGGACAGGGCGATAGGTTTGCGATCGCTGTTTGGATTTTGCTGTACGTTTGGTATAACGGGCGATCAGAGAATCTAAATATTGTTGTTGTTGTGGGGTGAGGGTTTTGGCTGCCGATTGTTCAACTCGCCAGAAAGAAGAGGGTAAATCTTGTTTTGCGGTTGATTTCTGTAATTCTACTGGGTTATGGGCAAATTTCGCTTCTTTATGTGGGCTAGGGGAAGAATTTAAATTTATTGATAAGCTTGAATTACGCAAGATTTCCAACTGTTGAGACATCAATTCAAACTGCTGCCGAAGAACGATTTCTACTAATGTTTCAGATGTCGTTTCTGACGCTTGAGAGGGCGATATTTCGGGTTGTTCTTGAATTTGAGATTTGATAGGTTCTTGTTGTATACTCTCATCAATATAGTTTGCTAATGTATTGAGGTTTGTTAGTTCTTCAAATAACTGACGAATCGCAATTTTAATTCCAAAAGTATTTTCAATTTGACGAATGGCATCAATTAGCACTATCGAATCAGCACCCATTTCTAAAAAAGGAGCATGAACATCAATATCTTCTGGATCGGATTTGAGTAAATTTGCAATAATTGTACGTAGTTCTGTTAATAATTTTTGGCATTTATTGGGTTGACTGGTAACTTGAAAATAAGAATTATCAGTGTTAAAAGTATATGTGTTCATGATTTTTCATCAATTGCTTAATTGGAATTTAATCTGATTAGTTTTCCAGGGGCTATATATAAAAGGAAGAAGGAATAAATGTGTACCTAACTTCGCAAAAATAAAATAAGTCCCATATATCGCCTATGTTTTTATAGGGGTAAGTCAATTAATTTATGCAATCACTAACTTACCGTTCTTTTTTTCGCTAAATTTGGTTATAAATCAATACGGTTTAGTTTTAGGAGACGCGATTAATGAGCCAGCGCCCTTTGGGTGACTCTCCTGCGTTGCTAACGCAGTTGTTTGCGAAGGAGCCAGTGCGGTCTGTGGGAAGACCCCAAGACCGCACAGGCGTTGGAAACCCTCCGCCTCCCGTGCGGAGGTTCCCTCCGTTGAGGCGACTGGCGTCGCGTCTCTACAGGGGACTTATCTTGACCGTATTCCATTCTGGAATGGCAAAAATTTGTCTGTGGACAAATTATGACTACGCAAAACTTCTAATTGCTGAGACATAATCTGTAGTTGTTGTTTGAGCATTTTTTCTACCAATGCTTGAGATGGTGTTCTTCTACCATCACCATTAACTGAAGCAACAGGTTTAGAACCATTGCTATTGAGATTTACTTCTGTACTGTCAACCGAATTTTGCGATTGAACCCAGTAACGTTTTCTTTGAAACGCATAAGTAGGAACTGGAAGTACCTGATGCGAATAATCGCTTTCAAATCCCGTCCAGTCAATATCTACTCCTCGCAGATACAATACTGATACACTTTCCAATAATGTTTGGCAATTATCTCGCTTTGCAGTCAAAGAAGGCAACCAAACCGAATCTTCGTTTTGCTGACAACGTTTACCCAGACTAGAAAGAATTGGTTTAGCACCAATTTCTATGAATAATTCGTAACCTTCTGCTAATAAAGTATTCAACCCTGCCATAAATCTTACAGCTTGGCGCGTATGGCATCGCCAGTATTTGGCATCAGGTACTTGTCCTGCTGGTAGAAAATTCCCGGTGACATTGGAAACTAAAGGAATCAGTGGTGCTTGAAATTTGACTTGGCTTGTTACTTGTTCAAAAGCATCAAGCATTTCATCCATTAAAGGAGAATGGAAAGCATGAGATACATTCAAGCGTCGAGTCTCAATTCCTTGGGCTGTGAATTGGGCGATCGCGGCTTCAATTTTGGCGATCGTACCAGAGATGGTAATATTATTAGGAGCATTAACCGCAGATATCGTAAGTTCCGATCTGTAAGATTCAATTACAGCTTGCACTTGCGCTTCATTGGCAAATACCACAGCCATCGCACCCATTGACTTGATTTCTTGCATCAAGCGCGATCGTTCAGTAATTAGCTTCAGTCCTACTTCCAAACTAAATACTCCAGCAATGCAAGCAGCCACATATTCACCGAAACTGTGACCAATTACCGCTGTTGGTTCCACACCCCAAGACTTCCATAATTGCGCCAAAGCGTACTCTACAGCAAATATAGCTGGTTGGGTATAGGCAGTTTCATCGATGCAGCTACTTTCATCAGAATACAAAACCGACACCAGAGGTTTATCTAAATGTAACCGCAAAATTTCATCGCATTGGTCGATGCAAGCGCGGAAGGTCGGTTGAGTTTCGTAAAGTTGGCGACCCATATTTAGATATTGGGAACCCTGACCTGTGAATAAAAAGGCGATTTTGGGATGCTTTTTGCCGCTAATTTTACCGCTTTCTAACTGAGATGTTTTTTTACCAACCGTGTAAGCACCAAGTCCCGTTTGTAATTCGATGTTAGATTGAGCGATCGCAACTAGGCGATGTTTGAAATGGGAACGTCCGGTATTAGCCGTAAAACAAATATCTGCTAATGATGCATCAGGGTTATTACCAAGATAATTTTCATAATCTCGTGCTAAATCGCGCAAAGCATTTTCACTTTTAGCAGAGAGTGTAAAAAGATGCATCTGCCGTTCATCGCGGCCTGTTTGTTTTTGAAGAGGTGCTTCTTCTAAAATTACATGTGCATTAGTACCACCAAAACCAAAGGAAGAGATACCAGCCAAGCGCCGTTTATGTCCTCGATGCCAAGGTACACATGCAGTGGGGATGGATAACGTTCCAGCCAAAGAAATGTGGGGGTTAACTTGTTTGAGGTGCAGATGGGGTGGAATTTCCTCGCGATCTAACGATAGTACAGTTTTAATTAAACCAGCGATTCCCGCTGCTGCTTCTAAATGTCCAATGTTGGTTTTGACCGAACCAATCACACAGGGATTTTCCGGCGATCGCCCTGGCGTCAGTACAGCTTTTAAGGAATTGATTTCGATAGGATCGCCTAAAAAGGTTCCAGTACCGTGGGCTTCAATGTAGCCGATTTCATCAGGTGACACACCTGCATTTTGCATCGCTTGCCGAATCACTGCTTGTTGGGCTGGGCCATTGGGTGCTGTCAGTCCGTTGCTGCGTCCGTCTTGATTAATTGCCGAACCTTTAATCACTGCCAGGATATTATCACCATCCCGACGAGCATCGCTAAGACGCTTGAGAATTACTACACCACAACCTTCTCCCCGGACATAACCATCAGCATTAGCATCAAAAGTTTTACAACGTCCATCGCTAGCCATCATTCCGGCTTGGGAAAATGTAATCGTCAATTGTGGAGTGAGAATTAAGTTTACACCAGCAGCTAAGGCCAGTTCGCATTCTCCCTGACGCAGACTTTGGCAAGCTTGGTGAACCGCAACTAAAGATGAAGAACAAGCTGTATCTACTGCCAAACTCGGCCCGCGCAAATCTAACAAATAGGAAATACGGTTAGCGGCGATGCTAAAAGCGTTACCTGTACCCGTGTAAGCATCTAATCCAGTAATTCGTTTGGATTGCAATTGAGAGTAATCAAAATTACTAATCCCGACAAAGACACCAGTATTGCTTCCTGCTAACTTATCTGGTGGATAAGCTGCATTTTCCAGCGCTTCCCAGCTAACTTCTAGTAATAATCTCTGTTGCGGGTCGAGAGATTCTGCTTCGCGTGGGGAGATGCCAAAAAATTGCGTGTCAAATTGGTCTACTTGCTCTAAAAAGCCACCCCAGCGAGTATTCATTTTGCCTGGTGTAGCGCGGTTTGGATCGTAGAAAGTATCGATATTCCATCGCTGTTTAGGTACTTCACTAATGGCATCAACACCATTACGGAGTAATTGCCAAAAGGCTTCTGGGTTATTAGCACCAGGGTAACGGCAACCAATACCAACGATCGCGATCGCATTATTTTCTGTTTGCGGTTGCGCTATTATCTTCGGTTGTGGCACTCCATCACCTAAATATTGTGCCAGCACAGCGATAGAAGGGTAATCATATAACAGCGTCGGTGAAAGTTCCCGTCCTAACCATTCTTGTAATTCTCCAGAAATTCTCACGGCTGCCAAGGAACCCAGACCATATTGTGCAAGCGGTTCGTCAATATTAATTTCCTGGGGAGATTGCAATTGTTCAGTAACTTTTGCGACTAACCAAGCTGCGATCGTTTCGGTGTTTACTGTTTGTTCTAATTGTGGTGCAATTGCTTCTTGCGTCTTGTTGGGAGCATCAGCACTCCACTGGGCAACCATATCAAGAGTACCAGCTTCTAACTCAGCTCGGCAGGTACTGCGTCGCACTTTGCCGGAAGAAGTTTTGGGTAAACTGTTGGTTTTAATTAAGACAATGGCATGAGTTGGCAAGTCATGGTGTTCGGCTACGGCTTTACGAATTTCTGTTATGACTTCATCAGCATTGAGTTTGCGGAGATGAGAGCGTTCAACTTCTTGGACTATGACCAACTTTTCTGAGTTATTGATTTCAACTGCAAAGGCTGCACCACTAGCAGGACGTAATGCTGGATGACAATTTTCAATTGTGAATTCAATATCTTGGGGATAATGGTTGCGACCCATGATAATAATTAAATCTTTGAGACGACCAGTGATAAACAACTCACCATCCTGTAAACAGCCTAAATCTCCAGTTCGCAAAAAAGGGCCAGTTGTATTGTCTGCAAGGTACGCATGAAAAGTATTTTTTGTTTGTTCGGGATTATTCCAGTAACCTTGAGCAACGCTAGGCCCTGATACCCAAACTTCTCCCACCTGTCCATCTGCACAAGGCATAAATGATTCGGGATTTACAACCAATACTTTTTGGTCTGGGCTACTTTTACCGCAACCAACAATCGCTTTGCCGCCAGCTTCAGCAGTAGTATCTATGACTTGGTTTTGTGACAAAGCTGTGGTTTGAATATGACGAACAATTGGAACTTCAGATGTTAAACCGCCAGATACAATTAAAGTCGTTTCCGCCATCCCATAACAAGGATAGAAAGCTGAGTGCCGGAAACCGCAAGGAGCAAAAGTCTCGGCAAAACGTTCCAGTGTTTGGGCGCGTATCGGTTCAGCACCTGTAAACGCAACTTTCCAACTACTCAAATCAAGACTTGCTAGTTGTTCGGGGGTAATTTGGCGACAGGCGAGGTCATAAGCAAAATCTGGGCCTCCACTCGTAGTTGCTTTGTAATTAGAAATCGCCTGCAACCAACGGAAAGGCTTTTGCAGAAAAGCAACCGGTGCCATCAGCGTTACTGGAAAACCACCATATATCGGTTGCAAAACCCCACCAATTAATCCCATATCGTGGTAAGGTGGCAGCCAAATTACACCTTGGCTTTGGGGTGTGTGTTGATAAAAGTTATAGATTAGTTGAGAATTATGCAATAAATTACCGTGGGTAATCATTACTCCTTTCGGTGTGCCAGTAGAACCCGAAGTGTATTGCAGAAAAGCCAAAGTATCACTATTGACATTTGGATGCTGCCAATTTCCAACTATACCGATGTTAATACTATCAGTTGCGATCCAGGGTATCATCGCCAATGTAATATTTTCAGCTAATTGAGGCGAGATGCTTGTCAATATAGATTCTGTAGTCAATGCTACTACCGCTTCAGCATCAGATACAATCGCCTGTAGCCTAGACATTTTTTGATTGCGTCGGGGTGGATAAGCTGGAACTGCGACAAAACCAGCATATAAACAACCAAAAAAGGCGGCGATAAATTCTAGTCCAGGTGGATACAGTAACAAAGCTCGCGAACCTGGTACTCCTTGTTGCAGAAGTTGAGTAGCGATCGCGCGTGCTTTTCGATCTAATTCTTGATAAGTTAAGTTAACACTTTCTGTTTCTCCATCAACAAGAAAAGTATAAGCTGTTTGCTCAGGTTGATTATGCGCTCTATAGGTTAAAAGGTCTATTAAAGTAGAAAAGTTAACATTATTTTTATTGGCAAAATTGTTGAGGCTAGTAATCATTTGCTTTTTCCTTATAATAAATCCAGCAATGGACGGAGTTTGTAATTAATAGTGAAGTTAAGAGACTTTGAACTGTGCCTGTTGAATAGACATTTGTATGTTTTCTAACAAAGCATCTACATCTGCCTGTAGTTGCTGCAAATCTTGTTGGGGGTTTACTGTCCAAGTATGTATTGCATCCAAACTTGCATTCAGAAAAATTTTCTGACAAGTTTGACGGTCAATCTTTCCATCAGAGTCTTTTGGGAGACTTATTGCCTTTAGAAGTACTACAGCATATATTTGCAATCCATGTTCTTCCAACACAGCAGAACGGATAGCTTGAATTACTTCATCCACGTTAAGAATATGTGAATAGGTTCTCTTTACTTCCTGAATAACTACTAACCGTTCTTGATAATTAACTTCGACGGGAAATGCCACTCCTGCATTTTTTCTTAAGGAAGGATGGCTTTGATTTACGATTTTTTCAATAGCTTGAGTGGAATAATTAGCACCTCGAATACTAATTATGTTTCTGACAAAATGTTTATTTAGGTTGAGGTTACTTTCATCAACAAAATTTTGTACTTCTTTTTGCTGCTCGTTAACCAATACTAAAAAGTTCATTTTTCTACTTTAATGTATAACTAAGATGAGTGAATTCATTCAAAATTTTAGGAGAGTTGCTTATAATGTATATTACGGATCTAATCTATAAAATTATGCAATTGAAAAGCAATTTTTAGAAAAGATAGTCGTAAATAGCAAACATTAAGAAATATATAAAGCTCTAAATAATTTGTCGAACGTCTCCGCCATCTCCTTTCATATAGCGTCTTTGAAGGAAAAGAGTAGAAAAGAAAATATTAAGTAATTTATAAACGATTTATAAGCGATATAGTTAACTTATAAATATTGCTGTGGCGAAAAACCGTAGATTTAAAGCGCCTTTGAGAGCTGCGATCGCCTACAAAAGTTATTATGACATACAGTTGATGACAGCTACTTATTCAGTAGTTTGTAAAATATACAATTTTGATTCAATTATCTTATACATGTGCTTTTGAAACTGTTCTGCCATTAATTTTTCAGGAATTTCTGCTGCTAATATTTCAATAATTTGTTTGGTAGAACAATCTGAAAAACTTACTAGTACGTTATTAATAATTAGCTGTGCAATTGGCCCAACAAAATTAGTATATTCTTTCTTGATAAGTTCAAAAAGCTGTAAATTACTAGTTACCGAATAATTCTCTATAAATTTATGTATGTTAATTTGAATATAAATTTTGTTATTACAGTCATTATTTTCTGCTACTTCTTTAGTAGTTATTTTCGTTAAAAAATTATGAATTTTTGTGAATATCGCCGAATTTTTAATCAAGGCATGAGTAGAAGACTCAGAATTTACACTCAATTTTTGTTTTGTATACTCTGATAAATCTAAGTTGAGATAAATAGGTTTTTGCAGACTAATATTTTCATTTATATTATTAGATTTTCTTAGGTTTCGTTCTAAATTTTGTAAAACTAATAATTCTTCTAATGCCTTATTAGTTTCTTTTTTTTCTCTACGAATCTTAATAGCCTTTATTGGAGATGTGATTTTGAAGTCAAAACGAGGTAAAACAGATGAACTACTGTCTAGATTATTCAAGACAAGGAGAATTTCTTTAGCTGATTGAAAGCGGGCATTTGGTTCTTGTACTAACATTTTTTCGATAATTTTGGCAAAATCATCGCTTATATTGACTTGAGAACGCCATTGCCAATTTAGTGATTCATCTAAGAGAGCATGTGGCATTTTTCCAGTTAAAAGAATCACTGTACAAACACCAAGTGCATAAATATCACTGGAAGGATAGGAATATCCTAAACGTAACTGCTCAGGTGGAGAATAGCCAAACTTTCCAACTACTGAAATACGAATTGAGTTATAAAAGTTTAGAGAATCAGCAGACAGAATCGGCGTGTAATTTTCTTTAACTGTCCCAAAATCAATCAACACAGGTTTAGATTGATTATGAGGTAGCATGATATTCTCTAGTGAAATATCTCTGTGAATTATTTTACGTTCGTGGAGATAGTCTAAAACTGGCAATACATCTGTCAGCCATGTTCTCACTTCTATTTCAGAAAAAGGCTGACCTGTCTGCACCAGGCGTTCTGAGAAAATTTCAGAATAAGTTTTGCCGTTAATATATTCCTGAACGATAAAGATTCGTTGGTTATCTATAAACCAAGCTAAAAATTTGGGGACTTGAGGATGCTGAATCTGGTATAAAACTTTTGCTTCACGCTCGAATAAATCCTGGGATTTCCGTAGGTTTTCTGCTTTTGACGCTGTTGGTACAAACTCTTTCAAAACACAAGGTTCATCAAATCGCTGATTGTCTAATGCTAGGTAAGTTCGTCCAAATCCTCCCTTACCAAGCAATTTCTGAATCTGATAACGGTTATTTATTAAAGTTCCTGACTCAATTTCTGTAATCATTTCTAATACCTTATTAATTTTGGAACAAACATTATTTCTTTATTTAATAGTGTTGCATCCTCAAGAATTATGCAAAAAACAGACAGTTAGCGAATAAATAAAATTTTCCTCCTCCAGGAGAAAACTAACGCTAGGGAACATATGCATCAACAATTTACTGCTAGTATGGCCATCCCAAGCAGCTACATTGTCATAGATAATTTAGCTTTACTTTTTGATTACCATTAACTATATTAATATAGTCTTTAAACATCATTTGCTTGGGATGATTATAATAATTGCCAAAAGCAAAGTTATAATTTTGAAAGAATGTTGGATTATAAGTTTCGACAGGAACAAGATTATCTCCAGAAACATTTGTTAGATAGCTATTTAACCAATTTTTATAAGCATTTCATTGGTTAGCTACACCATTAATAATAAATGCTTGCCCTTATTTCCACAGATTTAAGAATTCTTGCTTGCTAGGATTACAAATTCTTGTGATAGAACTTTTTGCTGTAGTTATCATGAGATATCTCCTATAATCAAAGTGAATGTTAGTTTAGATTGAGGGAAATAAGGTAACTTTGGTGTAAGTACAACTTCTACTTATTAAGCAGCGCATACATCATTTTTTAATTGGCCATCTTCCATGTGAATGATGCGGTCAGCCATATCAAGGATGCGATTATCATGAGTAATTAAAAGAATGGAACAACCTTGATATCTGGCGCATTCTTTTAAAATTTCAACGACTGTATGAGTACTGTTTTTATCTAGCGATGCTGTTGGTTCGTCAGCAAGAATTAATTTAGGTTGAGTAACTAGCGCTCGTGCAAACGCCACACGTTGTTTTTGTCCTTCTGAAAGTTGCTCAGGATAATAATGAATACGGTGATTCAAACCTACTATTTCCAAGATTGCTTCTGCTCGGTTACACATTTCTTTACGAGACATATTTCGAGCTAATTCCATAGTCATTTGTACATTTTGACTAGCAGTTAGAAAAGGTACTAAATTATGTTTTTGGAAAATATACCCAATTTGACGGCGTAGTTGTAATAGCTTTTGATTGTTAGCTCGATATATTTCCCTTCCCAAAACTTTCACGCTACCTTCTTGCACACTCCGTAAACCAGCCATTAGACTTAATAAAGTTGTTTTACCTGAGCCAGAAGGGCCAGTCAAAATTACAATTTCACCAGATTGAATTGACAAGCTAACATCAAATAAAACCTGTTTTCGTAACGAGCCTTTGCCAAAGTAGTGGTTGAGATGCTGAACAGATATGATAGAACCTTGTGACATAGTGATTACCTTAAAATTGAAAGATAGATAAATTTGTGGTGTAAATATTCTGAAAATACTAAGGTTATTAATGATGGTATGACTTTACCCAAAAAGTTCGGCTGGGTCAGCAGAACGAAGTTTATTCATCGCTAACATTCCTGCAAGAGAACACATAATAATTGTGAGCAACATGACTATTACACCCCTAGTAATAGTCATAATCATTGGTAAACGAGTAGCCTCTTGAACAAAGTTATAGAGATACATGCAAACAGCAAATCCAGGGATATATCCAATCAATGACATTAAAATTGCTTGTTGTAAAACCAGCTTTACCAAGTAAGAATTGCCGTATCCAATAGCTTTAAATGTTGCATAAATAAATAAGCTATCAGAAATTTGTGTGTATAGAATTTGATAAACAATAATGCCACCAAAGACACAGCCAATCACAGTACCCATATTAAAAATAAATCCTATAGGTGTAGATTGTGCTAAAACGTCTTTCTCTAGTTTTATATAGTCTTCTAGAGTCATTAATTTCACGTCTTGAGGTAAGTCTTTTGAGATTTTTTTGATTATACTTTTAGGGTTAACACCAGGTTTAACTTGAATAACTCCCATCTGAACTTTTTCTAATGGGTGGTTTAAAATCTCAGAGTAGTTTAAATCACTGGTGATGATTACACCATCAGCTGTCATCACCCCACCTCCTAGAGAAAATAATCCTTTCACTTTTATTTGTTGATTAGATACTTCTGTTGTTACTTCTCCATGCTTTTCTAATTCTGCAACGATTGGGCCAAATTCAGGTCGAGAAAGTCTATCAAATAGTATAGTGTTAGCAGCTTTTATCAGTTCTTTCTGTTGATTGACTTCTGGCAAATTAAAAACAGGTTGATCGGGTGTAAAACCAGCAATAGCGATTGGTCTATTGACAAAAGTTTCAGGATTTTTAAAATTTATAACGGAAAAATAAAAAGGATTGACTGATGCGATGCCATCAACCGCTGAGATGTTATACAAATAGCGTCGTGGAAACACTTTCATATCAAAAAAGCGCTCGGTGTCGCGATGTAGCATTACTAAATCTGCTTGTATTTTTTTATGGAATACAACAGCATCTTCAAAAAGACCGTCTCGAAAACCCAATTGAATAAACATCAACATCACAGCAAAAGTAACGCCAGTAATTGTTACTACTAGTCGGGATTTGCGATGAATTAATTGTAACCAAGCAACTGGTGTTGTAGCGTTCATATTCTAGTATTTATCTATTAATTTAACTTAACTATTGATATCAGTTTCTAATTTGACATTGACTTGCAGATTAATAAACTTAGCGGCTTCGTCAACATCATTGCGATTTAAGCGAACTTTTACTTCTGCAACTCTTGAATCTATATTGATGGCTGGGTCATTATTGACAACATTTCTCTTACCTATTTGGACACCTATAGTTTCAACGGTTCCAGAAAATTTTTTAGGTAATGCAATACTTGATATCAAAGCTTTTTGACCTACTTTAATTTTGTTAATGTCAGTTTCGTAAATTTCTGCAACTACATACATAGTTTGAGTTTGAGCTAGATCGACTATTCCTTTTTCACTAATAGTTTCTCCCGGAAAAGTATTAACTTTTAAAATTTTTCCATCCATCGGGGTTTTCACGTAAGCTAAATCTAAGTTAGCTTTGGCTTCCAGAACAGCTGCTTTTGCTTTTTCCAACTCGCTTTGAGCAACCTGCACATCTACAGGACGAACTTCTTTTAACTCTTCCAAGCTAGCTTTAGCTTGTCTAATCTGATTGGGAAACGACGATAAAGTCTGGTTGAGAGAACTTTTAGCTTCTTTGAGTTGTGCTTGCAAAGTTTCTACTGCTAAAACTTTAGTATCTTTAGTGACCGCAGATATGGCTCCTTGGTCGTATAAAGATTGAAAGCGTGTATATTCAGTCTGGGCATTTCTCAACTGCGCTTGCAATCCAGCAATCTTAGCTTTTTGAATGTTAATATCTCCTTGAAACTGCGCTTCTAAATCTGCAATGCGTGCTTGTTGAGCGGCAATTTCTCCTTGTTTTGTAGTCCCCGCTTTAGCTTGCATCAGTTGCGCTTGAGCAACTCGAACACCTATTTGTGCTTTATTTAGGCTTGTTTGCAGTTGACTGACATTATCAAGAACAGCAATTAATTGTCCGCGACGAACATTATCGCCTTCTTTTACCACAACCCGATCTAACCTAGCAGTTTGCAAAGCTGATGGACCAGATAAGTTAATGATTTTATCCTTTGTTTGGATACGTCCCAAAGCTGCGACTGTTGGATTTACAGGTTGTTGAACTGGAACTACTGGGGCAATATTACTCTGCTTCGTAGATTGCAAATTAAAATTTGAGCTAGTGGAAAAAATATAGGTTGGTACACCAACAGCCGCTAGTCCTACAGGAACTATTAAAGCTAGCCTCCACTTTTTAGATTTTGTATCAAAGTTTATTGGTTTGCGAAAAATGTCCATTGGAGGTCAACCTCATTTAATATTCGTGCAATTTTAGATGTTGAGATTTGTAATTCGTAAATATTCTTCAATTCCGAATCATCTCGCTTCTGTATTTTGATAGGGGGTAAGCCAATTATTTTATGCACTCGCTTAGGCACTGAAAAATCAAAAAACATCCCAAAATATCTTGTGGTATGGCTGTCCTCACCGAATACGGTTCGGTGAAGAAAGTTATCTCTTAAGGTGAGCAGGGGGAGCAAGAGGGTTAAGTGCTAAGTATGGATGGCATTATTCCGTTGGGCATAAACCCCTCGTATTTTTCATCTAGAGGGGATTTTATGACTTAAGGAAGAACAATTAGCAACTTGGGTTAATAGCATCGGGCACAATCTTTTCTACCAGTCTCAACGATTTATACTGATAAGCAATAATTGTTACCAATACAGTTAGTATTCCCATGACAATAAACATCAAACCAATACCACGCCCTTGACCGACACCAATAATTTTTCCTATACTTCCTGCTAAAAGTCCGTTCGGAGTCATTAATGGCTCGAAGATTTTATCTGCCATTGGCCCTGCAACTGTGTAAGCAAAAGGCTGTGACGCGTTAGCGATCGCTCCTATTGTTGCAAAAACTCGACCTTGGAGACTGGAGGGTACTTTCTTTTGGAAAATAACTTGGGCTGAACTGTTAATAATTGGTAGACCAAAGAAAAATAGAAAAGCTATCAGTGCTAAGACTAAAACAGATTGATAAAATCCTGCACAGGTAATGCAGATTCCACCTAGCAGCATAAAAGTAAATATACTGAGAATTAAATGCTGCGACGATTTTCCTGTACTGATGAGAACGCTACTGACCAGCATTCCCACACCACCAGCGGTCATAATTGTACCTAAGTCTGTAGCTGAAGCAAAAGACAAGACTAGAGGTGTAATTAGCATCTGCACAATTCCGACAAGAAAATTGTTAACGGCAAAGAAAAGTAGCAGTGCAAACAGTCCTCTTCTTTTCACTAAATATACTAAGCCGTAGGATGTTTCCTCAAACCAAGGAGTTTTTTCGGCGCGATGTCTATCAATGTACTGTTTGGGAAACGAAACTAGTAACAGAGTACTCAGAGCAAAAACAAAGGTGGCAAAATCAATAAAGATAATGCCATCAATGTCGAGAAAGAGCAGCAGTACACCTCCTAACATTGGTGCAACCAACCGACCAGCTGCTTCCCCGATTTGCAGCATACCGTTGGCGCGTGCCAGTTTTTGTGGCGGGACAAGGAGAGTGGTAGCAGCTGTATAAGCTGGCCATTGAAAGGCGCTGAAGCAGGAACTAATGGCAGCGCCCACGTATATGTGCCAAATAGCTAAATCACCTGCGGCTAACAAAATCGCAATTACCCCTGTAGCGATGCCCGATCCTAAGTCACTAAATACCATCATCCAACGGCGGGGAAATCGGTCTACCAGCGTTCCTGCTATAGGGGAAATCAGAATCATGGGCAAGCTGGTAAATAGTGAAATGAGGGCGAACTGTGTTACCGAACCAGTTCGCTGGTATACCCATACACCCAAGGCAAAGTTAGTTAACTGAGAGCCGATGAGAGAAATCATCTGTCCAAACCAGATGAGGGTAAAAATTTGCATTCCTGTATTTTTTGGATGTTGGGTCATTTCAATACTCCTCATTTACCTACATTTGCTTGCTCAATGCAGATTCCCAGCTGTTCTGCAACAGTTAGAATATGAGGTTGAGCCATCATCGTAATATGGTCGCCTGGAACAACGTGAATATCGATGTTTTGAGCGGAAAACTCTCCCCATCCCCAAGCGGGATCTTCGCGTAAATCAGTTAAAAGTGCAGCATCCTCCGCATTCACTTCGCTAGCTCGCAACAGAGTCAGGCGATTGGGATAAGCTTCTTGTGGTAAATATTTGATACTAGCTTGCAGATTTGCCTCGAAAACTTGCACCAAACCACGCACTTGCTTTGTATCAGTACCAGTAGGCAGTAAATCAATGGTGATTAATCGCTCTTTGAGATATTCCAATTGTTCGTCGAGTTCTAGCGGCTGGAGCATCTCATAGGATATATCTAGGTTTTTGCCTGCCCAGCGTTCGATGAGACGAGCAGTTTCGGTCAGTCTAGTTGCATCATCGACATCAATATATAAGGGTTTGTCGCTAGCAACCGGGGCCGGAGCGTCTAAAATCGCAACCAGAGCAACCTCATTTCCTGATTTGATTAACTGTTGAGCCATTTCATAGGCAACAATACCTCCAAAGGAGTGACCTCCAAGAAAATATGGCCCTTCAGGCTGAACGGTTTTTATTGCCTGGATATAATAAGCTGCCATATCCTCAACACAAGTCAATGGTTCTGATTCCCCATTTAAACCAGGTGCTTGCAATCCATAAAATGTTTGGTTTTCCCCTAAATAACGAGCCAAATTATGTAAATAGAGGACATTGCCGCCACCTCCAGGTAAACAGAAAAAAGGATACTTGGAATTACCTTTTTGAATTTCTACCAAGGCAGACCAAGATAATATTTCTGTTTCTAGGCGAAGAATATTAGCCAGTTTTTCAATTGTAGGATTTTGGAAAAGTGTCGCTAAAGACAAGTTTTTACCAAACTCTTGGTTAAGATGAGCCATTAAGCGTACAGCTAACAGCGAGTGACCGCCCAGATCGAAGAAATTATCCTTTACTCCCACAGGATGGACGTTGAGTAGATTTTCCCAAATATTAGCTAATTTCTGTTCTAAATCATCTTGTGGTGCTAAAAATTCGGTTTTGAGTGTACTGAGACGAGATGTATCGGGTTGCGGTAAAACTTGTCGGTCTACCTTGCCATGAGCGGTTAGAGGTATTACCTCTAACATCAAAAAGGCAGAAGGTATCATGTATTCGGGTAACTTTTCCTGTAAAAATTGGCGCAGTTCGCTACTTGTTGGGGCTTGCTCTTGAGGAACAATATAACCTACTAAACGTTTGTTTCCAGGTTGGTCTTCCCTGGCAATAACCGTAACAGAATTTACTAAGGGGTGTTGAGCCAGTAAAGACTCAATTTCTTCTAGTTCAATGCGGAAGCCGCGAATTTTAACTTGATGGTCAATGCGTCCGAGGTACTCTATATTACCATCAGGTAAATATCGCGCTAAATCCCCTGTTTTATATAGGCGAGAATTAGGTTCATCGCTAAAAAGATTGGGAATAAATCGCTGTTGTGTTAATTCTGGGCGATTGAGATAACCCCTAGCTACTCCTGCACCACCAATGTATAGTTCGCCGGGAACACCAATTGGTACAAGTTTTTGATTTTCATCAAGCAAGTAAAGTTGAGTATTCGCAATAGGACGACCTATTAAAATTGCACCTGATAAAGAAGTTTGTTCGCTAACTTCATAAACACAACAACCAACAACAGTTTCGGTTGGGCCGTATTCGTTAATTATTCTGATATTTGGAGCATTATCGCGCCAAAATTTCAAGCTTTTACCCAATAATGCTTCGCCACCGATGATTAATGCTCTCGTTTTCGTTACACCTTCGCGGTTAGGTAACATCTGATTGAGCATTTCTAGGTGAGCTGGAGTAATTTTAACCAAGCTATAGTTTTTATCAGACTGCAAAAGTGCTGACAATGCTTCAATTTCTTCCTTCTCAGGCAACAGTACTACCCTTTGTCCGACCAATAACGGTGAGAATAAGCTGGTAATCGTTGCGTCAAACCCTATGGAAGATTGTACTGGAGCGCCGTAACCTTGGGCAAGTTTATACGCATTTGTACACCAACTCAGGTAATTAACTAAACCTCTGTGGGGAATCATGGTTCCTTTAGGTTTTCCTGTAGAACCAGAGGTATAAATTATATAAGCCAGATTTTCTGGCGTGACTTCGCTTACAGGATTTTCAATGCTGAGTGTGGCATTTTCTGGCAAATCTCGATCGAGACAAATTAAACGGGTGTTATGTTCAACAAACTTATCTACAAGTCTTTGTTGAGTTAACAGTATAGGAATTTGAGCATCTTCTAACATAAATCCCAGGCGTTCTTGGGGATATGTGGGATCGAATGGTATATATGCACCACCTGCTTTGAGGATACCAAGGATACCAATCAGCATATCTAAGGAACGTTCTACACAAATTCCTACCAATACTTCTGGTTTTACTCCCAACTTTTGTAGTTGATGCGCTAGCTGGTTGGACTTAGCGTTTAATTGTGCATAAGTGAGATACTCGTTATTAAATTCAATGGCGATGTTCTTGGGTGTGCGTTCTACTTGTTCTGCAAATAGTTGATGGATGCATTTATCTTGTGGAAATTCTGTTTTTGTATTGTTAAAATCAATCAATAATTTTTGGCGATCGCTTTCACCAATTATATTTAAATCAATGATTGCTGCTTCTGGGTTATGAGTGACACTCTCTATTAATGTCAGATATTGTCCGGCAATAATTTTGATACTATCCTCTGAAAATAAACTAGAATCGTAATCAAAATTTAAAGATAGATTATTCTGACTATAGCCACTGGAAAGCTTAATTTGATATTTCTCTACATTGGCGGATTTTTTAGATTCCGAAAAGGAAATATCAGCATTTACATAGCTCTGTGACTGTTTCGTAAAATCAAAACAGAAAGGGAAAAATGCACGAGAAGCAAACTTCTCATTTGCAGCAATCAAATGCTCCCAATCAAAATACTCCTGCCATTTTTTGACAAAACGCAAAGACTCAGAAACTCTTTCCATAAGTTCTGAGAATTTCAAAACATCCTCTAAGTGTGAATGAGTGGGCAAATATTTAGTTAAAAGCCCTAAAACTTCTTTTAATTCGTCATATTCGCGTCCATTGCCAGCAGTCCCAATCACAATATTAGACTGACCGCTTAAGCGCCAAATTAGTACTTGCCAGCAAGCTAATAAAATTACTTCAGTTGAAGTATGATAATTTTCTTGCAATATTGCCAGTTTTTCTACCGTATCTCGATTAATCTCCAAAAAGAGCGATTGTGGTGCAAATACAATTTCTCCAGATGATTGATTGACATTTTTACTTTCAAAGGGAATTTGCAAATTTAACACAGAAGAAATATCTTGTTGATCCCAATAATTTCTTGCTGTCTCTGTCTCCTCAGACTCTAATAATTCATTTAGCCATTCAGAAACCTCTGCATATTGCATCATTTCATCTGACAGTTCTTCGCTGTGTAAACAAGCTGTATAAGAACGACCGATTTCACATATAAGATTATTGAGTGTTGTTATATCTGCATATAAAGCAGGCAAACTGATAAACAGTAGATGCTTGTTTGGAGCTAATTTACTTAAGATAAAATGTAAACTTGCGGCTTGTTCAAAATCAAAAGTTCGGAGGCTTTTATCTTGAAAAAGCGCATCAATTTTGGTTTCTTGTACTTGAGAAGTTAAACTACTCCAATCGTATTCTCCAAGTGAAATTGTGCTGCGATCGCTAATTGATTGGAACGGGATATTCATATTTGTTAAGGAGTGAAAAATAGTGCGAAATATTTCGTGGCGATCGCTGATATTTGCTAAAGCTAATTTAAGAATATCGGGGTTAAGATTACCTCCGATATTTATCGCAATTTGGGAACAGTAAGCTTGATAATTATCCTTTTGTTGCAACCATAAATGCTTTTGCTGAGGAGAAATGCGAATCAGATTGGTCATTTCAACGTGCATAAAATTGAAATCCTTTGCAATTAATTAATACTGGCGATACAAGTTATGTAAATTGAACGAAGTCGCACCTGCATCAATGTTTTAATAGGGATAGCCAAATCAATTTATGCTGTAAGTTACCAGATTTTAAACAAAAACTCCCAAATACTTACCTAATAAGCATTTGGGAGGATAACATTAAAAACCCTCTGCGTACCTTTGCGCTAACCTCCGCGTACCTTTGCGTTGAAAAAAAGCAAAATAAAACTGCTTTAACAAGGTTCTGCCATCGCAACTACAATCTTTCTTTTGCCGACGAATGGCATCCGTCCATGTGCTGCCAACATATTGTCCAGCATTAACACATCTCCTTTCTCCCAAGGATAAATAACTGCTTCTTGGCGATATATTTCGCGGATTTCATCTAAAATAGAGACTTCGATCGGAGAACCATCACCATAATAGGCATTGCGAGGAAATTCATCTTCTTTGAGTAATGCAGACAATGATTCGCGTACTTCTGCTTTCAAGCTGGAAATATGGAATAAATGAGCTTGGTTAAACCACACGATTTCACCTGTTTTAGGATGTTTGGCAACAGCTTGACAAACTTGGCTTGTTCTGAGGGTATTGTTACCTGTCCATTCAAAAGAGATACCCAACTTGCGGCAATGACTTTCTACCTCAGATTTATTTGCGGTTTGAAAAACTTCTTGCCAAGGCAAATCTAAATCTCCATAATTTCGCACATACATGACTTTCTTTTCGATAAACCGTTCTTTGATGGATGGATTGAGGCGTTCAAAGATTTTACGGCTATCAGCGATTGGTGTTTCTCCGCCAATTTCAGATGCTTTAACGCAGAAAAACCATATCTTCATGGGATAAATGGGAGAGTAAGCATTTTCGTTATGTAGTGGAATTGCTTCATCTGCGGGATATTCAGTTGAAGTGTAGATTTTATCGCTTACTTCTGTGCGTGGCGTTGAACGATAGGTGTAATCTAAGAGTTCTCCGGTTGAAGCTACCTTCACAAACCTTTGGAAATCTTCGACTGTATTGACATGGAAATTTCGGAAAAGTATGCCACCATTTTTAAGTAAATTAATTTCAATAAAATCACGGTTTTGCTGCGTCCAATTAATTAAATTGACACCATCTACAGCAGGGTAAATGATTAACGGTAGAGGATTAGCTGAGTTGAGCGGTTCTATGTTGACTAATTTTTCAACTACTTTGCGTTTGCCGATTTGTAGTTTTTTGATGGTGTTTGTTGTTAGTTCTAAATTGTTCATTTTTATTAAGGATAAAAGTTCAAAATCAAACAATACTTGCAAAATTGATTTTTTACACCCTTCTTTGTGCCTCTGCGACGGCAGTCGCTTCAAGTCAGCAAAGCCGACGACAGTCGCCTCAAGTCGCGAAGCCCGCCCACGGCGCTGTCTCGTCTTTGCGTGAGTAAAATTCACACTTGATTAGCAACGCCAGAAAATTAAGCTGATTTACGTTTGAACTTGCTCAACTTATTAATTGCTGTTGCTGCCAGTTTTTGGTCTTTGATGAGTTGTTTTTGTTTGTCTGCTTGGACAAGTATTTCTGCTAATATTTTTAACTGTACATCAGGCTGTTCAGTAATTTTTTTGGCAATAGTTGCAAAATTGTCTAGAATATTAGCAATAGTATCGTGAGTAAAGCGGTTGCCTTCATAGCTCAGTCCCACAGATAAATTTTCACCAGGCATAATTACTAACATCAAAGGATATTTTGTGCGTTCATAATTACTGATGTTGTCAATTTTTAAGCCGCTACTGGAATTTTGCAAAGTAGGATCTACCGGGTAATTATAAAATGCGACGTTAGTCTCAAACATTGGTGTGCCGCTAGCTATTTCACTTACCCGTTGAATTTCCACTAAGGGAGTATAAGAGTATTGCTCCCGTTCTACCTGCTGTATGTGTAAATTTTTCAGCCAAGGTAAGATTTGAGAATCTTCTAATACTTGTACCCGTACTGGTAACGCATTGATAAACATGCCTACCATAGTTTCTACACCTACAAGAGATGGAGGCCGACCGGATACAGTTGTGCCAAACACTACATCCTCTTGGGTGCTGTAATGGCTGAGTAACAGTGCCCAAATTCCTTGTACTACAGTGTTAAGAGTCAGTTGATGTTGTCTAGCTAGAGATTCCAGCGTAGTTGTTAATGCTTGTGGTAATTGAATATGCTGTTCGTGATAAGTTTGCTTTTGCTGGGAATTGTGAACAACAGACTTATCTGCAATTAGCAAAGTTGGGGCTGTAAAACCTTGAAGCGATCGCTTCCAAAATTCTTTGGCTTGGGAAAGGTCTTGTTGTTGCAACCAAGTTATATAATCTCGGAAGAGACGGGGGGTTTTTAAATATAAATCATTACCCTGATTCGCAGCTTCATAGAAAGCAAAAGCTTCTTGAACCACAATAGGTAAAGACCATCCATCTATCAATAAATGATGGAAAGTCCAGACAAATTCGTAAGTATCATCTGCTGTTTGGATGAGACTACAACGCATCAAGGGAGCATGGTTAAGTTCAAAACCCCTGTTTCTATCTGCTTCCTGAAAAGCTGTAAGTTGTTCTTGTTGCTGGGTAGGCGATAGAGAACGCCAGTCATCAGCAGCAAAAGGTAGATTTACAGTTTTGCAAACGACTTGGTGTGGCTTGTCAAGATTATCCCAGACAAAGAAGGTACGCAAAGCCGGATGACGCTCAACTACTCGTTGCCAAGCTTGGGCAAACGCTGTTGTATTAATATATCCGTGGAGAGCGCAGCTTAACTGTTCGCAATACACTCCAGACTCTGGGTCATACAGGCTATGAAAGAGAATACCTTGCTGCATCGGGGAAAGGGGATAAATCGACTCAATATTTTTCTTTTTGCTGGCTGTGTCACGGATTGCCATTTCTGCAATCAAATTGTCCAGATATTTCTGAGTTAACTCAGCTTCGGGAAAATCTGAAGGTGTATAACCACCAACATTAGCAGACTGACAGTGATTGATAATATCTATTAGTGTATTGATGAAACCAGCAGCTAAAGCCTCAATAGTGGCTTGTTGGTGAATGTTTTGGCTATAAGTCCAATTAAGTTGCAGCTTACCTGATGCTACTAAGGCGTTAACTTCTAGTAAGTGAGTGCGATCGCCTAATTTGCTTTGCTCTGCACCAGCAGATTCTTGGGTCAATTTCCACGAGCCAGATTCCGATAATTCTTGGTCAAATTGTCCCAAGTAGTTAAAACTAACTTGTGCTTGGGGTACAGTTGCGAGTTGATGGCGAATTGCTGAATTGGGGCTGAGATAGCGGAGAATCCCGTAGTTAATACCCCGTTTTTGGCAAGGGCGTAGTTGTTCTTTAATTGATTTTAAAGTTTTACCAGCATCGGCGTACGCTGCCAATTCTAATTTAATGGGGAAAAGGCAAGTAAACCACCCGACAGTGCGCGACAAATCGATGTCTGCAAACAGTTCTTCTCGTCCGTGACCTTCAACATCAACGAGTAGGGAAGATTCACCAGTCCATTGAGCAAAACTTTGTACCAAAGCAGTTAACAACACATCGTTAATTTGGGTGTTGTAAACAGCAGGAACCTCTTGCAGCAAAGCACGGGTTTGTTCTTCGTCGAGAGATATCGAAACTTGTGCGGATGAAACAACAGTATTAACTGCTTTATAGTCTACAGGCAAAGAAGTAGAGCCGGATGACTGAGCCAACCAAAAGTCTATTTCGGCTGCGAGTGCTTCTGAGTTGCTATATTCAACTAAGTGATGCGACCATTCCTTGAAGGAAGATGTTTTGGCTGGATGTTGAATTGTTTCTCCCCGATTTAGTTGTTGATAAGCATTAAATAAGTCTTCTACCAAAATTCGCCACGAAACACCATCCACAGCTAAGTGATGCACAATTATGAGCAATCTAGCAGGTTGTTCGGCACCAAAGTTGAACAGGGCAGCTTGCATTAACTGTTGTGACAGATTTAAGCTAGCCTGTAGCCTGTTAGCAGTAGTTTCTAGGGCTGCTTGTTTTTCTTGTGAGGCGATCGCTGATAAATCTACACAAGTTAAAGTTACTGTACCATCAGCATCAGCATTAGTTTGTAACCAGCTTTCCCCTTCTTGGATAAATCTCAAACGTAAAGCATCGTGGTGCAATAATAATTGCTGCAAGGCTTGTTCTAATATTTCTGGTTTCAGGTCTGCTGGTACTTCCAACAACACTGACTGATTAAAATGGGCTGGTTGAGGTAGATTTTGTGCAAAAAACCAATGCTGAATAGGTGTTAATGGTAAGGAACCTGTAACTAAACCTTGTTCTGCTTTGATGCTCTGTGTTGTGTTTGCCATAGCAGCCAACTCAGCTATTATCTGATGCTGAAATAACTGCTTGATATTTAATTGAATTCCGGCTTGGTTGGCTCTGGCAATAATTTGCAAGCTGAGGATAGAATCGCCACCAATTTCAAAAAAGTTATCGTGAATCCCCACTTGCTGCAATCTCAACACATCCGCCCATATTGCCGCTAACTTTTCTTCTTGTGGGGTACGTGGAGCCACAAAGTTGACTTCTAACTCAGGACGGGATTCTGGTGCAGGTAATGCCCGACGGTCTACTTTGCCGTTTGGTGTTAAAGGCAGAGTATCTAACATCACAAAAGCCGATGGTACCATGTACTCAGGTAGCCGTTCCTTTAGGAATTGTCGCAGGTCACTAATTGTTGGTACTTGGTCTGAATTAGGAACTGTGTAAGCAACTAAACGCTGCCTACCAGGGATATCTTCACGGACGATAATTGTATTTTGAATTACGCCTGGGTGTTGGCTGAGTAAAGCTTCAATTTCTCCTAATTCAATGCGAAAGCCGCGTAATTTAACTTGATGGTCGATACGTCCTAAGTACTCAATGTTACCATCGCTCAAGTAGCGGGCGAGATCGCCGGTTTTGTAAAGTCGCGCTCCTGGTTCATTGCTAAAGGGGTGAGGAATGAATTTTTGTTGTGTCAACTCAGGACAGTTGAGATAACCTCTGGCTAATCCAATGCCACCAATATGCAGTTCCCCAGGAACACCAATGGGTACAGGTTGCAAATCTCCATCAAGCAAATATATTTGTGTATTGGCAATTGGACGACCAATGGGGGGTTTGTTAGTGTTGTTGCTGCTGCATTCTGCGATCGTGGCGCAGACGCTAGCTTCAGTTGGGCCGTAGGCATTGAAGAAACGCCGACCACAAGACCAACGTGCCACCAAGTCGGGAGGACAAGCTTCTCCTGCTACAATGATAGTTTGCAACGCTGGTAGTTCGTCAGCAGGTAAGACCGCTAAAGCCGATGGTGGTAGAGTGATGTGGGTAATACCGTAGTTTTGCAATAGTTGAATTAATGATGCACCAGGCAATAAAGATTCTTTTGTTCCCAGATAAAGTCTAGCTCCTGCGCCCAGAGTCATAATGACTTCCGAAATGGAAGCATCAAAGCTGAAAGAGGCAAACTGAAGAATCCCGCTCGATATTTGCACGTCAAAAGTCTGAATCTGCGCTTTGGCTAAGTTACATAACCCAGTATGTGCCACCATCACGCCTTTTGGTTTACCCGTTGACCCAGAGGTATAAATTACATACGCTAAATTGGAAGTGGTAACTGCACCAACAGGATTAGAGCTACTATTCTTAGCAATTTCGTTCCAGTCTGCATCCAGGCAAATTGTTACTGCTTGATGCTGTGGTAACTTCTCAACCAATCGCTGTTGTGTCAATAGCACTGGTAATTGAGCATCACCGAGCATAAAAGCCAAGCGATCGCTCGGATAATTAGGATCTAAAGGTACATAAGCACCACCTGCTTTGAGAATCCCCAATAACCCAACTATCATTTCTACAGAACGCTCAACGCAGATACCCACCAGTACATCTGGTTTTACACCCAAGATTTGTAACTGATGTGCTAATTGGTTGGCGCGATCGTTTAACTCTCGGTAAGTAAGTTGCTGATTCTCAAAGACTACCGCCACTGCATCTGGTGTTTGTTCTACCCACCCTTCAAACAACTGATGAATGCATTTACCTTGGGGATAATCAGTTTGGGTATCGTTCCACTCTACAAGTAACTGGTGCTGCTCCCTAGCACTGAGTAGTGATAATTCCGCAATTTTTTGCTGAGGGTTAGTCACAACATTTTCCAGCAAAGTCTGAAAATGCCCTGCCATACGGCTAATAGTCGTAGCATCAAATAAATCGCTATTGAATTCCCATTCTCCTAAAAGTCCTGACTCGGTTTCTTGCATTGATAAGGTGAGATCGAATTTCGCTGTGCGATTTTCGATTTTTAAGAGATTTAAGCTCAAGTTGGGTAATTCTAATTTACCCATCGGTGCATTCTGCATGGCAAATGCTACTTGGAACAAAGGCGTGTGAGAAAGCGATCGCTCTGGTTGCAAAGCTTCAACTAATCTCTCTAAAGGCATATCTTGATGAGCATAGGCATCTAAAGCAACTTGTCGCACCCTTTGCAGCAATTCTGCAAAACTCGGATTTCCTTCTAAATTAGTCCGCAGCACTAAGGTATTGACAAATAAACCAATTAGTGAGTGTGTTTCCTGGCGATCGCGGTTAGCAATCGGGGAACCGATAACAATATCTGACTGGTTACTATAGCGGAACAGTAAAGTTACAAAAGCTGCCATCAGGGTCATAAACATAGTTGTCCCTGACTTTTGACACAGGATATTTAATTGTTTTGTGAGATTTTGGTTGAGTTCAAAATGTAAAGTTTGACCTTGAAAGGTTTGAACTGGAGGACGCGGACGGTCTGTAGGTAATTCTAATATTGGTGGGATACCAGCTAACTCCTGCCGCCAGTAGTTGAGTTGATTTTCTAATACCTCACCTTGCAACCATTGCCTTTGCCAATGAGCAAAATCAGCATATTGGATGGCTAATTCTGGTAGTGGAGAAGGTTGATTTTGATAAAAAGCTGCGTATAAACTGGAAAACTCTTGAATAAATACCCCCATCGACCAGCCATCAGAAACAATATGGTGCATCGTTACTAGCAATACATAAGACTCTGATGCCAAATGTAGTAATGTCACTCGCAACAAACAATCTTTTGTCAGGTCAAAAGGTTGTAGTTGCTCCTCAATTGCCAAACGTTCTACCTCGACAAACTGTTCTTCTGCTGGCAATGTTTGTAAGTCAATTACTGGAACAGCTATTGTTAAACAAGGTGTAATTATCTGGACAGCATTTCCATCAATTGTTTTAAAGTTAGTGCGAAGTATTGCATGACGTTGAATGATTTCTGCGATGAGTTGTTCGAGGATATATACTTGCAAATTCCCAGTAATTTCTACCGCAGCAGCCATATTATATGCAGCGCTATTACCCTCCATTTGGTCGAGAAACCAAAGTCTTTGTTGAGGAAAAGATAAAGGTATTAATTTATCAGTGCTAACAGATTCAATTCGTGGAACTTTAGGTTTATTGTTGATTGTAGAAGATTGCTGTGCCAACAATTTTTGCAGAACAAGTTCGCGTTTTTGAGGCGATAGATGTTCTAAACGCTTTAGTAAGTCACTCATAAATTTATTGCTTGTATTTAAAAAGGTAACTTTAGTAAAGTTACACAACGTAAGTGGCTAGTATCGGTCAAAATTTCTATAGGGCAAGCTCAATAAATTTATGCAGTCACTTCTCGACATATCTTGTTTTGGCATTGCTGATTTTGGGCGTATGCACGATAAGTTAAGCTCGTATGCTAGTTGTAAAGCGGCTTTGAGGAGATGTCTGGCAGAAAAACTGAACCCTCGCTGCTTTTTTGAAAAGTCAATGGTAATTCCTAGCAAAATCCCTACATCTAATAAACTAGGCGGACTTTACCGCCACTTTCATTGGATGGTGCAGAGATTTTAAAAGTTGAGCCAGCCTTCTGCGATCGCCCCCGTGGTCGATTACCTTTTTTCTGCACCCTCTTGACAAATGTGCAATCACTCTTACCTCTCACAAGTGGTACATCACCCTCTAGGTACTCAACGCAACCTTCTGTGGGAGTCTCTGTAAAACAGTAGTAGCAATTCTCTAAATAACTAGGAAATCTTATCTGGCGGTCTATCGTACACTACTATTTTTTAGCGATGGCTACACCCGCCGCAGGCATCGCAAAAGTTCTCGGTCTACTGAATTTAAAAAAGTAAGATTTCGCGTTCAAAATTGTCTGGGGTCGGTTCTATCTCCCAAACCAATCCTTCTTGGAGATCGCCCAGAGCTACTTCAATGTAAAGCCTATCTACAGCAGTTTTTGCTTGTACTTGGTTTCCATCAAATGGTTGTAAATCTTCTGTCAAAAGTCTCAATTTAAATCCACTGGGAATCATCTCGCCTTTGCTTGCATTATGCAGTTCAATGCGCCATACTCTATCTTCAATATTAGTTTTAGGCTGTACGCGCAACTTGTATTGTTGTCCGGCAATGGTGACTTTCCGCACTAAAATTGGCAATGTTGATGCTTGCTGTGAACTCCTAGCTAATCCAAAATTTGACTGTGGCTCGATACTCGCCCAGCCAAATTTCTGTGCAAAATCTGACACCCCAGTTTGCAACCATTGATTAATCGACCACTGTTGTTGTTGTCCTTGGCGTTGTTCATACAATCGCTGTCTCCAACCTCCATGTTCTAGGAGCGCTCCCCAAATTGAAAATGGTACTGCTAGCCGTGGTAAAATCACTTCCGGATTTCCTAGACGTTGAAGTAAGTTGTGTGCTTGCGCGATCGCTAATTCTGGCAGTGGTACAGTTTCTTCAGCATGGGTCGCTTCTTCTGGACATAATTGACTTGCCATCCACAAGATATTGAGGTTAGAAATTAAATCCTCTCCATCCAAACAATAAGCGCGATCGCTCGCATCGTAACGACCCATACTTTTCAGTAGAGTATGGGTCGTGTATCCCCAAAACCGTATACAACTCTCTTCCAAATTAACTTGTACCGCTAGATAATAATCTGCTGTCCAGGTAGGAATATCCACCCACTCCTGAGGAACGCGCAGTTCGCTTAAATCTGCTGCTTCAGATGGAATTAATACCAACCGTTTTTCTTCCAGGGAAATCGCTACGCCATCGACTACTTCCCAAACGCTGGGCAAAGCAGCAATATTAGGAAAAACAGCAGCATTGGGAGTATGTTCCGATCGTAGCCAAGGCAGAAAAGCATTCAAGCTCAAGCGGTTGAGATATGCGATCCAACGGCGATTACTCGTCGAAAATGCTTGACTTTGCTGCCAAAGTTTGGTTTGCTCGGCTTCCGGAATTTCTAACCACAAATGTGTAGAGTTTATTAAATTGACTGTGCCTGGATTAAACATCATGTTGATACTACTCCAACTTAGAGGAGGAAAGACTATAGTAAGCTTTTAACCATTCCTCTAAAACGGTGTTGATATAGTTAAGTATGAGTGAGTTTAGAGAAATATGCAGTGACTCTTTACTCCAGTTTGCCAGCTTGAGTAGTAACGAGTCTTTTGCTTTGGCGAGTTTACGAGAAATGGTATATTGCTTAATTCCCATCTGTTGGGCAATCTGCTGTTGAGTCAAATTCTGGCTATAGTAAAGTTTTATTATCTTTTGTGCTTCCTCATCCAGGTTGTTCAACGCTGCAATTAACACATTGCTGATTTGAGATTGCATTGACTGTCTCTCAAGCAATTCTTCTTGAGCAATGATTTCCGTCATTAAGGAGTCCTGCTTCAGTTGCGGTAATATATCTTGATACTCTCCAGAATCGTCATTCCCTCTGGGCGCATTCAGAGAAGCCATACTGGGGTAAAAATATTCTCGTACTGCTTTGGCACAAGCAACCAGCCATTTTTCCATCGTTTGCGGGTTGCACTCCATCCCTGGTTGGGAAAGTTGGGTGTGGTGTTCCGAATTGTAAAGCTGGGCGATCGCAATCCATGTAGAGTCATCTGGCTTTGACAGTTGGCGAGTACCTGTAGGGTGCTGTGGAGCATATAATGCTTGGTAGCATTTCCAAGCTAATACGTAGCGTTGTATTGTCTCTCCACTGAGGCCAACATTTTGTAAAGACTCCACCAAACGCTTTTGAGTCAGTTTCCGTAACAATCGCCAGTTAGTACTAATATCAATTTCATTGTGCGATCGCAGTATTTCCTTAATCTCGTTACTGAAAATTGCACTCGCATAATTATTCAAATTAAAACCCATGTTGGGTTTAAATCCTTTTAAAATTTTATCTACACTAGTTATGACCATTTGAAAGCAGTCAGATACTGTGTATTGAGTAGCAGAAAGATTAGTAATTATTTTGTAAGCCGCCCAATAACACGGTTCTTGTAAATAAGCCGAAAAATGTTCTCTTGCCAGACCTTCTGGTTGAATTTGCCACAATTTATACCAATAAAATATCCAAAAATTCTCTGAATCTTCTGGCTGCGATAGACTTGCCTGACAATTAAGTAGATTTCGCCGTAGTTTAGGATCGATTGCCCAACCAATTATTCTGTCAGCATCTAATTGTAAAAAAGTTGTAAATAATTCATTGATACTTTTACGAGTACGCATAAAATAACTACTCATTCTTGCATAAGTCTTAAGTTATCAACTAAAAAGTCCTGGTTTATGTAATGGGTGATGAACTTTTGCCGTTGGATTGTGCAGGTGGTTCTGCGATCGGAAGAAGCCAAAGGCTTTGTTTTGCTTGAAAAACGTTGGGTAGTCGAAAAAACTTTCTGACTTTTCACGGTATGTGGAAAAGGTCATTTTGAGGGTTTCCAAACCCTGATTTTTCTGTTAACCATTATCATTAGCTTAGAGCTATTGATAATTATACTGTGGAAAAAGCCACGCTTTTTCGGGGCTTGAAGACTTACCGTGAAAAGTCAGAACAAACTTTAACTTTTAGTTGGCTGATGGGATATCAGCGATTAATCAGAGACGCGCGAGTTATTGCCCGAAACATTCGAGACTTTTATTTATCTTGCCATGATCCGCATTATACGAGGCTATTAGCATAATATTTTACCTCTAAAAAACTTTTCAAGCATCCTCTGAGAGGATAAACTTATCCTTGGAGGTAGTGGAGATATATTTGTGCTTGGCAGTTCCTCCAGTGTCTTCTACACTGCATCTAACCAATTTGCGATTATTCGAGCTTTCGCACCCAGCGAGTTGGACAAGATTCCGATTAAAGGCAATCTGTCTGAGTACACGTTAAGATAGAATCGCGACGTTCAGTTGGGAATCGGCGGCTTTTAGATGGAGATTCTCTTAAGCAGTAACTGGATTGCTGTTGTTCAAGATACCATCAATGTGCCTAATTCTTGATTTATTAGGCACATAAGATATTCATAGATATGCCTGTGGCTATGCCGTAGTGGTCAATATCTAGTATGCTGATATCTAATGCTGAGGCTGTTATGCATCAAAAATACAAGATTTGGCGATGGCACCTGGAGCATGTGGGTTTCAATAAGTGACTACAAAATTCTTGCTATAAAAAATGAAAGGCAAAGTAGTTTTTTCAAGTAACGCCTTTCGGAGATTTTGAGTTTAGTATAACTTTAAAGAAGTTAATTATAAACAGTAATTTTAGGATAAAACTAGCAAAGATGTCTCCAATAGCTGTTGGTTCTAGTTACTCAAATAATACATTAAAAACAGGAGAAGCCAAGCTCTGGATTTTATTAGTAGGTGTTAACGATTACCAAGATTCGGGCTTACCTTCTTTGCGTTACCCAGCTGTGGATTGCCAAGGGTTAAAAGAAGCACTAATAAAAGCTACACAGGGATTTCCTAATAAAGAAGTAATTATTCATAATGATTTGGCGGCACAACCGCCGACCTTGGAAACAATTCGTTGCAGCCTGCGACGATTTGTTTTGCAAACTCGATCCGAGGATTCGCTTCTGCTATATTTTTCTGGACATGGCATGTTAGAGCCTAATACTCAGCAGGCTGTACTTTGTTTAGCAGATACCCGCAAAGATGACTTGCTGACTACGGGCTTGGGTTTGCAAGAATTATTACAGATGTTGGAGGGTACTGCGGCAAATCAGCAAATAGTTTGTTTAGACACCTGTCATAGTGGAGACTTCAAGTTATTAGGGGGAAACGCTGGTAAGGCTAGAGACGGAAACATCTCTGATAATTTATTTAATTGTGCCCCAACCTTCATGAAGGTGTTACAACAACGTGCATCACAAAGTAAAGGATTTTGCGCCTTACTATCATGCGATCGAGGACAACAATCCTGGGAATTTCCAGAACTAGGGCATGGTTTATTTACTTACTACTTAATGCAGGGGCTATTAGGTGAAGCCGCTGACTCACAGGGTGTCATCGAAGCCGACGGTCTTTACAAATATGTTTATCGCCAGACGCTGCAATATATTGATAAATTAAATCAGCAACTGCGTCTGATTAATCAGCAAAAGCTCGATCGTGGGGACAGTAAACTCCATCCAGAATATCCCCTGCAAACACCCAAACGAATTGTGGAAGGAGTAGGAGAATTAATTCTTGGATTCAAACCTGATGCGGTTGAATCTCACAAACAGCGACGGGCGCTGGTAATCGATGGACTTGCAAATAAGAAAACTACAACAGACTTGAGTCGGCTATTTGCTGGGGCTGGCGGCTTTGAGGTAGAATTCTTTCCTCAACAAGGTAAATCTTGGTCAGAAATACGAGGAACAATCCAAAACTTTCTACATTGGAGTAGTGAATCAGCAACTAAATCCGTTTCGCAGTTAGGAACAATCAAAAAGACACTAACCTCCTTATTATACTTACGGGGGCACATCGAGGAAATTGAAGATGGAGAAGCCTGGTTAGTTTTAGGCGATGGAATGCGTCTAAGTCGTTCTTGGCTAAGACACGAGTTACGACGCGCTGCAAAGTCTCAACAAATAATTATTCTGGATTGTCCTGAGGCTACTTCCCTAAACAACTGGATAGAAGATTTGCATAGCGGCACGGAACATGGACAATGTATAATTGTCGGTGCTTCCACAGCAGAGGAGCCAGAACTATTTTCTCAAACACTTCTAGAAACACTTATTGCAGCTAATCCGCAAGTTGGGTTGTCAATTGCCAAATGGATTACTCAATTACAAACGCATTTATCAGCAAAATGTATCAAATTTGATGTCTGGCTATCAGCTACACAAACAGTCATTGATATTTTACCGGGTAATATTGGCATAGTTTTTCAAGATTTACAGGCAAAGGAAGTACCATTAAACGAGGAAAACAAACAAGGAAATCAGGAAAATTTACTCCCCAAAGACGTTAATAAATTACCCAAACTAGAATTTGCTTCCCAGCCTTCATCCCAGCGATTTCCAAATCAGCCCGTTTCTGTTGCTGCTCCTATTGCTGCTGATTATTTAGAAAAAACACAACCTCAATTAAATTTCAAGCTAGACTCAGAACAGTATTCTAAATTAGAACACTTGCTGAAGCTATCATTAGGACCGATTGCGCTTATCATTTTAAAAAAAGCTTTAAAAAAGGGAACTAACTCTAAAGAATTAGTAGAAAAATTAACCTTTTACTTGTTACCAGAACAGCAACAAAGTTTTGAGCAGCAAGCAATAGCTATTTTAGAACAATCTACTGTTGCATCTAAAACCACGTCAGATAATTCTTCAGGCATTGATCCCAAATTTATCAGTAAATGCGAGCGCGAGTTAGCCTATGTAGTTGGACCAATTGCTAATTTTTTAACTCAAGAGATTTTGAAATCTGAACCGCAAATTTCCTTACTAGAATTTGTAAGCAAATTGGCAGCAAAAATCTCTAATAAGCAGAAGGCTTTAGAGTTTGAATATAGGATACTTGGTAAATTAAAATAAGTTAGTGAACATTTATCGCTAGGAGCTTGCGGCAGAAAAGTATATCTATCTAGTATTGGTATTATTATTTAACATATTCAGAGCAATTTCTAAACTATACTTCATCCGTTTAAAAGCGTCCGCCAACGCTCCTATTTCATCTTTATCTTGTTTACCAAAATTGGCATCCATATCACCGATACTCACTTTTTCTGCCACATTAGCCATTCTTTTAAGACGCTGTAGCACTGTCTTTTTTAACAACAAATTAATAATGATAACGATGATCGTAAAAATAATCCCTAAAAGTCCTAAGATTAGATAAAAAGACCACTGAGCACTTTTAAAAATTTCCTCAGCCGGAACATAAACAATTTGAGTGGCAACAATTTGATTAAACTTCCACCCAAACCCATGTTCTTTTCCATAGGTTACTAATTGACTTTTAGGAGCCACTTCGGGAGCGCTATGGCAACGCAGACAACTTTGTTGGCCAATTCTAAAAGGTCGAGCGGTATAAAATAATTTATTTTCAAATACATTTCGGAAACCGGATAGACTTTTTAACTCTGGTTGTTGATTAAATTTATTAATAATATCGGCTTCAAATTTGTCCGCCATATCCCTCATATTTGTGGGGTTTGGCGCGGCATCTTTGTAGATAAAATTGCTAAATCCTTGGGTTTTACGTAAAATTTCAAAAGTTTCTCTAACAGAGAATGTTGGGACAACTTCTGGAATAAATTGTTCTTGAGTGTCTACTCTCGGTAACAATAATGGTTGTACGCGATCATTGGTATATTCTCTAAGTGAATTTGCAATTTGCATGGCAATTATTGCTTGAGAAGACACTTCTTGTTCTGCTTTTTGTTCAAGAACGCTTGATAAAGCAGTACCACTAATTAAAATCCCACAGAGAAAAGCTATCATCACAATTAAATTGACTTTCGTTCCAATTCTCATAACTATTTTTAGTATTTAAGGTTATAGTATATTACTATAACCTTAAATACTAAACGAGTGATTCATGAAGCTTAGTAAAGACAAATATTTAACAATAGATAGATAATCAAAACAACTATTTGAGGATAGATAAAAGACATTTTTGCAGGTTTTTACTCTTCTTTTCTCTGGCTTTGTGAGAAAACTAGGTGTACTCTACACCCGTTAATGAAATCTGCCCACCTGCTTTATAGACTTGTCGCAGGAGCATCCCAAATGTGCAAAAATAAAGAAAGGAAAATTATTCGCGAGTATTCATCGCGAATAATAAGAGTGACTTAATCTTGTGGATCTTCCGACTCTTGCTCAGAACCAGAACTAATATCTAGTAGACAATCATCAAGGGTATCAATTATTTTCTGTATCTCATCCCAAACAGAACGTCTGAAAACAGACATAACAGCATCAATATGTTCAGGAGTACCAGATGCACCCTAAATGCTTGTATTTACTCAGTTTTGAAGATGTCGCTTGAGGTAAGCAAGGAATAGAAGCTTGTAATTTGTAGTACCAATACTTCTTCAGATTTTGGCGGACTTGGTAACGCGCTACCCAAGCTCCTTGTGGAGCAAGCGCCCCCTGCCTTAATATAATAGCTTGTTTCTAAGACTGTAATCGCTTTTTTAATTCGCTCAAATCGAGCGATTTTGTCAAGTTCCGCATCGTTGGCTCTTGGTTTTGGCATACACGGGCACACAAAACTATTCGCGATTGTAAAAGAGCGAAGTACAAGCGACCAATAAACGATAATTGCGGTTTTTGGCGAAAGCCGAGTTGGAATCGGCTGTACAAGCGGATGTATGGCATCAGGCAGTAGAGCAAGCTGGCAATAAGATTCCCTAGCGATCGCCTGGAAGCACAGTGGAAGTAACACCCAAAATTGTATGTGACTTCAGGTAGAATTTGCCCAAGACAGAAGGTAAAAGTTGTCCGCGTTGTCACTTGACACGATCTGTATTTTTAGATATCATTCAACTATATGGTTGAATTAAATGTAGCCCTTGATAAAATTTTTGCTGCTCTGGCTGATGTGACGCGGCGAGACATTCTTAAGCGGGTATCAACAGCAGAACATACTATCGGCGAATTAGCACAACCCTATGCGATGTCTTTTGCAGCGATCGCAAAGCACATCAGTGTGTTGGAGAAAGCCGGACTGATTACCAAGCGTCGAAGTGGTAAGGAGAAAGTTATTCAGATTCAGCCGAAAACTCTCAAAGTAGCCGCAGCGTATCTGGGCGAGTATGAAAAAATCTGGAGTGCCCGCTTTGATGCTCTGGAAAAACTACTAGAAGATCGATAACAAAGTAGCAGGAGGGTAGTATGGCACATCTTACAGTAACAGTTCCAGAAAATTCACAAAATATCCTGGGTACTGTCACAATTAACGCTCCGTTAGAAAAGGTATTTGAAGCATATACCAAAGAGGAACTGTTTGCTAGTTGGTGGTGTCGCGGTAATCCAATGAAAGTGTATCACTTCGATTGTCAAGACGGCGGCAGTTGGCACATTGCTGAACAATCACAAGACGGTCACGAGTATGAGTTTACTGGCTGTTTTCATGAAGTCGCTCTAGATAAACGAATCGTGCAGACATTTGAATTCTTGGGGATGCCGGAACGTGGGCATGTCATGCTGGAAAAAGCTGAGTTTGTCGCAATTGACGAACATACAACTGAGATTCGTACCCATAGCACAGCAATGAGCCAGTCAGACCGTGACGGCATGGTTGCTAGCGGCATGGAAAGCGGCTGGCGGCAGTCCGTTGAAGCTTTGGGCAAGCTTTTAGAACCAAACGATTAATTACAACTTGCTCGCAGGCTTGACATTTACCAAAGCGATCGCTGAGGTAAATGTCAAACCGATATTTTTATACTACATTTATAATACAAAACATTAATACAAAATAAGAATCTTCTTTTAGCGACTGACACTAATATTGCTGTTTGTTAAAGTAACTTCAATCTGCTCCTGGTGGCTCCGAGATGAGTTGTGATGACGAATGCCGTAGCTCATTACTGTAGCGACTGGTCGCATAGCAAGTGCTAAGTAATGCAGATATGATATTTGGAATAAAGAGCAGAAGATGACCGTCCAGTTGAGGCGAATCGGGTTCGTAAGTCTATCGGTGCAGAAACTTCATTTGCACAAGACTTAAGCGATATCAGCCAGATGTTACATGAACTCGAACAGATTGCCCAAATTGTCGAGCAACGGTTAGAGCAACACAAACGCGAGGCCGCACATTAACTCTGAAAGTCAAGTTTTATGATTATCGCCAGTTAACCCGCAGTAAGACAATGCTTGCTCCCATCAGTGAACTATCTACGATTTTTGAGATAGCTAAACCCGGATTTCTCACCACACCTCGAATGGAGGAGTAATGAGTAGTGAGTAAGGAGTAATGAGTAGTGAGTAAGAATGTACAAGTTCTTGCACTGGTATTGCGCCTGTTGCTCTTTTACTTATTACTCATTACCCATTACTTATTACTCATTATCAAACGCTTCATAAGCTTGTGAGAAATGTGGCAAAGCGCTGTTTGAGTCGATTGATCTGGAAAACCGCAGTATTAGGTTGCTGGGAATTGCATTGTCCAATCTAAAAAACGCGAAACAGACACAAGTCATACAACTGCCATTGTTTGAATATGTGGAAAGTGGCAATTGTTAAAATTTATTTGTTGAGTTGAATAAAACACTGTATTTTAAATGAAGTAATTTGTAAATCCTAATAAAAATGGAAAAAGTCATGCTGATTACAGGTAGTAGTCGTGGCATTGGTGCTGCAACGGCTTATCTTGCTGCCGAGCAGGGTTATGCTATCTGTATTAATTATCTTCATAATCAACAAGCGGCACAGGCAATTGTTAGTTCTATTGCAAAGATGGGAGGTAGAGTGATTGCAGTTGCGGCTAATGTTGCTTTGGAAGAGGATGTAATTAAATTGTTTCAAGTGGTAGATGAACAATTAGGAAAAGTAACTGCCCTAGTCAATAATGCTGGAATTTTAGAACATCAAATGCGATTGGAGAATATGGATGCAGCGCGGCTAAAGCGAGTATTTGAAACAAACGTTATTGGTAGTTTTTTGTGTGCGCGAGAAGCGGTGAAACGGATGTCTACTAAAAATGGGGGAACGGGAGGAGCGATAGTAAATGTGTCATCAGCTGCGTCTCGACTGGGTTCTGCTGGGGAATATGTAGACTATGCTGCTTCTAAAGGAGCTATCGATACAATGACGATTGGGTTAGCAAAGGAAGTAGCAGATGAAGGTATTCGCGTGAATGCTGTACGTCCTGGGTTTATTTATACTGATATTCATACAAGCGGTGGAGAACCGAATCGTGTTGAGAGAGTAAAAGAGTTTGTACCGATGAAGCGAGGTGGTAAAGCAGCAGAAGTGGCAAAAGCAATTTTATGGTTATTATCAGACGAGGCTTCATATACAACAGGGTCATTTATTGATGTTTCGGGAGGTAAGTAATTGACACAATATATATAGATTGGTTCTCTGAAATAGTTGTTATATTAAAAAACTTTCTAATTACGTAGCTTGCTGCTAGACAGAGGCTAGGATTACGAATTACGGATTAATATAAGTGGGTGTGCCAGAGTTGGGTTATACTTTCGCTATCAGTGCTGGGTAATAAGTGAGGAGAAGTACTCAGTACTGATGGAAATTTTGAATCTTACCTTATCCCCTGCTTTTCATAAAAGGCTGTAGGGAAATCGAAGTCATTAGTACCAATGATAAATCAATACGCTTGGGTTAAGGCTAAAACTCTGTTATCCAAGTCTATTTTTTAACGAACCGCCTTCTCTACGAGAGGCTTTCGCCAACGCGTAGCGTCTCGTAGAGAAGGCGCAGAGGAAGCAAAGAGAAGAAAGAGAAGGAAAAAATTGCTTAACTGAACTGTATTGAATGATAAATGACAAATGACCAAAGACAAATGACTCTTGTTATATGAATATTCCCTGACTTATGTCAGCATTTTTTGTTTTAAAAACCATTGAAAAAACGCATTTTCAAGCGATTGCCGATTTTCTTTTAATTTATTTTTGATTATTTACTGGGCTAATCTCTGTTTGCGGTGTACTCTCAATATACGGTAACTACCAATACTTCTCGGTTAAGGGGAAAGAAAAAACCTTTAACCCAAACCCAGTAACTTTTTGCCAAAGCCCGATTTCGAATTAAAAATGTTTAACCGAGAAGTATTGCGGTAACTAACACACTCAACCTTTGAGATCGATTACACCCAGAGGTGAATACCATGAACAATTATGCTCAACAACAGGAATTTATTTTAAGTCAAATCACAAATAAATATTTTCAGCGCCGAGATTTTAGTGGATGTGACTTGAGGGGAATCGACCTGAAAGGAATTAATTTAAGTGGTATTAACTTTATCGGAGCGGATTTGCGTAATGCAAATTTATCTGGCTGTGTTCTAACTCGTGCTAATTTAAGTGGCGCAAATTTGATGCAAGCTAGCTTACGCGAAGCTAATTTGTATGAAGCATCTTTATGTGAAGCCAATTTGACTAATGCTGATTTAACACGAGCAAATTTGTGCGGAACTTTCTTATGGCGAGTGAAATTCATAGGTAGTACTCTTTGGGGTGCTTCTTTATGTGATGTAGATTTGAGAGAAGCAGACTTAAGTGAAGCCAAATTAATTGAAGCATCGCTGATTGAAGCTAACTTAAGTTTTGCAAATCTCACACGAGCAAAGCTATGTGGAGCAAAATTACTAGAAGCTAATTTGACTGAGGCTAACTTAACTAGTGCAGACTTGACATGGGCAAATTTAACCAAAGCAAACTTGAGCAATGCAAACCTTTGGAAGACGAATTTGATTTATACGAAGTTGCGGGATACTATCATGCCTGATGGTACAATTGAGCAACCTCAGATAGTTATTTATTAGCTAGAAGTAGCTCTGCTAAAGTGAGATAATCTTGTGATTTCGTTTCCATACTCTGCATGGAAACGAGATGCAGCATAATTCAGAATTCAAAAGTCAGAATAAGTAAACTTGAAACCCAATACTTCTCGGGTTTGGGGGAAGAGGAAAGGTAAAGAAAAAACCTTATAATCCTTACCCTTTTCCCAAAACCCAATCCTGAATTAAAAATGCTTAACCGAGAAGTCTTGAAGCCTTAGTTAATACGACTGAAGGATTAATTATAAAGATTCATTATATTATAAGTAATTCTTAAGCTGTAATTAATAGGACTTCTCCTGTGATTATGAATACTCAGGCTGTAGTTAATAGGACTTCTTCTGTGATTATGAATGTTCAAACTGTAATTAACACAGCTTCTTCTGTAGTTAGAAATACTCAAACTGTAATTAACACAGCTTCTTCTGTAGTTAGAAATGCTCAAACTATAATTAAAATATAGCCATTCCCATTCCGATGCGGTACAGCATTATACCGAGGGGTGTAGGGCACGGCAGCCCATTGGTCTCAACTTAAGAAGATAAAGCCCAAATTTGTTAGGTGTAAGCGTCACCCTTGAAATGGTATTCATCTATAGCGATTTCCTGGAGTTTGTCGATACACAAGGCTTAACACTACCGCTATCATTACTGATAATGTCAATATTCATGATGCCTGCGAGAGGCTGCGCCAACGCAATTTTTTTGTTGATCTTTGCCCTGAACATAATTTTAGTGGCTTGAAGCTCGCAGGAGATAGCAATGAATATAGTTGTTTTTCGATTTCCTCAATTGGCGGTGCTGGTATCTGCTTGTGTTGGCGCAGATTTGGGTTTCCAATACTGGCAGGCCGGTTTGCACCCATGATGTATCACTGACAACATCTACGTAAATGTTTGCTAACTTTTTGCTTAAGTTGACACCAATGATATCATCTGTACGCCCCTACTTAGAACACGGAACTTCAAGCGTAAAACTTTAAAGCCCACTCTCTGACTAACAAGAAATAAATACAGGAGAAAATCATGGCTAATTCATCATTCAACCTGCTGAACCTCTCTTCTTTAAATGGCACTAATGGCTTTATAATTAACGGCATTGCAGCATATGACCAGTTAGGCATCTCAGTCAGCAATGCGGGGGACATCAACAACGATGGCATTGACGACCTGATTATTGGCGCACAATATGCCGACCCCAATGGCAAAAATTCTGCTGGGCAAAGCTATGTGGTGTTTGGGAAGACGAATCTGGGCAGTGGCGGCAGCCTCAACCTCTCTGATTTGAATGGCACTAATGGCTTTGTAATTAACGGCATTGCAGCAAATGACTCTTCAGGCTATTCAGTTAGCAATGCGGGGGACATCAACAACGATGGCATTGACGACCTGATTATTGGGACAAGTAATACCGACCCTTACGACAAAGATAATGCTGGGCAAAGCTATGTAGTGTTTGGGGGAACGAATCTGGGCAGTGGCGGCAGCCTCAACCTCTCTGATTTGAATGGCACTAATGGCTTTATAATTAACGGCATTGCAGTAGATACCTACTCAGGCTATTCAGTCAGTAATGCTGGGGACATCAACAACGATGGCATTGACGATCTGATTATTGGCACGGGATATGCCGACTCTAACGGCAAATATAATGCTGGGCAAAGCTATGTGGTGTTTGGAAGGACGAATCTGGGCAGTGGCGGCATCCTCAATCTCTCTTCTCTGGATGGCACTAATGGCTTTTTGATTAACGGCATTGCAGAAAATGACTTCTTAGGCTCCTCAGTCAGCAATGCGGGGGACATCAACAACGATGGTATTAACGACCTGATTATTGGCGCACCGGGTGCTAAACGCAACGGCAACTATCGTGCTGGGCAAACCTATGTGGTGTTTGGGGGAACCAATCTAGGCAGTGGCGGCACCCTCAACCTCTCTTCTCTGGATGGCACTAATGGCTTTTTGATTAATGGCATTGCAGAAAATGACTTGTTAGGCGCCTTTGTCAACAATGCGGGGGACATCAACAATGATGGCATTGACGACCTGATTATTGGCGCACTTAATCCCTACCCCTACAGCAGAAATTATCCTTGGCAAACCTATGTGGTGTTTGGGGGAACCAATCTAGGCAGTGGCGGCACCTTTAACCTCTCTTCTCTGGATGGCACTAATGGCTTTTTGATTAACGGCATTGCAGTAGGTGACGACTCAGAGGGCATCTCAGTCAGGAATGGAGAGGATATCAACAACGATGGCATTGACGACCTGATTATTGGCGCACCGGGTGCCAACCCCAACGGCATCCGTGATGCTGGGCAAAGCTATGTGGTGTTTGGGGAAAGGAATCTGGGCAGTGGCGGCATCTTTAACCTCGCCTTCTTGAATGGCAATAATGGCTTTATAATTAACGGCATTGCAGCAAATGACTTCTCAGGCAAGTCAGTCAGCAATGCGGGGGACATCAACGATGATGGCATTGACGACCTGATTATTGGGGCACCTTATGCCAATCCCAACGGCAAAGATGTTGCTGGGCAAAGCTATGTGGTATTTGGGGGGACGAATATTGCCAGTAGCAATACTTCTCCCAACCTGACTGGAACTGCTAATGCAGATAACTTATTTAGCACACCTAGCAACAACATCATCAATGGGTTGACTGGTGACGACACCATAAAAGGCAATGGCGGTCAAGATAAATTTTTGTTTCGCCTTGGCGATGGCGATGATATTATCGCCGATTTTGGCGGCATTGGTAAAGGCACAACCCCAACATCGGCGGTGATTGCCAATGTTGACACCTTACAATTTAAAGGTTCGGGTTTAACTGCCGAAAATCTGCAATTAACTCAAAATGGTAACAATTTAGAAGTGACTTTTGAAAAAGCGGCTTTTACCAAAGTCACTCTGCAAAACTTTAAACTAGAAAACCTGGATAACCTCCCAGAAAGCGGTTCACGACCTGCACTTAGCAATATAGAGTTTGATGGGCAAACTAGCCCCTTCGACAGCTTTGATGTCTTCGATGCTGACTCCACTCAAACTTCGCTATTCAACAAGAACACGGTGGCTTTCCTCAATGACCTCAACAATAACATTACGGGTTTTGACAACTCTAATGATGTGGTTAATGGGCAGGGGGGTGACGACATCATTGACGGCAACAGTGGCAATGACTTGCTGCGGGGTGGTGCAGGTAATGATACCCTTGTCGGTGGTGCAGGCAATGATACCCTTGTCGGTAGTGCGGGTGCCGACCCTTTCTTCAACCTCTCTGACTTGAATGGCACGAATGGCTTTATAATTAACGGCATTGCAGCAGGTGACTCTTCAGGCTATTTAGTCAGCAATGCAGGGGACATCAACAACGATGGCATTGACGACCTGATTATTGGGGCACCTGCTGTCTACCCCTACGACAAAGATTCTGCTTGGCAAAGCTATGTGGTGTTTGGGGGGACGAATCTGGGCAGTGGCGGCACCTTCAACCTCTCTGATTTGAATGGCACTAATGGCTTTTTGATTAACGGCATAGCAGAAGGTGATTCCTTAGGCAACTCAGTCAGCAATGCGGGGGATATCAACAACGATGGCATCGACGACCTGATTATTTGGGGACCAAATGCCAACCCGAATGGCAACTCTTATCTTGGGCAAAGCTATGTGGTGTTTGGGCAAACGAATCTGGGCAGTGACGGCACTCTCAACCTCTCTTCCCTAGATGGAACTAATGGCTTTTTCATTAACGGCATTGCAGGAGCTGACTACTCAGACGAGTCAGTAAGCAATGCCGGGGACATTAACAACGATGGCATTGACGACCTGATTATTGGAGCAATTCTTACTTCCCCCAACGGCAAATATGAAGCTGGGCAAAGCTATGTAGTGTTTGGGAGAACGAATCTGGGTAGTGGCGGTACCCTCAACGTTTCTTCCCTAGATGGCACTAACGGCTTCGCCATTAACGGCATTGCAGAAGATGGCCACTTAGGTTACTCAGTCAGCAATGCGGGGGACATCAACAACGATGGCATTGACGACCTGATTATTGGGGCACGAAAGTTCTACCCCGATAGTTATAATTATGATTCTGGGCAAAGCTATGTAGTGTTTGGGGGAACGAATCTGGGCAGTGGCGGCACCCTCAACCTCTCAGATTTGAATGGTAATAATGGCTTTATAATTAACGGTATTGCAGAAGATAGCAACTCAGGCTCCTTTGTAAGCGATGCAGGGGACATCAATAACGATGGCATTGACGACCTGATTATTTCGTCAAAATATGCTTCCCGCAACGGCAAAGATTTTGTTGGACAAAGCTATATAGTGTTTGGGGGAACGAATCTGGGCAGTGGCGGCACTCTCAACCTCTCTGATTTGAATGGCACTAACGGCTTTTTAATTAACGTCATTGCAAAAGGTGACTCCTCAAGCTACTCAGTCAGCAAAGCGGGGGACATCAACGGTGATGGCATCGACGACCTAATTATTGGGGAATATAATGCCACCGCCAACGGCAAAGATTCTGCTGGGCAAAGCTATGTAGTGTTTGGGGGAACGAATGTCGGTAGTAGCGGCACTTTCAATCTCTCTGATTTGAATGGCACTAATGGCTTTATAATCAACGGCATAGCAGCAAATGACTTATCAGGGAAGTCAGTCAGCAATGCGGGGGACATCAACAATGATGGCATTGACGACCTGATTATTGGGGCAACTGGTGCCGACCCCAACGGCAAAAATGCTGCTGGGCAAAGCTATGTGGTGTTTGGGGAGACGAATATAAACAGTAGCGACACCCTTAACCCGACTGTAACTCCTGGTAATGATACCCTGATGGGCAACATCCGTCAAGATAAATTTGTGTTTCGCCCTGGCGATGGCAATGACACCATCACCGATTTTAGTGGCATTGGTAAAGGCACAAAGGCTTCGGCAACAGCGATCGCCTCCTTGGACACCTTACAATTTATAGGTTCGGGTTTAACTGCCCAAAATTTGCAATTAACTCAAAATGCTAACAACTTAGAAGTCACCTTTGAAAATGTTGCTAATACCAAAGTCACTCTGCAAAACTTCAAATTAGAAAGCCTCGATAATTTGCCTGCTTCTGGAGCAACACCTGCGATTGGCAATATAGAGTTTGATGGGCAAACTAACATTGCTGACAGCTTTGATGTCTTCGATGCCAACTCCACTCAAACTAGTCTGTTTAACAAAAACACAGTCACATTCCTCAATGACCTGAATAACAGCATCACAGGTTTTGAAAACTCCAACGATGTGATTAATGCTCAGGGAGGTAATGACATTATCTATGGCTTGAGTGGCAACGATCTATTACGAGGCGGTGCTGGTAATGATACTCTCGTGGGTGGTGCTGGTAATGATACTCTCGTGGGCGGTGCTGGTGCTGACTGTTTCGTTTACAACACCGATGCAGTTTTTGACCCGACTGCTGTTAGTGTAGATGCGATGTCTACGACGGGCTACACCTACGCTGACTTCAACAGTTCTCAAGGTGATAAGATTGTCCTAGATAAAACTACCTTTAGTGCGTTACCGCTTCAAGTTGCCGTAGGCATCGCTTCAACTACTGGAACAGGTTTTAGTAACAAGAGTGATTTTCAAATCATTTCTAATACGGGAACCAGCACCGCAAAAATTATCTACGACCCTGTGAGTGGACAGTTATTTTACAACGAAAATGGCAGTGCGGCTGGTTTTGGTAGTGGCGGTCTATTTGCAACTCTGACTGGTGCGCCAACTCTGAGTGCATCAGATTTTGTTGTGCAAGTTTAGATGCTATTTTCAGGTAAATATACCATGTGGTAGGGGCACAGCAATACTCATTGCAACTTAAGCTAAAACCCAGGCTAGAACTAGCTTTTAGATTGTCTCGTTTCCAGTCGGAAACTGGAAATGCTCATCGTTCTGGCAGCAGAGAGAGCCGCTAGGAGCCGCATTTCTAGCGTCTGGCTGGAAACGAGATTTGAAAAGGCTTTTTGCTTAAATTGACACCAATGGGCACTGCCGTGTCCCTACGGGTGTACTTTACACAAACGAGAAGTGCTATAAACGTTTTAACTAAATTAAGAGAATTTACCAGTATCTATTTCAGAAAAAATATCATTATTTTTGTGGATTTTGCTGAACCAGAATATATTTTTAATGGGGCATAGTAACTGTAGAAATGTTACAAGTAACTAAATTTATGTCTTTGAGAAAACGTACATCCCGCGTTCTAGAAAATGCTGAGTTAAGATTTGCTGGACTCAAAGCAATTGATGCCAATCTGGATCTTGGAGAGACTTGTAATTTAAAAATCCTGACAGAACTAATTGAGCAATTACGCAGCAAGTTAGAAGCTCATAATACTGCTCTCAGCACGATTGACTCTTCCAAAGTAGAAATTGATGAGTTAGAACAAACCTTGGGTACTTTCTCCGAAAAAATGCTCATGGGAATCGGTTTTAGATATGGCAAAGATAGCCGCGAATATGAGATGGCTGGTGGAGTTCGCAAAAGTGAACGTATCCGTAAAAGCAGAGCAACTCGCTTGAAAACTATTGCACAAAAAGCATCTAGCCAAGGCACTCAACCCTTGTAGATGTGTAAACAATACAGTTTGGATAAGCAGGGGGGCAGGGGAGCAGAGGGGCAGGGGGGACAAGGGGACAAGAGTGAATTATTGAACAAGTCTTTCCCCTATCTCCTTCATCTTCCTTGTATACCTTGTCCTCTTCTCCATGCCCAATGCCTAAAATTCGCGTTGTGAAAAGATCAGAATTGCGATCGCTAACAACATGGCACTATAAAGTAAGCCATAACCAGCATTCATAATCAGTGCAGTGGTGTCAGGTAGTGCTTGCAGACCATAAACGGCATCATTTTTCAAATCTAATCGAGATAAATCTGGCAAGAAAAGAAACAAAGCTTGAGTTAGACGTTCCATACCAGGGTTACGGCTAAGACGACCAAGTTGTACTAAATCTTGAGTAATATTTCCGATTAAATATACTGCAAAAGTTAAAATAGTTGCTAGCAGAGAAGCAGTAAAAACACCGAAGGTAATAGCCACAGCAGTAATTAATGACAACTGCAAAAATAAGAAAATTCCAGCAATTAGAATGCTTGCTGTAGGATGAGGAATATTACCAATTTGCAGAAATACCAGATAAATTACTGTCATCGTGGCGACAAGCACAGCTAGGACAGCGGATAAACCCAAGTATTTGCCGACGATAATTTCGCTGCGACTAACGGGTTTAGCAATTAATACTAAAATAGTGCGTTTTTCAATTTCTTTATTAATTAGTCCCGTACCAATAAATATCGTAATAATTAACCCGATGCCATTCATCGCTGCCATCCCAAAGTCCAAAAACATTTTATCTTCAGCCGTAGCTGCAAATTCAGGAAGGACGCGGAAAGCAGTGGCGAGTACTAGCGCATAAAAACCAATAATATATAGGATGCGATCGCGTACCACTTCCTGAAATACATTCTTTGCCAATACAAAAATTCTGTTAATAGTCATTTGTCATTTGTCATTGGTCATTGGTCATTTGTCATTGGGAAGAGGCAGAGGGTAAAAAGGTAATTTTATTATTCTTCTCCCTGCTCCTCTGCCCCTCTGCCCCTCTGCCCCCCTGCTCCCCTGCCCCACTCCTCACTGCTGCGGAGGTGGTGAACCAGAAATTAATTTACTGGCGCGATCGCATTCGATTTCTGCAACTGTAATCTTATTCTCTGAATTAGTACCTGCTGCCACTGGTTCAATGCGACAAGATTTTTTTAAGTAATAGCCCCGTGGGTTAGAACTCGGACCTATCCAAATACTTAATAAATCTAATATATATCCAGACTTAGTATTAGTTACACGCGGTTCAACGCGCCATAATTCCTTCTCTTCATATTTACTCAGGTTCTTTTTAATGATTTCCCTACCCAGATTTCCTACCCGTTGTTTCGCATCTAGCAACCATTTCTCTACTTCTGACCAAGGACTTTCAGCTATTTGCTCTACTACTATTGGTTGAAGTCTCTGGAGAATTACAACGCCGTTTTTGGGAATTTTTACTGTTTCTTCTGTTCTGGCAACAAAGATACTATTTTTAAAAGTATCTGCTTGCAAACTGGGATATTGTCGTAACCAATTATCCGTCACAAAGTGAAACTGAATCCAGCAACTTAGCAGCATACTACTAGCAACTAAAATTATGATTCTTTGGCGGTCTTGCGGCTTAGGAATGCGAGCTTTTGCGTCGGTGTCATTTCCTTCAATAAACTCTGGTATTGCCGTAATTAGTGCTGAAATTGTCGGCCAAAAAACGATTGTTCTGGGTGTAATTACATCTCGTTGATCTCCAAATGCAAAAACACTCACTAAGAATCCAGTGATTACTGCCCCGACTGGCATAAAAGTCCCAGGAACTCTCAAAGGATCTTCAGTTGTATACCAAGCTGTACCAGCAATTAAAAATAACCAACCGAAAAAGGCAATTATATCTTTGATATAACCTGTGGCACAATATGAAAGTACCCAAGAAAAAATACTTAAATAAATAAATGTTTGCCAAGAATAAGCTTTGGGTGGAATTAATATTTTTCTAATTCCTGCATAAAGCCCTTCAGCAAATTTAAAAACACCAAAGACATCTTTTAGTAGCGTATTCATATTCCTCCTTACACCCGATCGATCGATATTTTCTCTCTAAATTAAACAAACAATCTCTTGCTATTTTGAACGGAATAATAAAATAATAGTTATTGCAGTATAGCTTAGAGAATTTGCTATTAGTATAGTTGTAACTAAATTAGTATTTTGGAAATTAAGGGTGGTAAAACGACGCCGTTGCAAGCGCTGAGATGTTTTAGGTTCCTCTTCTGGTTTCGCAAATGATTCATTTAATGAGAATAGTAAAGCCCTTAAAATGAAAAATTTCATCAAAAACGTAGTAAAAAAAATTATACAAGCAGTTAAAATAATTAAAGGCTGTGTGTTCGGCGATTTAAAATTATTAAAAAACATATAGTTAATTAATTCTGATTTCACCTGTATTGGCAACATTGGTTCTGATACAAAAAATATGAACCAACCAATTACGCTAGAAAACAGATTGATAGAAATTGCATAAAAAATACTGGTTTTTTTGTCAAATTTTAGTCGAGAATGCAAAACATAAGCTTCGATGGGGATGGCAATCAGTACAAATAAAAAGTCAAACAGAAATCCACCAATAGGAAAAATCCTGGGAAACATCCAATTGTCAGGCATAAATGGTTAAGGGTAAGGGTTAGCTGTAGTGAGTATAACTGGGATAGTAAGGGTGATGGGGGAAATTATCCCATTGTTCTTGTCCTTTACTATGCGGGTGTGCCAGTATTCCTCTATTGATATTGTTAATAGATCGAACTGACCCTTGTACAGAGGCGTTAGAGGGGGAGTTTCTCTATCTGAGAGTACAAGAGGTTAGGTAGTGCGATTCGTTGTTTAGTGAATCACGGTAATCAACCCGTACATAACTAAACCAGCCTGACAGCAGATTACTGTCACTAAAGGCTGAACTCTCGGTCAGATGTAGGTGAAAGCCCTACCAATCAGACTCAGATTTGACTCCTTATCTGCCCACACCGAACAAGCTCGGTTCTTGTAGAGTGAAGCTGGGAACAGGGCGCAATCAGACAGCCGTTGCGGGTTGACACTGGCGCTAATAGGGAGTTCCTACGATGAAACAGAGCCTAGAAAAGCGACTTACCTCTAGGCAGGGCGCAACACAAAAACCCTGACCTCGCTGGAGTTCACTCCCGCCGCGTTCTTAGCTAAATAACGGCAAGAGTCAAGGGAATCCAGCAGTCGAATTGGCTACATCTAACGGAACAATCAATCTCTCCGAGGGAACGAATAAAAACGAGTTGTGGGTCTAGGGGCGGTCGAACCCCAAGTAGGCTAGACGAGAAGCGGAATTCCCACAAGTCGGGTAGGACAGACCGTAATTGGTCTGAGGTGTTCAGAAAATACAAACTCTAGAAGAGAAAATGATTAGACACAGTAAACATACTAGTGAATCTTGGAGAGCATTACCGTGGAAGAAATTCCGCCGTAATCTTTTCCGCCTTCAAAAGCGCGTATTTAAAGCGGTTCTTGTTGGAGACAAGCGGAAAGCTAGGTTACTCCAAAAGCTTATTCTAAAATCCACCTCGGCTCGATTTCTTGCAATAAGACAAGTATCTCAGCTAAATGCTGGCAAAAAGACGGCTGGTATTGATGGTAAGAAATCCCTCTCATTTGAAGAACGCTTCAACCTTGAAGAAATACTGAAAATGAATAGTGGAAATTGGAAGCATCAAGGCTTACGGGAAATCCCCATCCCCAAAAAGGACGGGACTACCAGAATGCTTAAAATACCAACCATCGCGGATAGAGCTTGGCAATGCCTAGCAAAATATGCACTCGAACCAGCACATGAAGCCACTTTCCACGCACGGAGCTACGGGTTTAGAACTGGGCGCTCTGCCCATGATGCACAACAGTACATCTTTAATAACCTTTGCTCCAGAGTCAATGGAATAGAAAAACGAGTAATTGAACTCGATATTGAAAAGTGCTTCGACAGGATTAACCACTCAGCAATAATGGACGAACTCATATCCCCCAAAGGCTTAAAACTCGGTATCTTCCGATGCCTCAAGGCAGGAGTTAACCCAGAATTTCCTGAACAAGGAACCCCACAAGGGGGAGTGGTCAGCCCATTACTAGCAAATATTGCACTCAACGGGATTGAGAGTATCCACAGATACCACGCCGAATACAAATACGGTAAAAGTATCACAGACAACACCTCAGAAAAGAGAATTGTCGAGCCATCAATCCGATACGCGGATGACATGGTTATTATACTCCGACCCGAAGATGATGCGACAGAGATACTTGAAAGAATCAGCGAGTTCCTCCGCAAACGCGGAATGAATATAAGCCAAAAGAAAACCAAAGTTACCGCCGCGACAGATGGGTTTGATTTCCTCGGCTGGCACTTCAAAGTCCAGAAAAACGGAAAGCTTAAAAGCACTCCCTCAATGGATAACTTCAAAGCACTTCGTAAGAAAGTAAAACACATCGTCAACAACTCGAATTATGGTGCTAAGGAAAAAGCCACAAGGCTGGCTCCAATAGTTAGAGGCTGGAGAAATTACCATAAGTACTGCAAGATGGACGGCTCCAGGAATTCGCTGTACCACATCGAAACAAGAGCTTACAAGGTATTTAACAAGGAAACCAAGCAAACACGCCATTCTAGCAAAACATTACTAGATAAAGCGTTTCCGGCGATTCCTTACTCCGAAAATAAACACGTCATGGTCAAAGGAATAAAATCCCCCTATGACGGAGATACAGCCTACTGGAGCGAACGTAACAGTAAACTCTATGATGGCGAAACCTCTAAAGCTCTTAAGAAGCAAAACCATAAATGTGCATCCTGCGGCTTAAAGTTCATCGATGAGGAACGGGTTCACCTGCATCACATCGACGGAAATCACGCCAACTGGAAGAAAAACAATCTTGAAGCAATTCACGAGAGTTGCCACGATTACAAACACATGAGCAAAAGTGTAAGCTAAGAACATCGGAAGCTGGGTGCGGGGAAAGTCGCACGCCCAGATTTAACTGAGAGGTGCGGGGAATAACATCCCCCATCGACTCAACCAGATTAAAGACTGCCATAGTTATAGCTTTTCGAGAGATGACAAGGAACGGTATTGGAATTCGGACGGCGCAAGTGCGTCAAGAACGGCTTATTGGTCAAATTCACGTCTACGATGGTCTGGGTAAAGGTAAATCTCAAGCGGCTTTGGGGGTGGTTTTGCGCTCCATTGGCTTGGGAATAAATACGCCTAGCAATTCTAATCGGGTTTTACTGCTGCGATTTTTAAAAGGGCCAGAACGTGATTATGACGAAGATGGCGCGATCGCAGCTTTACAACGCGGGTTTCCCCATTTAATTGACCAGGTTCGCACTGGGAGAGCGGAATTTTTTGGCCCGGAGGAAATCACCACTTTTGACCGAGATGAAGCAATGCGGGGTTGGGATGTAGCCAAAGGTGCGATCGCTAGTGGTTTATATTCAGTTGTCGTTTTGGATGAAATTAACCCAGTTCTGGATTTGGGTTTGCTACCAGTGGATGAAGTCGTAAAGACATTAAAATCTAAACCCCAAGAGTTGGAAATCATCGCCACTGGACGCGCCGCACCCCAAAAGTTGCTCGATATTGCAGATTTGCACTCAGAAATGAAACCTCATCACCACCCAACAGCCAAAGCCCTCTTCCTGGAAGGGATTGAAATTTATACTGGTGCTGGTAAAGGTAAGTCTACTAGTGCTTTGGGCAAAGCTTTGCAGGCCATTGGTAGGGGAATCAATCATCCAGGGTCTACCCGTGTATTGATTATGCAGTGGCTTAAAGGTGGTAGCGGCTACACAGAAGACGCAGCGATCGCCGCTTTGCAGCAGTCATATCCAGAAGTGGTGGATCATCAGCGTTGCGGTGGAGATGCGATCGTCTGGCGAAATTCCCGACAAGAATTAGATTATGTAGAAGCCGAACGAGGTTGGGAAATTGCAAAAGTTGCGATCGCTTCTGGATTGTATCAAACTATTATTCTCGATGAACTCAACCCCACTGTTGACTTAGAACTACTCCCCGTTGAACCCATTGTCCAAGCTTTACTCCGCAAACCCCGCGACACCGAAATCATTATCACTGGCCGCTGCCAAAATCCACCCGCGTACTTTGATTTGGCTAGCGTCCACTCAGAGGTTTATTGCCACAAACACTATGCTAATCAAGGCGTAGAACTTAAACGAGGGGTAGATTTTTAGGCGTTGCTGATTAATTGATATGCTAGATTTTCTAGAAAAAACAAATTTATTTACCATTTTGGTAAACTTATATTAGTCTAGTAACGCATGGAAATCACTTTCGCTGACCGCAAACTGCAAAATCTATGCGAACAACAAGACGTAGCGCAAAGAAAATTGGGTGCAAACTGTGCCAAGAAATTGATAACCCGATTGGCTGACCTTGCAGCTGTTAGCTGTGTCAAGGAATTATGTGCAGGTCGTCCCCATCCCTTAAAAGGAGATCGTGCAGGTGAATTTGCAGTAGACCTAGAAGGTGGTAAACGACTTGTATTTAAGCCAGATAACGACCCCATCCCCCTTACCGAGGATGAAATCATTGATTGGTCAAAAGTTACTGCTGTTTGTATTGTTTTCATTGGAGATTACCATGATTGAGACAAGCCGTACCTTTACTCCAGATTGGGTATCTCCTCCCGGTGATACCATCGCTGATATATTAGAAGAGCGTGATTGGACACAAGTACAGTTAGCAGAGCGATTAGGCTACACTACGAAACATATAAGCCTACTTATCAATGGCAAAGCACCCATCAATGAAGAAACAGCCTTAAAGCTAGAACGAGTTTTAGGGAGTACAACAGCATTTTGGCTCAATCGCGAAGCCCAATATCGCGCCGATTTAGTACGGATAGAAGAAGAAAACCGCTTAAAGGAGTGGACAACTAGCAGGAATTTTTACTTCTGGGTAGTAAAATATTTTGCACAAAGCGATCGCGTCCTACTGCCTTTGCTTCATACAACGCCCGATCCGCTGCGGCAATCATTTCTTCTAAGTCAGAATCTGGCTGAGGAATTTCTGTCGTAAACCCAACACTAATAGTTACATGAGGACTAACTTGGGAATTTTGATGAGGAATTGCTAGGGTTCGGACAGCATCACAAATTTGTTCGGCAACATGAGTTGCCCCCTTAGTGTCTGTGTTCGGTAAAATCACAGCAAATTCTTCCCCACCATAACGGGCAACTAAATCTCCGGGACGTTTAATAATATCTTTGATCGCTTGAGCAATTTTCTGAAGACAGCGATCGCCTACCCGATGACCATAGGTATCATTATATAATTTGAAGAAATCAACATCGCAAAGAATTAGAGAAAGCGGACGTTGCTCGCGTTTTAAGCGCTGCCACTCTTGGTAAAAATACTCTTCAAATCGTCGGCGATTAGCTACTTGAGTTAATCCATCGATAGTAACTAATCGCTGCAATTCCAGATTCACGGTTTCCAGTTTTTGCTGTAACTGAGATTGCTGAATCAAACGTTTTACCCGTTGTCGCAAAACTGGCCAGTGAATCGGTTTGGTAACAAAATCCATTGCTCCCACTGCAAATGCACGGTCAACTGACTCTTGATCTTCAAGTCCTGTAATCATTAAAATTGGAGTATGCTTGTTACAATCCAGAAGTTCCAACTGGGTGCAACACTCGAATCCATCCATATCCGGCATTATGGCATCAAGGAGTACTATATCAGGGTGCAATTGGTTAAAAAGAGTTAAAGCCTCTATGCCATTTTGAGCTTCCACTATTTGATAGCCTTCCCGCTCTAAGAAATGCCGCAGTATCAGGCGAATAAAAGGTTCATCATCAACAATTAAAACTAAAGATTGGCTTTCTTGAGCAGTGGCTTTCATGGTACTTCCTTCGCGAGTTCTTTTTCTAAGGCAGTTTTAACTTGTTCATATTCCTGATACAGTAGTGAAAGTAATTCTAAATTGTTTTCTAAGTTACTGCTGCGTGCCTGTGATTCTAATACCTTGCAAAGGTGAGCTAGGGCGATCGCTCCAATAGAAGCACTGCTGGACTTGAGTTTGTGTGCTGTCTTCCATATAGTTTGGATATCCTGACTTGCGATCGCTGTGCTGATATGTTGCACTAGTCTGGCTGTCTCTGTAAGATAACACTCAATTAGTTCAGCAAATGCCACACGATCTCCTTTAAGCATAAGCTGCAAGGATTGAAGGATTTTGGCATCAATTTTGGTACTTTTTAATGTCTGGTTTTGCCCTGACTGTAAGATATTTGACAAAGGTTGCAATTCTGGGCACATTACTTCCCCTTGTTGTTCGATGGAAGTAAATTCAAAATTTCTTTGGGGTGGACATTTGCTGAGTGCCTGAGCTAACTCTTGCAGTTGAATGGGTTTGCTAATGTAGTCATCCATACCAGCAGCAAGACAAAGTTGGCGATCGCCCCGCATGGCATTGGCAGTTATGGCGATGATATGGGGGCGAAAACCTACCCCCCATTCTTGACAGATTCTCCGAGTTGCTTCTAACCCATCCATTGTGGGCATGTGAACATCCATCAACACTACGTCAAATCGCTGTTTTTGCAGAGCTGCGATCGCTTCTAGCCCATTGCTAACGACATCTGCGCCGTAACCTATTTTCTGTAGCATCAGTAGGGCAACTTTCTGATTAACAACCGTGTCCTCTGCCAGAAGAATTCGCAGTGGCAGTCGATGGCCCAAATGCCGATCTACCAAGGGAAAATGAGAAATACTGGCTAAGATCGGCTGATTTCCCAAAACACGAGTTATAACATCGTAAAGTTGAGAGTGTTTGATGGGTTTACTCAAAGAAGCAGCAAACTGGACATCATTAAAGTCAGAAGAAGTTTCTACTTTCGCTAAAGAGGTCATAATCACTAAAGGCAGATTTTGACAACCAGATTGCTTGCGGATTTGACGAGCTAGAGTTATGCCACCCATTTCCGGCATCTGCATATCTAAAATAGCAATATCAAACTGCGTTCCCTTAGCAAGTTTAACTAAAGCTTCTTTTCCAGATTTGGCAGCATAAGTTTCCATCTTCCAAGACTCTGCTTGCAAGCTAAGAATTTGGCGATTGGTTAGATTGTCATCCACAATCAATAGTCGCTTGGATGCAAGCAGCGGCGAAATACTTAATTCGGCTTGTTCTGATTGAGCAGCCACTTTGGTAATAATGGTGAAGTAAAATGTTGAACCTGGTGAAGAGTTAGGAGATGATAATAATTTTCCTTTATCCCATCTAGGGCTAGGATTGCCACCAACAAACCCCTGGCTTTCTACCCAAAGAGTGCCGCCCATAATCTGACTGAGCCGCTTACTAATCGCCAATCCCAGCCCTGTGCCACCATATCGTCGAGTCATGGAGACATCAGCCTGAGTGAAAGGTTGAAATAATCGCTCTATTTTCTCTGGTGCGATGCCAATACCTGTATCTTTGATTGCAAATTGAATTTCGTAGAGAAGTTGCTCTTTTTCAACAGGTATCGGGGATTGGGGATAAGAGGCAGAAGGGCAGAGGGGCAGAGGGGCAGAGGGGAAAGACTTACTGCTACTTCTTCTCCTCTGCTCCCCTGCTCCCCTGCTCCCCTGCTCCCCTGCTCCCCAGTCCCCAATCCCCAGTTCCACAGAGAGTAATACTTCTCCGGTTTCGGTAAACTTAATAGCATTGTTGAGCAGATTCATCAAGACTTGGCGCAGACGAGTCAAATCACCGACGATCTGAATGGGAACTTGGGGCTGGATCAGATAAACTAGTTCGATATCCTTTTGGGCAGCTTTCGGAGCTAAAAAGGAAATAGCCTCCTCCACACAAGCTCTCAAACTAAAAGGCTGTTCTTCTAATTCCAGTTTGCCCGACTCAATTTTGGAGAAATCTAGAATATCGTTGATGATGGTGAGTAAAGTATCTCCGCTACTGTGAACTATTTCCAGAAAGTCTTGCTGTTGAGGTGTAAGGTCAGTATCCAGCAATAGGCCTGTCATGGCAATAACAGCATTCATTGGAGTCCGAATTTCATGGCTCATCATTGCCAAAAACTCACTTTTTGCCCGATTTGCGGCTTCTGCTTGACGTTTTGCCCGCTCCAAGGCAAAGTTTTTCAAGGTAAGTTCTTCACGTTGGCGCGTTTCTTGTTCCAGTAAGTGAGCTTGTGCTAGAGCAATACCTAGTTGAGCCGCCACAGCTTCTAGTAATTCGATTTCGTCTTGTGTCCATTGGCGAAAATAGCTGCACTGATGTAAGCCGATCGCACCATTGGGTTCTCCTTGATAGGAAGTGCGGATTGACAGCATAGACTTCAGCCCAATTTCTCGACAGATGGGTTGAACCATTTGCAGTAAAGGCTCAACGTAGACATTTGGAGAAGCGATCGCACTTTCTTGGGTCATCATCTGCTCGGCATGAGGATTGTTAGTCATGGGAACTTCCAATTTCAATACAGAGCAGTAACCAGGGAGTGTATTATATTGTGCTACTAAGGGGATTTGCGGTGTGGGGTTACTAATGTAAGAGTGGATTAGACAGCGATCGGCTCCAAATGCTTGTCCAATTTGGGTAGCAGCCGTCTTAAAGATTTTGCTGGTGTCAAGACTTTGACGAATTTCTTGAGTAATTTGTTCAAGTAGTAGGGTGCGATGTAATTGCCGTTGCAGTGCCTCTTTAGCTCGTTTATTTTCGGTAATGTCGTGATAAATGCCGACAGTAGCAACAGTTTCCCCCTGTTCATCCTGTAAAGCGACTACGGTTGTTTCGCAAATTCCCTCACTGCCATCTTTGCGAATAAAGTGTATTTCCCCTGACCAGCGTCCTTGCTGATTCACTGTTGACAAAATGTTGGCGCTTAATGTTGCGGCTACTTCCGGCTGATGCAAAATACTGGGATGTTTAGCCAAAACCTCGGCTTTGGTATAGCCAAACATACCTTCGGCAGCAGGATTCCAGTCAACAATACTTCCCGTTAAATCTGTGATAATTACGCCATCATGCATATTTTCAAAGGTGAGGGCTTGCCGACGTAGATTGGCTTCGGCTTGCTTGCGTAAGCAAAGCTCGTTGTAGACATCGCTAATATCTCTCTGAATGCCAATGAAGTGGCTTAACTCACCATTGCCGTCATAAATAGGAGAAATACTCAATTCATTCCAAAACAAAGTACCATCTTTGCGATAGTTGCGGAGAACAACTTTGCAACTTCTTCCAGTTTGAATCGATGAACGCAATTCATTAAGTGCTGGTTGCTGGGTATCTGTGCGTTGCAAAAATCGACAGTTTTGCCCAATTACATCAGTAGCACTGTAGCCTGTTATTTGCTCAAAGGCAGGGTTGACGTAAATAATGGGATTGTAGGCGATTCTGGCATCGGCAATCATAATTCCATTACTGGTAGCGGCAAGTGCCCTCTCCCTCAGCCTCAAGGTTTCTTCAACCAGCTTCAAATCAGTAATGTCAAACATAAATCCCCTCAGCCCGATCGCAGTTCCGGCTTCCTCAACGACACTAACAATGTCTCGCAGCCAAACAACTCGCCCATCAGCAGCTAACATCCGGTATTCCAATTCGTGATTTTCGCACCTAGCAGTTGCTTCTTGACAAAAACGAATAGAATTTTTCTTGTCATCTGGATGCAGATGATTAACCCAAAAATTTTCCTCGTACCACTCTGCGATCGGATAATTTAGCAAATCTACGGCTTGTGGCCCTACGTAAATAAATCGCCAAGTTTTCAAGTCTAATTCCCAAGGGATGACTTTGACTGTTTCCAGTAGCTGTCGCAAACGATTTTCACTGGCGATCACGGCAATTTCTATCTGTTTCTGTTCAAAAATTCTGTGAGTTAACTCCTGATTGATTGCTGTTATTTGTTGGTTTCTTGCATTCATTGCCAAGGCAAAATAAATTGATAATGTCAGCGTGACAACAACTAATAACCCTGCAATCAATTCTAGTTGTGTTAATAACCCCGGATTTCGGATTAAAAGTCTCTGCCAGAGTAAGAATACAGAGATTGAGAAGAAAATCCCCAGCAACAAGGCAAGTAATTCTTGTTGGCGAAAAAATCTCACAGCTTTGAACCAGTTATATCGGTGCTGTTTTTCCACTTATTAACTCTCTAGAATTTTCAGGGCTTATTGCACTAACTTTTACTTTTAAGTAATTTAAAATACCAGTAATAAAAGGGTATTTACGGTATTGAATTTTTAGTTAATATATCAATATGTTTATGTATTGCACGAAAAACTTAATTATTTCTAATTATAATTACACTTATTTTGATACCAATTATTTATGAATACGCTTAGTAAAAAATCCCACCACCTGCGGCACATCTCCTTGGTAAGGTTGGCAGGGGTCAAAACAATGTGCAACTTCACCGAGAATTAGGATGAGAACTGCTAATTTTCTGTAGTACAGCCTCACATAAATTGAGATGGTAGAAAGTACTAGAAACCAAAAGATCCCCGACTTACTTCAAGAAGTTGGGGATCTAAGCCTCTCGCTGGAGAGCAAATTAAATATAGTGGTTCGCGCAAATTTTCAGTTGACTACACCTGCGATCGCAAGAAAAGGGTAATGGAAATTCAAAACCAATACACTCCAGAATGAGCAACAAAACCAGATTGTAGAGACGCGATTTATCGCGTCTTGATTTATCGCGTCTTTAAATTGCAGCTTCTTGGCGTTGACAATCAAAAACAACCATATAGGAAGCATTTGGTATTTCTTGAGGAAGGTGCCGCATATAGCCATCGGCATCAGAACGGCTGCGGAAGCGAGCAACAATCTCCCGTTGCGTATTAGGAAGTTGACGAGCGATCGCCCAAGAATTGAGGCGTTCTTTATACGCAATAGTTTGATTGTCTGATTGGGAAGTTTTGTTATCCGTATTTTCTGGCATAATTATGTTAACCGTATGAAGTTTAATGAAGACCGTTAATTAATTTCTAGGTAGGAATGCACTAACGCTTTTTTTAATGCTGCTGCCACCTTGTTATTCGATTATTAATAAATTGTCAACACTAAGCGCTATATTTTAGACCAATTAAGTTCAAATTTTCCGGTGACAATGAATCTCAAAGCCTTAAGCTGCAATTGTTTCCAGGACACAACAATGTTTAAGCAAAAAGTTTGGGAATTATTAGGTTTGCATTATTTGTATGCATACACATAAGTAAAGTCCGCATCAGTGGTAAAACAAACATTAATGTCTGAAAAAATACTATTTATAAGTTGAAGAGAAAATGAAGAATATACATAGAACTAATCAACACGTACACACTCTTAATTTTTCTATAGTGTGATTAGTAAAGCTACATTGCAGGCATTTACATTTTTTATAATTAGTTGAGAATAATTAAATTTTCAGAGTTTATTGAAATATTCAAAAATGAATTTTCCTTTAGCTTTTGACTCTAAAAGCATAGTGCAATTGTTAAAATTGAAAATTATTGACTAATTACCACAAAATAGTTAAAGTTTTTTCGACGAAATTATAGTTATCGATAATGAAAACACCATTTGTAATATCAATAATTAAAAAAATAGCAGAGGAAATATAAGCAATACTTTTAATAGATCCAGAATGCACTTTTATGGGATTGATTACATTTAAAAACGGCAATAAAACTTTTTTTCGTAATACCAGGTTTAGTATTAATTCTTTTGGATCAGTGGGAATTACTAAAGACAAAGTAGTTTCAAACTTTTTTTTGAATAAATTTGGCTATTGCAAATTTATCAACTGGAGATGAGGCAATAGATTTCACTGACAATATCCATCCTGATTTTAAAAAATTAGTAGTAAATATTACAAAAGATATGGAATTGAGATTATCAGGTGTGGATATTCTTGCTAGTGATATAACCTCACCAATGAAAGATTATATAATTATTGAAGTAAATGGCGCTCCTAGCTTAACTCACTATGCGTCATTTGGTGAAGTTCAGATCAAAAAAGTCGAAAATTTATATCTCCAAGTTCTCAAAATACTTGAAAACGAGAATAACAGAGTAAATAATTGATTTTGACTGGAGGCGAAGCAGAGGTTGCTCCCCTCCTGAATTCTTTTTCAATTCTACCGATCTCTTCACCACTCCTTATTTAGTAGGGATTCAAATTCAGCTTGTAAGGCGGTTATATCCGCCAACCTTGTGACTAGTAAATTATCCTTACCAGCATCATTTAAACGCACTTTCCAATAACGAATACTGTCTGAGTTATTCAACCAAAACTTAATCACGGTATCTACCACTTGATCCAAATTCCAATCTCGCTTTGCTGGAACTGATTCTACCGATTCTAAAAACGTATCTAGCGTACATGTATGCATTCCCAAGTATTCCACACCTTGGTGAGGTGGTTTTTGCTCGTTTTGCTGTTGCTGATTAAAAAACTGCAAAAGTGGAGATATTCCTACAATATCAAAAGTGTATTTCATGCCACTACTCCCAATTTTATATTACTTACAGGAAATATTTAGTTTTTTCTATTTCTAAAATAATATCTGGAAAGGAACTAAAGCATCTACAGAAAGTGCAGTTTTGGTCTATATCATAGGCGTTAAACTTCAGCTATAAATTAGCACTTACAAGCATTGAGTGCTAATATTTATTTGAGAGTTTGATTGATTACTAAAAAGTTTCAGGCATTAATTAAAGGATGCATATATTTTTAATAATTATTTAATTAGTTATGTTACGACTTGTAAAGACTAAATCCTCCCTAACTCACCTTTTGAGGGCTGGTGATTACCAATAAAGCGGCTGTGTAATGAAATCAGTAAGCCAACACATAACCTGGACGCGATCGCGTCTGTCAAGCAAACCGACTTTCTGGAGCGATCGCACCCAAAAGGCAGATGGGGTCAAGTCAAGGGAATATAAACCAAATTCAATTGACAGTGCAGTTTTAAAAGTGTCACTTACTAGACTCGCCTTTTGATTGAAGCAGTGATACTATTTATTTGTGTGAGGAGCAAGTTAAAAATAAAAAGCGCCTGGGGTGGAAACACGGCAACACTCCCAGGCGTTTTTTAATTGGTACACAGAAAAAAATCTTTGCAGATTCGCCCAAACCGGATTGCTATGCATCGGATGTAGCAATAGCCCAATCAAAAATCTAAAATTCCTTAAGTCGCACCAAATTCAGTTTGTAAGGCTTCATCGTTATTATCAGCGATCGTTGCCACAACGGTAATTAGCCGAGACACTTCGCCAGGAGATAATTCTGCTAAGGTGCGTGTTGATATTACAACCACTCGGTTTTCAATAATACCGAAACGTGCCTCAAAAGTGCTAGAGCAGTTTAACTCCAAAAGATACCGCATCAACTTAGGTTCATTTTTGGCAGGTAAATTTAGCACCGCAGACCAAACCGTTATTGTGTCTTCATCGGTTGTGCCGTTGAGTTGGACAAATACTTCCACGCTTCCATACTTAAATTTCCAAAGATAACCACCCTCTGGAGTGTGGCTAACCATCGCACTATCATCTTGTTCCAAAGAGTCGATGACATTTTCAATTACCTCAACATGGTTAATGCTTGTCGTCTCGGCGATTAAATCATTAACGGATTTGTTACTAGTTACGGTTTCTGGGTAGCTTGTCATACAGATTTTTTCTCAACATACTCGCTCTACACATACTTTATAACTTGTAGACGTAGTTGTAGGATTCTTCCCGCCAACATCTGGTATTATTCTGGAAAAATGAATGACGATTACAGCAAGCAGTTTTCATGTATTAACCACACCTATCGTAGGGGCGCAAGACCTTGCGCCCCTACCGCATGGTCTCAACCTACGTCATCATGGGCAAAGCGGTTAAAGAGGAAGTCTAGGGCATAGTTACGCAGTTGGTAATATTGGGGATCTTCCATGATGCGGCTGCGATCGCGGGGACGAGAAAAAGGAATTTCCATGACTTCACCAATTTTCGCATGAGGGCCATTGGTCATCATTACCAATTTATCTGCTAAAAATAGTGCTTCGTCGATGTCGTGGGTAATCATCAGCACTGTACAACGGTTATCACCCCAAATTTTCAGCAATTCTTCCTGTAATTCTTCTTTGGTGATGGCATCCAGCGCCCCAAAAGGTTCATCTAAAATTAAAACTTTTGGACGAATCGCCAAAGCACGGGCGATAGAAACCCGTTGTCTCATCCCGCCAGACATTTGCATTGGTTTCTTTTCCATTGCATCAGCCAGTCCCACCATTGCTAAATGATCGCGGACGATCGCTCTTTTTTCGGCTTGTGGTTTGTTGGGATAAACGGCGTTGACAGCTAAGTAGATATTTTCAAAAGCAGTCCGCCAAGGTAACAAGGCGTAGTTTTGAAAGACAACCATTCTGTCTGGGCCTGGCTTGGTAATGGGTTCTCCTTCGAGTAACACTTGCCCGGAGGTGGGAAAGTTAAAACCGGATACCATATTTAGTAGTGTCGATTTGCCACAGCCAGAGTGACCGATGACGCAAATAAACTCGCCCTGTTCAACGTTGAGGTTAACGCCGTCGAGTACGGTGAAGGGGCCTTGCTTTGTCGGATAAACTTTGGTAACGTCTTTAATTTCTAGGAAAGGTCTGCGGCTGGTGGTTGCAGTGGCGAATGATTTTTCTAGTGTGTTTGTAGCTGTTGAGTTGGGGTTTGGCATGGTATTTGGTTATTAAAAAGTGCAACTCGATATTCTGACCTCTCTCCAAACCTCTCCCCTAGAAGGGGAGAGGCTTTAAATTTTCCCCCTTCCCTTGTAGGGAAGGGGGTAGGGGGTTAGGTCTTTTGTTGGTTTTTCCACATGACGTGAAAAGTTAGATCATTAATGGAGTTCAAAGACTCGTTAACGGAGATCAAAGGTGGATTCATCCAGTTCAAACACTCGTCAACGGAGATCAAAGGTGGATTCATCCGGTTCAAACACTCGTTAACGGAGATAAAAGGTGGATTCATCCAGTTCAAATACTCGTTAACGGAGATAAAAGGTGGATTCATCCAGTTCAAACACTCGTTAACGGAGATAAAAGGTGGATTCATCCAGTTCAAATACTCGTTGACGGAGATAAAAGGTGGATTCATCCAGTTCAAACACTCGTTAACGGAGATAAAAGGTTCGCGTGTGATGTGCTACTTCTTCCACTCCCTCTTTCTCTCACGATTTTTTTATGAGGCGAGTCTCCTTCTTGGTGCATCGAGAACAACTTCCGCGACTGAAAAATCACGTTTAATTTTCAAGCTGTTGAGATAGGCGATCGGATCGTCGGCGTTAAAGGGAGTACCATCGAACAGTTGGATCGGTTGACGAATATAGCTAATATCCAAACCTAATTCTCGTGCGGCGGTACTGAAAACACGCACGCGACACACCCGTTCCACAACTTCTACCCAATTTCTGGGGAAAGGAGTGTCACCCCAACGCGCCAATTGACTCATAATCCAAATTTGTTCGGTGCGACTGGGGCGGTTAATGGCAGACTCAGAATAAAACTGGTGATGGGCATAGTCTCGTAACGGATGGTCTAAGTCACAGGTGAGACTATCTGGATCTTCGAGTTGAATGTATTCTAAATCAGTGCTGACATACTCTCGCCCTGCTAAAATTTGGCGAATTTCTTCGGTATTTTCGGGATTTGCACAATACTGACAAGCTTCTAACAAAGCTTTAGTCAAGGCGATATGCGTATTTGGATAATTTTCTGCCCAATCTTCCCGCACACCAAGAACTTTACCGGGGTGTCCCAGCCAAACTTCTAAATCGGTAGCAATAGTAAAACCGACACCTTCCACAGCCGCGCGGTAGTTCCAAGGTTCGCCTACACAGTAACCATCAATGCTTCCGGCTTTTAAGTCAGCTACCATCTGCGCTGGGGGAATGGTCTTCATGTCTACATCGCTATCGGGGTCAATTCCACCAGCCGCTAGCCAGTAACGCAACAGCAAGTTGTGCATAGAAGCGGGATGCACTACCCCCATTGTATGCCGTTGTTCGTGGGTGAGAATCAGATGGTTTCTGAAGTCTGATAAGGTTTGCACGCCTTGGTCGTAAAAGCGTTTTGCTAAGGTGATGGCGTTACCGTTGCGAGTCATGGTAAGGGCAGTGACAACGGGGAGGGGTTGATTATTATGTCCTCCCAAAGTTAGCCACATCGGCATTCCTGAAGGCATTTGAGCCGCATCTAAATAACCACCACTGATGCCATCTTCTATACCCCGCCAGCTACTTTCCCGCACCAGGTTAACTTCATCTAAACCGTGCTTGGCAAAAAAACCTTTTTCTTTAGCAACTGCTAAGGGGGCGCAAGCTGTCAGAGGTAAAAAGCCAATTTCTAGGTTAACTTTTTCTAATCCATGACGGGCAACGTCGGCAGTTTTCCGCGCCCGAATTTTCTTAATCCGTTTCTGCTGATTGAGGAAGTAAATCATCTCACTCCGCAAGCTGTAATAGCTGGGATGTTCTACTACTTCCATCCGCTTGCGGGGTCTGGGAATATCCACTTCTAAAATGTCACCAATTTTAGATTCGGGGCCGTTGGTTAGCATCACGATTCTGTCAGATAACAGCACCGCTTCATCGACATCATGTGTCACCATTACGGCGGTAACTTGATTTTCTTCGCAGATTTGCATCAGTTGTTCTTGCAAATTGCCGCGTGTGAGTGCATCCAATGCACCAAAGGGTTCATCTAGCAAGAGTAATTTAGGACGAATTGCTAAGGCGCGGGCGATCGCAACCCGCTGCTTTTGTCCACCTGATAACATTCCCGGTTGTTTGTCAGCATGGGGACGCAAACCCACCATATTTATATGTTTTTCGACAATAGCTTTGCGTTCGGCTGCGGGCGAACCTTTCATCACTGAGTCCACAGCAAGGGCAATATTTTCTCTTACCGTCCGCCAAGGTAATAGCGAATAATTTTGGAAAACCACCATCCTGTCTGGGCCGGGTTTAGTGATTCTTTGTCCTTCTAGGGTGACAATACCTTCAGTAGGCAAATCCAAACCTGCAATCATATTTAATAGAGTGGATTTACCGCAACCGGAGTGACCAATCAAAGAAATGAATTCTCCTTTTTTAATTTGGAGGTCGATTCCTTTGAGAGCAATATATTTGCCACCACCAGTTAATTCAAAAACTTTTTCAATTTGATCGACAGCTACGAACATACTTATTTGTCCTTTGTTATTTGTCGTTTGTTATTTGTCCTTGGTAAGTGGTCATTAGGTTGTGTTTTCAAACCTCTCTTTAAGCACCCTAGTCTTTGAAGATCCCCCCAACCCCCCTTAAAAAGGGGGGCTTTTAGAATTTCTTTCCCCCCCTTTTTAAGGGGGGTTAGGGGGGATCTTTGAGTTTGAAAACAGTCCCTAGTCCTTAGCTTTCTACAAATGACCAATGACTAATGACTATTTTTGTTCTGCTGGTAAAATCTTGTTTTGCAGCCAACCCATAGCTTTATCTAGGAGCAACCCAACAACACCGATGTAAACTAGAGCTAAAATTACTTCGCTGACATTGTTATTTTGATAAGCATCCCAGATAAAAAACCCGATTCCGACAATACCGGACATGACGATTTCGGCGGCAATAATTGCTAACCAAGCTAAACCGATCGCAATTCTCAACCCGGTAAAGATGTAGGGTAATGCCGCCGGAATCAAAATGTTAGTGAAATATTCTTTGCGGCTAAGTTGCAGAACTTTGGCGACGTTGTTGTAATCTTGGGGAATTTGGGTAACGCCGACAGCAGTGTTAATTAAGATGGGCCAAATGGCGGTGATGAAAATTACAAATAAGGCGGCTGGTTCGTTTTGTCGTAAAGCTGCTAAAGAAATCGGAACCCAAGCTAGAGGTGGTACTGTCCGCAGTAGTTGAAAGATGGGGTCTAAAGCTTTGGACATGGTTTTATTCACCCCAATCAAAATGCCCAAGGCAATACCAACGATCGCAGCTAGGGTATAACTGATAGCAACCCGTTGCAGACTAGCGAGAATCTGCCAGAATAAACCTTTATCAATGCCACCTCGGTCATAAAATGGCCAGAAAATCAGAACCCAAGTGTCTTGGATAACCTGTATTGGCCCTGGTAATGTGGCTCCTGGAATCCAAGCGAAGAGTTGCCAGAGAACGAGGAAGATTGTGATGGCGATCGTTGGTGGTATCAGATCGGGAAATTGCTTTTTCAGGCTGGATATAAAACTATTATTCAATCTAGGGCTTGCAGGGCGTTTTTGGGCGAGTGTCATGATGCTATGTTCTCCTCAAATTTTATTTGTTATTTGTCGTAGACGCGATGAATCGCGTCTCTACAAGAGATGAATCGCGTCTCTAAATACTGACCTTTTTGATTTTCAAATTCTTCAAATATTCTTCTGGTTTTTCGGGGTCAAATTTGATGCCATCAAAAAACTCTTCTACACCACGGGATGTATTTGTGGGAATATCGGCAGCGGCAATCCCAGCTTCTTTGGCAGCTTCTTTCCAAATATCTTCGCGGTTTACTTTGTTGATAAGTTCCTTAGCTTTAGCAGCATTATTAGCAATATAATCTTTTGGCAAGAATCCCCAACGGACATTTTCAGTGATGAACCATAAATCATGACTCTTGTAGGGATAAGAAACACTACCTTTTTCATCTTTCCAGTAGTAAGCAGCCATTGATTTATCATCAATTTTGCGACCATCACCCATGTCATATTTACCTTGGTATGGATCTGCCAGTATTTCTGGTGAAGGAAGATTGAAATAATTTCGTCCAGCCAAAATCTGAGCCGCTTCTTTGCGATTATCAAAATTATCTAGCCACTGTTGGGCTTCCATAATTCCTTTTAAAATTGCTTTGGTAGCCTTGGGATTTTTATCAACCCAATCGCCTCTCATCGCGAAGTATTCTTCAGGATGATTTTTCCAAATTTCTGCGGTTAATGCTGCTACGTAGCCGATTTTGTCTTGAACCAGGCGATAAGGCCAGGGGTCGCCTGTACTAAAGGCATCCATCGTTCCTGTTTTCATGTTGGCAACAGTTTGTGCCGCAGGTACTGTGAGCAATTTGACATCTGCATCCGGGTCTAAGCCACCTGCTGCTAACCAGTAACGAATCCATAAATCTTGGTTGACGTGGGGAAAGGTAAATGCAGCAGTGAAGGGTGTTGAAGATTTTAATTCCTTAAATAAAGACTTAGCGCTGGCAAGTTGTAAACTAATACCTTTGCCTTGGTGCTTGCTGGCGATCGCAATTCCATTTCCATGCGTAATTAATTGACATAATACATACATGGGAATTTTTTGATTGCCTTTGGTAATTAAACCTTCTGTAATTAAATGTGGCATTGGCATCTGCCATTGACCGCCATCTATACCACCACCAGCAGAACCAATTTCTACGTTATCTCTGGCTGCACCCCAAGAAGCTTGTTTGGAAAGGTCAACATTACTCATCCCATACTTTGCAAAAAAGCCTTTTTCTTTAGCAATAATTAAAGGAGCCGCTTCTACAATGGGAATATATCCCAACTTGACTGTAGTAGTCTCTGGTGCTTGTTCGGGACTAATATTAGTAACCAACTGAGCAGTAGGCTGTGCTTGGGTGCTTCCACCAGTAAGGTTTTCAGGAGGATTACCCAAACAGCCTTTGAGCAATACAGCACTCGCAGATACTCCGGCTGTGAAAATAAATTTGCGGCGAGAAATTTGATTAAAAAATTCTGTCATAAATATCTCCTGAAAACGTAAATTTTATTTTTTATAGCTATGAAAATTTAGGCAAAAAACATTATATTTTTTGCGCCACTAATGATTAATCAAGCTATATTTAGCCAAGCGATCGCAGCCATTTCATCAATGAAATAGCTACCTATATAAGAACTCGGTTAAATTATTGGCTCTGCTTTTCTAGTGTGATGCAGAGGTATCATTCACCTTGTTGAAATCAGTTTACAGCCTTTGAAGCCCAAATTGTTAACTTGGAACCTCGATTTATTAAATAAATATTAGATTGGATGTATAAGGAAAAGTTTATCTATTATCCTCAACTATAGGAATAATTTTTAATATATAAACTCTTATTTATGAAGACTATTATGTTTACTTGATGATTGACTATCTTTACTTGTTTTGTAACTTAATTTTAGTAGTCTTTTGTCATCTATAAGTTTTTATTTATAGCAACTATTATGTTATCCCTATAATTTAGGAGCGCACTGCGGTAATAATGAGATGGTAAGGCTGGGAAAGTTGGAAACCTAAGCAAATAGCCCAAATAGGTGTATTAATTATCCAGCGATCGCAACTATCTGCCGTTTCCAACACCGCGAATAAACCCCGTCTCTTTAAGCAGCAGCCGTAGTTCTGCGTCACGAAGTTTCGTGTCCTTGTTGTTATTTGCCCACATATCCGAAAAGAAGTCTTGCATTAGCGCAATGATGCTGCGGTACTTGACGATGCTGGCAACATAGAACTTCTTGCAGCCATGTTTCCAGAATATGTGGTATGTACTCTAGAAACAGAACCAACTCATAGTTAGCGATCGCTCTATCAAAAGAAAGCCTTCTTTCCTGTTCCCTGTTCCCTGTTCCCTGACTACGTAGATCGTTTCAAAAATCAAACCGGATTCCTATACCAATTCAATTAATGATTGCAACACATCTTTGGCTAAAGTTATTCTCTCAGTGCAAAATAAAAACTGGGATGCACCCTCTCTTACTTTAGACAGATATTCTTCAGCATTACGATTGTTTTGTTGATGTGACAGTTGAGAATGTGAAACATAGGTTATAGACAAGCGAGGTTGTACTAAAGTATTGTGCAGACATGAAAAGTTAAGGTTGAGCTATTTCAATTTGCAGGTTCAAATTTTGCAGACTCAAATAGAGAAACTGATGATTTTGATTGTCTAACATCAACAAACAAAGATTTAACTATGAAACGCCAAATTACTGCGATCGCTACTTTAGTATTACTCGCTTCTCCCCTAGAAGCTTTTGCACAAAACGCTCAAGGAAATTTTTATCAACCCACCGGTGATGTTGCAAATATCGCTCAGACCAGCAGTCTCGATAACACTGTAATTCAACCAAATGACAAGCGACTTAGCGTTGAAACAGAAGCGTTTAAAAGAAGGGGAAAACACTATTGTGGTGGACAAACACGACCAGCTGGGCCTTGTCGTCGTTAATGAGTTCAAATACTCAAAACAATTCAACAGAATCGATGAATCTGGGGGATGCAACCACCCCGGATTCATTTTTATGAAAATAAGTTTCATGAAAAATATCCTTATCGGCCAAAAACGCTAAACACTCACGCCAAGACATATCTTTAGGAGGCTCAAAATTTGGTTGATCTTTACGAGCATCATAAACATCCATCATTAGATAAACAGTTTGGTGTTGCTAAAAGTGTAATGAAAGTAGTGTAATAATGGACAAATGAAATGTCCTGAATGCAATTCTACACAATTATATTTTTCTTTGCCAAAAGTATCATCAACTAAACGATTAGTCTTTAAAGGACAATAAAAATTTTTATCTAGACTATCGATATAAAGCATTAAATTATTGACTGCATACTAAGTATCCATTCTTCTCTGTATCGAAAGGCAGAAGCTTTTGATATACAAGCCCTTTCAGCATATTTATCACATGGTCAACCTTAGTCAAACCATCATTGTCAGGGTTGAAAATACGATAATCTATTACCCAAAAACTGAGAGTTTTAGGATTAACATACAGCAGTTTTCTTTTGCATGAGGCACAAAGTCACTGGTTTTGAGGCAGGAGGGAGTGTTTCGACTACGCTCAACAACCAGGCAGGAGGCAGAAGAATAATTTGATTTGTGAATCCTTGGTTCTGTACCTCATTTAGTTGCAAAGTGCTGTATATGCAACTTACTATTCCAATCCGTTTACGTAGTGTATTCGGCGTTAATCTTCACGTAGTCATAACTCAAATCACAACCCCAAGCTTTACCCACACCATAACCATTGCCAACATTAACGGAGATTAACACCGTATCCTGTTGCAGATAAGCACCCACCGATGCTTTTTTCAAATAAGCACTTGCGGCTGCACGGTCAAATTCCAGAGGTTGTCCATTTTCTAACATTAAGAAATTCCCTAGCTTAATTTGCAGGTTTTCTTGCTCAAAGGGCACACCTGCACGTCCTGCGGCGGCGGCGATGCGTCCCCAATTTGGATCGCGTCCAAAGATTGCAGATTTAACTAAGGATGAACCAGCGATGGTTTTGGCTATTTGTCGGGCTGAGAGTTCGTCATGAGCGCCAGTCACTTCCACTTCAATGAGACAGGTTGCGCCTTCACCATCACGAGCGATCGCTTTGGCTAAATGCTGGCAAACTGCTGTTAACATCGCCTCTAATTTCTCTGCTTCTGCGCCCCATTCTATAATTGCTGGGGTGCGAGATTGACCATTTGCCAAGGCAATTAAGCTGTCGTTGGTGCTGGTATCACCATCCACAGTAATGGAATTAAAGCTTCTATCAGCTGCCCTTGCTAACATCTGTTGCCAAAGATGAGGCGAAACCACAGCATCACAAGTCACAAATGCCAGCATGGTTGCCATATTCGGGTGAATCATACCGGAACCTTTGGCAATTCCGCCAATTCGTACCGGGCGTTGGCGCAGCCCGCCGGAGGCATCGCTTATAGTTGTCTCTAAAGCAATAGATTTTGTTACCAAGTCTGTAGTGATAATCGCACCAGCAGCAGCATCCGAACCTGTTTCTGATAGTGCCGCTACTACTTTGGGAATTCCGCTTCGCAAAGCATCCATCTTTATTCTTTGACCAATCACACCAGTGGAAGCCAATAATACAGATTCAGACGAGATGTTCAGGGCTTGGGCTATTGCCAGAGCAGATTCTAGGGTATCAAGATTGCCTTGAGTTCCTGTAGCAGCGTTTGCTTGTCCAGCGTTGCAGAGGATGGCACGAGCGCTTTGTTTCGCTTGCAAGCGTTGGCGACAATATTCTACACAGGCAGCTTTCACTTGGCTGGTGGTGAACACACCTGCTGCGATCGCTTCCACTTCTGAGAATATCAAAGCTAAATCTGGCAGCCCCGAAGGTTTCAATCCTGCGGTAATTCCTGCCGCCTGATACCCCCTTGGTGCTGTGATACCACCTGTGATTTTTTGCCAATCTGCCATCATTCTTCCTTACAACTATCAGGTTGGATAGGTCAATTTGTACTTTACAAAAGTGCTGAGTTAGGAGAGACGCGATTAATCGCGTCTGTACAAGAGTTAAGAGTTATTAGTTTTTCCTTACTTCCCCATTCCCCAATCCCTTTCATTTGCTGATGGCAATAATAATGCACCAGTTGGCGATTGGCATAATTGTTTTTACCTTTCTTATGACGAAAAACCAAAACAAAAAAGCAGAGCCACTTGGGTTACTCTCTAGATCGTCAGGATACATCTACTTACCGATCTCTCTGATTTACTTTTTAAGGGTTAATACTTATTTATTGAGATTATTTTTAAAAATTTTTGAACTTTATCCGTAAATACCATGAAAATAAAATAAAAAAGAGAGCTACTTAGGCAGCTCTCCAGATCATCAGGGTGCATCTACTTACCACAGCATATCATTTTACGTATGAGGGTTGTCACCAGTCTTTATATGAAGATTGTGTGAAGCAAGACCGGGAAAATACTTAGTTGGGGAATTGGGGAATTGGGAATTGGGCATTGGCAGAAGAGGCAGAGGAGCGGAGGGGCAGAAGAGGCAGAGGGGAAAAACTTACTGAAACTTCTCCCCTGCTCCCCTGCTCCCCTGCCCCTCTGCACCTTTTGCTTCCTCACCCAGCAAAGTTAACTTGACAGATTGCTAGGCGTTCAGTTTTTTCTCGACCAATTCGTTAGTCAGCTTAGGATCGGCACGTTTGTCTGTCTTTTTCAAAACTTGCCCAACAAAGAAGCCTTTGAGGTTAGTGTTACCGTTGCGATACTTTTCTAGTTCTTTGGAGTTGGCGGCTATGACTTCATCAATAATGGGTTCCAGTACACTTGGATCGGTGATTAACTCTTGTCCGGCAAAGGCTTTCTCAGGAGAAATACCACTAAGCAAATCTGGCAACTTTTGTTTAGCTTGAGCATTGCTAATTTTGCCCGTTTCAATGCGAGTGATGATATCTGCTAGATTGGTGGGAGTCAGTCCGATTTGAGTAATAGTGAGTTTTTGCTTATTCAGGTGGGCTGCAATATCTTGAGTAATCCAGTTGGCAGCAGCTTTGGCATTTGCTCCAGATGCGATCGCAGTTTCAAAATATTCGGCGATTGAACGATCTTCTGTCAACACTCGCGCATCGTAAGGGGAAAGCCCCAAATCGCTTTCATAATGATGGCGTTTTTGAGCGGGTAATTCTGGTAGTTCGCTACGCCATTGCTCTAATTGTGCATTTGACACCTCAATTGGTGCTAAATCTGGTTCGGGGAAGTAGCGATAATCGCTAGAACCTTCTTTCACCCGCATACTACTTGTGCATTGAGCGCCTTCTTGCCACAGCCGAGTTTCTTGGATAATGCGATCGCCTGCTTCGATGGCAGCGATTTGGCGTTCAATTTCGTAGTCAATCGCCCGTTGAATGGCGCTGAAGGAGTTCATGTTTTTAATTTCTACCTTGGTGCCAAACTCCTTTCGTCCCACTGGACGCACGGAAATGTTGACATCGCAGCGCAGAGATCCTTGTTCCATATTGCCGTCACTCACGCCGAGATACCGGACAATCCGACGCAACTCTTCGGCATATTCAGCAGCTTCTACTCCAGAACGCAAATCGGGTTCGGAAACAATTTCTACTAACGGGATACCTGCGCGATTGTAGTCTACCAGAGAATAGGAAGAACCAGAAAGGCGATCGCTACCAGCGTGTACTAATTTTCCCGCATCTTCTTCCATGTGCAGACGTGTAATACCAATGCGTTTGCGAATCGGATTACCCTCAGCATCTACCAACTCAATTTCTAACCAACCATGTTCTGCGATCGGTAGATCGTATTGAGAAATTTGGTAATTTTTCGGTAAATCTGGATAAAAATACTGTTTACGGTCAAATTTGCTATATTTAGCGATTTGACAATTTAGTGCCAAACCAGCTTTGACGGCGTATTCTAATACTTTTTCATTGAGTACAGGTAAAACCCCAGGTAAACCCATACAAACCGGGTCAATGTTAGTATTGGGGTCAGAGCCGAATGCTGTAGAGCTATTAGAGAAAATCTTGGTATTGGTACTCAGTTGACAATGGGTTTCTAAACCAATAATCGCTTCATACTCAGTTTTTACGGTCGTAGCAGTGGTCATAATATCAATAATTTGGGCATAATCCTTGTAGTGGTACTATTGTAGCGGCGTATTGGGTTGCCCTGAAGACGGTTATTTGGGTGAGCAATGCTTACCTCTTGAGCTTGAAAAGGGAGATGCACATCTAAGGTGAAGAAAATCTTAATCATTGGTTCTGGAGGTGCTGGTAAATCTACCCTAGCCCGCAAACTGGGAAGCATCTTAGGTTTAGAAGTGATTCACTTAGGATGCTTGGTACTAAAATCCTGGTTGGGTTGAGACTCCAAAAACTGAATGGCAGAGCATAATCCAAGACCTAACCCTACGAGAATCTTAGATTATGGATGGTAATTATGACGGTACTCTCGATCTTCGTTTGTCGGTTGCAGACACGGTAATTTTTTTGGATTTTCCCCGAATTTTATGTTTGTCGCGAGTGATTAAACGTCGCTTTATGTATGCAGGACAATCTAGACCTGATATGGCATCAGATTGTCCTGAAAGATTGAATTGTGAATTTCTCAAATATATCTGGTCATACCCAATTACTCGTCGTCCTGGGATTTTAGAAAAACTTAGTCAAGTAACAATTAAACCAGCAAGTTATTATTCTCCGCGAACCGATAGAAGTCAGAGAGTTTTTACAAAAAATTTCCCACTATTCAGACTTGCCCAATTGATCTCTATTAAAATAATCCGAAAAAACAAGTCAAGTAGATATTGTTAATTATGCGTTAACCAACTACCACTAACCAAGGTTAAATTACTATAATAAAGTATGAAATTAGCAAATTATATCAGATAATAACCAAGATTATGATTGATGTCAAAACAGCAGTGAATGCTGCATATCAATACATAAAATCCATACAAGACATGATGGGTTCTTCATTAGGAGATTTGAGACTTGAAGAAGTTGAACTTTCTGAAGATAAAAGCTTCTGGTTGATTACTCTAGGGTTTGATATTCCTAAAAAAGCTCCTAAAAGCCGATTAGAAGACTTAATTCCTTCTTCTCTTGCTTCTACCCCTGTGTTGTATGAACGAGAATATAAACTTTTTAAAGTGAATTCTCAAACTGGCGAAGTAGAAGCAATGAAAATTAGACAAGTATGAAAGATTTGATTGCTTCCCTTGTTCGTCGTTATTGCCAAAAAGGAATTTTAATTGATACAAATATCCTGCTTCTCTTTTTAGTTGGGAGCGTCAATCAAGAACGAATAACTAAATTTAATCGAACCCAGCAATTTATACCAGAAGATTATGAGCTTCTGCTAGCATTTATTGCACGCTTTCAAAAACTTGTAACAACTCCAAATATTCTGACAGAAGTTAATAGCCTTGCAAATCAACTTGGTGAACCTGAACGTTCTCAGTGCTTTGCAATATTTGCTCAATTTGTTAAAAAGGTTGCTCTTTTGGATGAATACTACGTAAATAGTTTAGATGCTGTTAATACTGAAAAATTTGTCAAGTTTGGACTTACTGACAGTGGAATCCTGACTTTATCTAAAGGGAAGTATCTTGTACTAACTGATGATTCAAGCTAGCAAGTTATCTTCAGAGTGTAGAAATTGACGTGATTAATTTTAACAATATTCGTATCTTTAACTGGTAGTAAAAATATGAAATTATTTTGGAAGCGTTAATTTCTATAATTTCTATATACAAATTAAAAAATGCCTGGGAGTGTTGCCGTGTTTCCACCCCAGACATTTTTTATTCTTAACTTGCTCCTCACACACAAATAGATAATATCACTACTTCTATCAAATGGCAAGTATATTGAGTGACAATTCTAAAACCCACAGGCAATCCAATTTCTGACAAATTAAAAAGCGCTTGGGAGTGTTGCCGTGTTTCCACCCCAGGCGCTTTTTATTTTTAACTTGCTCCTCACACACGATTAGATAATATCATTGCTTCAATCATAAAGAAAGTATATAGTGTGACACTTTGTAAACCGCACACTCAATGAGCAATGATTTAGTGTAAAAAGTGACGTACACCAGTTAAGACCATCAGCAAACCCAGTTCATTAGCAGCTTTGATTGAATCTTTATCGCGCAAACTTCCCCCTGGTTGAACAATGGCTGTAATTCCTGCGGCTGCGGCTGTTTTGACTGAATCATCAAAAGGGAAAAATCCATCGCTGGCGAGAGTTGCACCTTTGGCATTTTCTCCAGCTTGTTCTAGAGCTATTTTAACTGAGCCAACGCGGTTCATTTGACCAGCACCTACCCCTAGTGTAGTGCGATCGCTTGTCACAACGATGGCATTAGATTTAACGTGTTTACAAACTTTCCACGCAAACAGCAATTCGGCTAATTCGCTGTCTGTAGGTTGACGTTCAGTGACTACTTGCCATTGACTGGTGTCAGCAATTATATCATCGCTAGCTTGGACAAGGAAACCACCTGCGATCGCTTTCACTGTATCTTTAGGGCCACTGCTGAAATCAGCTAGAGTCAAAACCCGCACGTTAGATTTTTTTGCCAGGATTTCTTGAGCTTCGGCTTCACAACTTGGTGCAACCACGCATTCTAAAAATGTTTTGGTTAACTCGCTAGCTGTAGCCGCATCAATCGGACGGTTGAGTGCGACAATTCCACCAAAAGCAGAAGTAGAATCAGCGTTGAAAGCTTTTTGATAGGCTTCAGAAATACTACTTCCCAATGCCGTACCACAGGGATTTGTATGTTTGATAATTGTTGCTGCTGGGGTATCAGTAAATTCAGCAATAATTCGGCGTGCGGCTTCTAAATCAACTAAGTTATTGTAACTAAGTTCTTTGCCTTGCAGTTTTGTCGCGGCTGTCCATCCCGTTGGAGTAGTACCAGTTTGATACCAGGTGGCGGGTTGATGGGGATTCTCGCCGTAACGCAGAGATTGTAATTGTGTGCCGCTAAGAGTGTATTGCTGTGCTTCTGCGAGGTAGGATGCGATCGCGCGATCGTAACTAGCAGTGTGCGAAAATCCTTTTAATGCCGCCTTTTGCCGAAATTCTAGGGATGCTAAACCGTTGTTTTGGCGCAATTCCTGCAAATACTCGTCATATTGCGCTGGGTCGCATAATACAGTGAGATGGGCAAAGTTTTTCGATGATGCCCGTAGCATTGCTGGCCCACCGATATCAATCTGTTCAACAGCTTCAGCTAATGTTATCCCTGGTTTAGCGATCGTTTCCTCAAAGGGATATAAATTCACCACCACTAAATCAATCGGGCGAATTTGGTTATTTTCTAAATCTGTAATATCTTGGGGAACATCTCGCCGGGCCAAAATTCCGCCATGAATCCGGGGATGTAGGGTTTTGACTCGACCACCTAAAATTTCTGGTGAACCTGTATAATCTGCAACTTTGGTAACTGGGAGTCCCGCATCTTTGAGTGCTTGGGCTGTTCCCCCACTGCTGATTAAATCAAAGTCGAATTCTTCAACCAAGCTACGGGCTAGGTCAATTAAACCAGTTTTGTTAGATACACTCAGCAGGGCTAGACGCGCCATTGATCGATTCCTTAAAAGTAGGCTAGAAGCGAAGGATCTCAAGTTTTGCATAAGCCTTGCTTCACTTCAAGACCATGAGGAATAATATTGACTCGTGTAATTTATATGCTTACATCCCCCATCAGCACTGTTAAAAATGCTGGAAATAAGGACTAAGTAGGCTTAATCTCTAATATTTGCGATCGCCTAAACTAAAAGTAAGCATCTTTTACCCACATAACACCTATGGTTCAGTCTTCTAATCAACGCCTAACCCTAGAAGAATTTCTCGCACTTCCCGAAGGAGATATTACATACGAGTTTGTTAACGGTGAAGCTGTACCCAAATATAAAGATAATCAAATGTCACCAAAATTTTTTCATGGCTCGACTACTGGTGCTTTATTTATACTATTGTCTGCATGGGCACAAGCAAAAGGTCGAGTTGTGATTGAATGGGCAATTAAACTAACACGAAATCAACAAGATTGGATGCCTGTGGCCGATCTGACCTATATTTCTCATAACCGTCTTCCAGCTGATTGGCTATTAGATGAAGCTTGTCCTGTCGCACCTGAATTAGTCATCGAAATCATTTCACCTGGTCAAACTTTTGGTGAAATTGCTGAAAAAGCGACTGATTATCTGAAAGCTGGTGTTTCTCGTGTTTGGGTGGTTGATACAAAAGCTAGAACTGTAACTGTATTTGCACCATCTTCCTTACCGATTACTTATCGTTCTCATCAAGTAATTACTGATGATTTGCTACCAGAATTAGAAATTACCCCTCATGCAATCTTTCAACGCGCTGGCTTAAATCCATAAAATTTCATTAGGAATCAACAGTTTTTAGCGATCGCTATTTTATGGCATCCAGTGAATTAAATCTTCTGAACACCATTCTGCTTAAAGATGAAGCAGATAACAAATAGTTAACCTCAACTTAGGAATTTTAGCGCAAAGTCAAATTCTTCAACCAAGCTACAGGCTAGGTCAATTATGCCAGTTTTGTTAGATACACTCAGCAGAGTAGTGGAGTGAAAAACCTTTTGTTCGTCCCTCTCCTCGCAGAAGAGGGAAAATTTTATGCCTACAATCCCAAAAAATTAATCCCACCAAAATTTGACCATATTTTAGGACGTTCAATCGGACTCTCTGTGACATCCATCACTGCTGTTAAAGGTTTCTGAGATGGAATCAACAAGGACTTTTTTCCGCTTAAACGAAACTTACCAAAGCTGACCAGTGTGCTTTCAATTCGGTGTACGATACGGCAAACAGTCGATTCCGACACCTGCCAATCTTGAGCAATATGCAAGTAAGTGCGATATTCTCCGGAGGCGGAGCGTCGCCGACTCCGCGCCAATACTGTAGGCAGATCAAAACTTGGTCTTCTAAATCTAGCTTAGGAGGACAAGCACGCGTTTGTTTGGTTTCCGTAGTATCTCCCATGACTTTGACCATCTGATCAAATGTCACCCTTTGCACTCCCACCAGACGTTTGAACTCTCGATTTGATAGTTTTTTTGTTTGCTTGTATCGCATAAGTTAGTTGAATCAAGCTAAAAACCCCGTATCTTACCATAAAATAATTCTGCAAGAGGTCTATTAGTTGGGATCGCCATGACGAAGTAGCATTCCTTAGACAAGCAGCAAATGCCGTAAAATACTAAGTTGCTTGAAGAGATAGGATCTATGTATAAAAGTAGAATTTTAGGAGTAAACCTCTGTCTTTACAAGCTATTACCGTTCCCACAGCGACTTCTCAACCTCCGGCAGGCTTAATTGTCACTTTGCATGGTTGGGGTGCTAATGCTGAGGATGTAGCATCTTTGTTACCATTGCTCAACTTACCCGATTACCAGTTTGTATTGCCCAATGCACCTTATCCTTATCCCTATTCTCCGATAGGGAGGGCATGGTATGACCTGCGAGGGGAAAATATGTATCAAGGATTGGCAGAAAGTCGGCAACTGCTAACAGAATTCTTGGAATCTTTAGAAAGTACCACAGGCATACCTTTGTCACGTACCATTTTAAGTGGATTTTCTCAAGGCGGAGCAATGACTTTAGATGTCGGCTCAAAATTACCCTTAGCAGGTTTAGTTGTCATGAGCGGGTATTTACATCCTGACGCGCTAACGGCAGCTAAAAGTGCGATTCCGCCGACTTTAATCACTCACGGTAGATATGATGAAGTTGTGCCCCTGCAAGCTGCTTTGAAGGCACGAGAAACTCTCAAGTCTCTAGGAGTGCCAGTAGAATACCACGAATTTGATATGGGGCATGAAATAGATCCAAAAACGTTAGAGGTGCTACGAAATTTCGTTGTAAATACAATTGCTTAGTCAGGATTACGAATTTTTTATAAATTCTGGTACAAATTCTGACAATTTTCACGAACTTAATGACTTCTAATGAGTAATATATATTGGGTGGCTGCGTTCAGCGCAACTTAACCCATGCTGAAGGCGAGTGCTGCATAAGGGAGGGGCAAGTATTATGACAACTTTAAGCATTTCCCAAAAAGAAATTGCTGCCATGAGTGCAGTAGAAGTAGAAGAACTAGCTACACGTCTGGAACTGGATAATTATAGTAATGCTTTTGAGGGTTTAAATGATTGGCATCTATTGCGAGCGATCGCATTTCAGCGTCCAGAGTTAGTTGAACCCTATATCTACCTCTTAGACTTGGAACCCTACGATGAAGCTTAGTTGAGAGTTAGGAGTTAGGAGTTAAGAATTAGGATTTATAACTATTTAGTACTAATTTTTGAACGACTCACTCCTAACTTTTTACCATGACTAATCCAAAATTGAACAGGGTTCTCATTGCTGTAGGTGGCGGTATCGCCGCCTACAAAATCTGTGAATTGGTTTCGACGGTGTTTAAAACTGGGGTAGAAGTCCGAGTCATCCTCACCCGTTCGGCGCAAAAATTTATCACGCCTCTGACTTTATCAACCCTATCTCGTCATCCCGCCTACACAGATGATGATTTTTGGCAACCAACTCACTCTCGTCCGTTACATATTGAGTTGGGTGAATGGGCAGATGTCATGGTAATTGCCCCCTTGACAGCTAATACATTAGCAAAGTTAGCCTATGGGATGGCAGATAATTTACTCACAAATACCGTGCTGGCTTCTACTTGTCCCGTGCTGTTAGCACCCGCAATGAATACTGATATGTGGGAACAATTATCGGTGCAACGGAATTGGCAACAGTTATTGATAGATAGCCGATATCATGGGATGAATACAGCATCAGGATTATTAGCGTGCGATCGCATCGGTGCTGGTAGATTAGCAGAACCTCCAGAAATATTCGCTCACATCCAATCGTTATTACACACTCAAGGTAAACGAGATTTAGCAGGTAAACGAGTCTTAATTAGCGCTGGGGGAACGCGAGAATTTCTTGACCCAGTAAGGTTTATTGGTAATCCTTCCACAGGTAAAATGGGATTAGCTTTAGCGCAAGCCGCATTTCACCGAGGCGCAAATGTCACCCTAGTACATGGCCCAGCTAATTGGGATGTACCATTAGGAGTGCAAGCAATTCCTGTTATTAGTGCCGAGCAAATGCAGCACGTGATGGTGGAATGTTTACCCAATGCTGATGTAATTGTGATGTCAGCAGCCGTGGCAGATGTGAAGCCGAAAGATTATAGTACAGACAAATTGCCCAAGCGATCGCTCCCCCAAGCTTTATCCTTGGAACCAGTACCGGATATAGTCGCCCAATTAGCAGAACTCAAGCAGCCGCATCAAAGATTAATTGGTTTTGCTGCACAAACTGGGGATATTGTCAAGCCAGCATTAGAAAAATTACACAATAAAAAACTTGATGCGATCGTTGCTAATCCCATCGATCAACCTGATAGTGGTTTTGGTAGCGATAATAATCAAGCCATATTTTTAGATAGTCAAGGAAATCAGGTAGAAATAGCACCTTGTTCTAAATTAGAAATGGCACATCAATTATTTGATTTTATGAAGAGGGTGTAGGGGATAGGGTGTAGGGTGTAGGGGATAGGAACCCCATAATTAAAATTAGGGGTTTAAATCCCCGTCTGAAATGTCTAAAATGTTTTGAATTTTGAATTGTTAACGTCCTGTTTCACCTATCTGATCTGCATCGTCTGCTACTCCATTGCGAAAGCGCACTTCTAAGCCGTGTTCTGGCTCCCAGTCACACTCAGCTATCAACTCAAAAGTAGCAATATGCAGGTCATACTCAACGTGGGGTGGCACATAGATATATGAGAAAATGACCTCATCCCAGACCTGAATGGGATTAGCCAGGGGCGGCATTGACTCATCTCCAATCATGTCACGATATACATCATAATTTTGCAGCACCAGAGGAGCAGTGATGCGTAACACATCTGGTGGCAAGGCTAGAGCTTGCCGAATAGCTTCACGCTGAAGCGATGAAAGTTCCCCAATCTGCCCGTGTTCAAAATCCACACAAATCGGTACACGGCGATCGCCCAAAACAGCACATTCTGCTAAAGTCCAGTGATTATCTTCCATTCTCATCTGTCCAAACTCAGCATCGTAGTAACTCGTTGGGGGTTTCATCATCTTCAGGTACTACCTTTATTCATCAAAATTATGAAAAAATATGTTTATCTTTGTTCATAGTTACATATTCTTGCTCAGGCCCTTACCAGTAATATCCCTCTCCTAAAAAACCGATGAAACAAGTAGCAATGGAATCACCATCCACCTGGCGTTTCATCCCCATGCTTCAGACATCGGGAGCAGTGCAAATGGCGATCGATGCTTGGTTGTTCAATCAATGTGAAAAGGGACAGCACCCGCCCACGCTGCGTTTTTATACCTGGTGTCCTCATGCGCTCTCCTTGGGACATCTGCAAAAACAATGGCCTGCCGAGTGGCATAATCTGATTTACCAGGGACAGGCACTCGATCTAGTTCGTCGGCCAACGGGTGGTAGAGCTGTTCTCCACCAAGGGAACTTGACCTACTCTGTGATTACCTCAGCTAGTACTGGAAAAAGCTGGGGTACTTATGAAAAAATCTGTAACTTTTTGATCCAAGGCTGGCAAACGTTGGGTATTGAGTTAAGTTATGGTTCTGCTGGACGGGGTTACATTCATAATCCCAGTTGCTTCAACACAGCAACAGCAGCTGACTTGGTTACTGCCGATGGAAGTAAATTTATTGGTAGCGCTCAACGCAAGGGAAGAAATACCATCCTTCAACACGGCTCGATGATTTTATCTACGGACAAAGATTTATTTCAGGAAATCTTTGAACAACCTGCTCCGTGGAATACCTCACTTTGCACTACACAGGAAGAGGATGGCTGGATTGCAAAGATTGTGGAGACATTGACAGAGACAGCAAAACAGTACTTTGGCATAGAACTAGTTAGCCAACCATTTACCGATCTCGAATGGCAAGATATTCTCAAATTGCGATCGCTGTATGAAGTGCGTTAGCGTAGCTCACCGTAAGTATCGCCTGTTCCAAAACTTTAAGTTATGTAGAAAGTAGGAATAGTGTGACTGACACGAGAGATATCAAGCAGCTAATTCCTAAAGGAAACTACTACCTTCAATTGGGTATAAGCCGTATGGTCTATGGCTTTAAGTCACTTTCCTAGATTTTATAATATAAGTAAGAGATAAAAATAACGCTTCAATTATATGAAAATACTCTCATCAGAGCTAGTCCATTTGGGATTTGGCAAATATGTGCGTTCTGACCAAGTGACAGCAGTTATACCAATAGAAGAGGAGCGAGGCCCAGGGCGACGAACCTTTGTTCACGTTCAAGGGCAAAACGATCCAATTATCGCCTCTCGCGCTGAGGATACCATCGTGCGTGATTTAGTACAAGAACCACGCGAAGTTACTCAAGCCCGTCAGCAACAGGAAATTCTTCAAGATTTATTGGTTAATTTAGCTAATGTTAATTCAACTGTGCGTCGAATTAACCGTGATGAAGGCAGTTTGGATCTTGATTTGTTAGAGCGACGAATTAAGCAAGTCCTGGAAAATTAATTGCAGAAATCAGCAAACTAAATAACGGAGAACGATATTGCTGAATACAACTACAGACCAAGTTTCAGTATCAGAGACACAAGTAAGATCGCCAAGGTTGTGGATACCTGAACGGGTACTGTTTACACCTGCTGCCCTAGATGAGGATTGGGGGCAGCAGATTTTTGAACGCGTGCAGTCACTCAACTTACCAATAGAAGAACTATCACAGAACCGCCTGAAGGGACTACGCGGTGAGTCTGAGCGGGATACTTACAACATTGCCAAGCGTACCTTAGCGGTGGTTACTGCACCACCCAGTTCTTTTAAACTGAGTCCGATCCCACCTTCTGCGGATTGGCAGTTTCACCTTGCTGAAGGTTGTCCCGCTCACTGTCAATACTGCTACCTAGCGGGTAGCTTGTCGGGGCCGCCTGTCATTCGCGCTTTTGCCAACTTACCGCAGATATTAGAGAACTTAGCTAACTACGAGCAACAGGGAAAAACCACGAGTTTTGAAGTTAGCTGTTACACAGATCCATTGGGTATTGAGCATTTAACTGGAAGTCTTGCTGAATGTATCCGTTACTTTGGCACTCGTAGCAATGCACATCTACGTTGGGTATCGAAGTTTGATGCTGTGGATGGATTACTCGATTTACCACACAATGGGCATACTCGCTGTCGGATGAGTGTTAATGCCGCACCGATTTCTGGTAAGTTTGAAGGTGGCACGGCATCCGTAGCATCTAGACTGAATGCGTTGCGACGGTTGGCGCTACCACAAGAGCGTGGCGGTGGCGGTTATCCAGTAGGTTTGGTTATCGCGCCAATTATGCCGATAGACGATTGGCAAATGCACTATAGTCGTTTGTTTGACCAGATAAACGAGGCACTGGATTTTGACTGTAACCTTACCTTTGAGTTAATCTCCCATCGGTTTACACCAGGGTCAAAAGAAGTGTTACAAACTTGGTATCCGCAATCAAAATTAGAGATGGATGAAGCAAAACGCAGTGTCAAGCGTAATAAGTTTGGTGGGACGAAGTACGTTTACGAGAAAGACACAATGAAGGCGTTGCGTAGCTTTTTTGAGAGTGAGATTACTAGGCGCTTTCCAAATGCTGAAATTCTTTATTGGACTTAAAAGACTACTTTGCTCATATAGAGTTTGAACTCTTCATCTACTCATATCATGCCCGGTAAATTAGTTGTAATTCCTGCGTGACTTCTCAAAAGTAGCCCCTCCCGTAGCAAGGCTACGGTGTATACACAAGTCTCCTGACCTGCACCTTTGTTGCATCGACTTGCACCTTTGCTGCATTGACTTGTACCTTTGTTGCATCGACTTGCACCTTTGCTGCATCGACTTGCACCTTTGTTGCATCGACTTGCACCTTTGTTGCATCGACTTGCACCTTTGCTGCATCGACTTGTACCTAGACATCTCCGGTAATGAGATATTGACCCTGACAGCACAAGGCTTTGATATTCTTTTTCGGAGATGTCTCTTTGTTGCATCGACTTGCACCTTTGTTGCATCGACTTGCAAAAATTAACCTACTCTATGTTGGGCAGTAACTTTAAAAGACTTGTGTGTACGCGATAGCCCTACACAAAGCGGGATAATTTGGGCAGATTACAGGCGGCGTTATACATTAATAAGTGTATCTGCAATACCGGACTTGTTCTGGCTTAGTCTCAATAGCAAAGGTTTGGAGATGTTTACTTTATCAGAAACTTCTATCCTGGCGGCAATCCTACTGGTAGCTTTAGGCATTTTGGGCTGGGGCTTTTATCGCGCCAGACCTTTTGGTAAACTGGGAATCTTAGCCTGGTTACAGTCGGTGGTGTTGATGACTCCCTGGCTGCTGTTTTTTGGATTGTTTGCCGCAGGGATTTACATCAATATAGCGGGTATATTGTTCTTAGTGGTGACATCCGCCGGATTGTACGTCTACTTGGGCAGACAGTTACGCGCAGCTGGGCAAGATGCCATCCTCAAGCAACGCGCCACAGAAAGACTCGCTGCTGCTTCCTCACTTGAAGCAAATTCCCCACAACCAAAAGTAGCAGAATTGAAACCGGAGATCCCACCGATACCAGAAGAAGACTTGAATGCAGTTAAAGGTATTTTCGGTATCGATACGTTTTTTGCCACAGAAACGATCGCTTACCAAGATGGAGCCATTTTCAAAGGCAATTTGCGGGGAGAACCAGAAGAAACTCACAACCGTCTAACTGCAAGTTTACAGCAACGCCTTGGCGATCGATATCGACTGTTTTTAGTGGAAAATACAGACAGCAAACCAGTGGTAATCGTCCTACCCAGCCGCAACGATCCCAAGCCGATGTTGCGATCGCAAAAAGCTTTTGCGGGTATTCTGTTGATAGCGACCATTGCCACAAGTCTAGAAGCTGCGGGATTACTGCTGAATTTTGATTTCTTTGGCAATCCTGGGCGGTTTCAAGAAGCTTTGCCCATAGGCGCTGGGATATTTGCGATTTTAGTAGCTCACGAAATCGGTCATTGGTTACTTGCTCGGCGTCACCAAATCCGCCTTAGCTGGCCTTTCTTTCTGCCGGCTGTGCAAATTGGTTCTTTTGGTGCAATTACCCGCTTTGAATCTCTATTGCCCAACCGCAAGGTATTATTTGATATCGCCTTGGCAGGGCCAGCCGCAGGTGGTATTGTCTCTTTGTTAATGCTGGTGACAGGCTTGCTGCTTTCCCACCCAGGTAGTTTATTTCAATTGCCCAATCAGTTTTTCCAAGGGTCGATTTTGGTGGGAAGTTTGGCGCGAGTTGTCCTTGGTTCGGCTTTGCAATCGTCCCTGGTAAGTGTTCATCCCCTAGTGGTGATTGGTTGGCTGGGGTTAGTAATTAACGCTTTGAACTTAATGCCCGCCGGACAACTCGATGGTGGGCGGATTATTCAGGCGATTTATGGACGCAAAACCGCAGGACGAGCAACGATCGCAACTTTAATTTTACTAGCGTTAGTGTCTCTCGGTAATACTCTTGCCATGTACTGGGCGATCGTGATTTTCTTCTTGCAACGAGATCAAGAACGCCCCAGTTTGAATGAAGTCACTGAACCTGATGATGCTAGAGCCGCTTTAGGTCTTTTGGCTCTATTCTTGATGATTACCACGCTTCTACCCCTAACTCCCGGTTTGGCTGGGCGTTTGGGAATAGGATAGAGAGATGCGATTAATCGTACAAAAGAGACGCGATTAATCGCGTCTGTACAAGAGGAGTTTGAAGAATTATGCCTATCTCCCCACTCCCCACTCCCTAAATTTCTACGGTTTCCAACCTGCTAGTAAATTCGGGTAAGCTGTTGGTGTGGGGAAAATTTTCTGGAAGGCAGTTTGACGCTCTTGTGGCTTTTCTTTGCTCATATTCCAGAGGGTTTCATAGAAAAAGAAAGAGACTCCGGCAAAATTGCGATCGCGTACTTTTTGCACTTGTGTTTGAATCTGTTGTATCGGTACAGATTTGTTTTTCAACCCAGCCAAAATGCCGATACTCACAGGAATATGGCTCTTTGCCGCTTTCACTTCTGGATACTCTAATTCGCTAATAAAGACATTCAAATCATCCCGATATATCTGCAAAACCAAGTCTTCAATAATTCCCATCCGTTCCCACTTCTGCCAGTCTGCTAAAAAGAAATCGTAGGAAAAACGTTGAGGATTAGGAGCAACAGAAACCAGGCAATTTTTTTTAGTAGCTTTAATGGCTGTAAATACCCGTTTCATAAACTCGGTGATTTTATTAGCTCTCCAACTCACCCATTCTGGATCTTTAAAGTTTTTGGAGGGAGCTTTACCACGATGTTCTTTTTTGTAAAGTGCCACTGTATAGGCATCGTATCCTAATTCTGATGGTAAGCCAAAATGGTCATCAAATTGAATACCATCGATATTATAGTTTCTAACAATTTCAACGATTAAATCTTGGATAAATTGTTGTACTTCTGGACGAAAGGGATTTAGCCAAACGCGATTATGTGTCCCTTCTTTGACAATCCGAGTCCCGTCGCTGCGACTGGTGAGCCATTGGGGACGATTTTTAGCTAATAGAGAATCCGCTGGTGCCATGAAGCCAAATTCAAACCAGGGAATCACTGTTAACCCTTTTTGATGTCCCACATCCACAATTTCTTTGAGGATATCTCGCCCTTTGAGTCCCGGCGTGGGATCGAGCGATCGCCCGATAACTTTTTGGGCAACTTTGCTAGGATACAATGTATATCCCCAATTCCAAACCGCCGGATATATAGTGTTAAAATTGAGTTCATCAAGGCGTTGCAAAGATCCCTTGAGGCGATCGCGCTCAAATAAGACATCACTATCAATATTTGTTAACCACACTCCCCTTAACTCAGATTTTGGCGTTGACGGCAGATTAATTTGAGCGTTCAATGGGAACGACAACATCATCGTAGCGATCGTGCTCAAGGTAAGCATAACGATAAACAAAAGAGACTTTCTACTTTGGTGAATATTCCACCAAGAAGAAAACTCAACACACCACCCTACAAACCTTTTCATCATTATTTAAAATGTCTGTGTCATTGAAGGAAACATTGGGATAACTAATATTAATGCTTAACCTTTGTTTCCTGCTCTAAAAACAGATTGCCAATATCAAATAAAAGTTGCATAGTACCTCGATAGCCAACTTTGCATAACTGGCCACTATCTAAGCGGTCAAAAATGGGAATCCCTTGACGGTAGAGAGGAATTTTTAAGCGTTGAGCGATCGCTACTCCATGAAAGTTGGTAATTAGCAAATCAGATCCAACCGCTAGTTGCTCAAAGTCTTCCAAATCGCCGATAGTGACGCTCTTGATCGGAAATTTTTCTAGCAAAGGAAAGCGTGTTGTTGTCACTGCTGCGTGAATCTCAACTCCTAGCGATCGCGCCGAAATCCCAAACCACGGCAAAGCTTTTAAGTGCTTTGTATCTGCTTATTTACCTGATTGAGAGGATAAGGATGAAAATAGCTAGAAAGAGCCATATTTATTGGTATCTAATCCTTGCAGTTCCAGTTGGGAGATGTTGGGGAAATATTTGGGGTAAAACTGGGGTAATGTAAAAGGGTCAAGATGTTTACAAAGCAGCCGTGTTAAACAAAAATTATGTCGTCCGATCGAAGTAGATTTTATCCCAAGACGACAATGGTCTTTTAAATAAGCATTAGCTTCTATAATTGCTATTTGACACACGGGTGTAGATCCGTTTAACGGATTTTGCGCTCTTTTATACCCTATATTGTCAAGTTAGGCACTTATATCTCGCATATAGATAACTTTTACCCTCACGACTGGAGAGCAAAATCTTGGGCATAGAATTACGCAGTTTCGTATTTCTCGACAGCCTGCAACCTCAACATGCAGCATATATGGGAACAGTAGCCCAAGGCTTCTTACCATTACCAGGAGATACATCACTGTGGATTGAAATATCTCCTGGTATCGAAATTAATAAAATTACGGATATAGCCCTGAAATCTGCCTCTGTCCGTCCGGGAGTACAGGTAGTGGAACGACTATATGGGCTATTGGAAGTTCATTCTAGCTCCCAAGGCGAAACCAGAGCTGCTGGTCAAGCTATTTTGGCGGCACTGGGAGTCAAAAGAGAGGAATGTCTGAAACCGCGTGTTATTTCTAGTCAGATTATCCGCAACATCGATGCTTATCAAACACAACTGATTAATCGCACGCGCCGAGGACAGCTACTACTAGCAGGTCAAACGCTGTATGTATTAGAAGTGGAGCCTGCTGCTTACGCCGCATTAGCTGCCAATGAAGCGGAAAAAGCAGCGAGGATTAACATTTTAGAAGTTCAAGCTGTAGGTAGTTTTGGACGGCTTTACTTAGGTGGACAAGAACAGGATATTCTAGCAGGAGCAGCGGGAGCATTAACGGCTATTGAAAGTGTCGCTGGTCGGGTAAATTCTCTGGGTGGGCGTCAGGAGTAAAGGAGAGAAAATGGCAAATCGAGAGCATCTAACTTTACTCAAAGCAGGTGCAGTTAAATGGATTGAGTGGAGAAAGAAAAATCCCCAGATTGAACCAGACCTCAGCGCCGCGAATTTGCAAGGCGATAACCTCAGAGGTGCAAACCTCCAAGGGATAAACTTGAGAAGAGTTGATTTGGGTAATGCTTTACTTGTGCGGGCAAACCTCAGTGGTGCTGACCTCAGTAGTGCCAACCTCCATAATGCTTTCCTGAATGAAGCTAACCTGAGTGCGGCTAACTTCAGTGTTGCTAACTTGAGTGGTGCTATACTTACGCAGGCAGATTTGAGTCATGCCAATTTGATTGGAGCTGACTTGAGTGGGGTGGATCTTAGAGGTGCTGCGATCGCATCTGCTAATCTAATTGGCACTGACTTAAAAGGCGCTAACTTGAGAGATGCCGATTTAGGTGCAGCAAAGTTGATCCGGGCTAACCTCTCTTTTGCCAACCTCATTGAAGCTAACTTGATTGCGGCTGACCTCAGCGAGGCGAGTTTGTACGAAGCAGATGTTTTAGGAGCTTATCTTTACAAAGCTGACTTATACAAAACTAATCTGACCAAGGCTCACCTAAGTGGTGCATACTTGTTGCGGGCTAACCTAAGTGAAGCTAATTTGAGTCAAGCTGACTTGAGTTGGACTAACCTTAGAGATGCGAATTTGGCAGGGGCGAATCTTAGAGGAACTAACCTTAGAGGAGCCGACATTCGGGGAGCTGACTTCAGCGGCGTAAATCTTCAAGAAACAATTATGCCTAATATCACTCGTTTTGTGCATTTTTAACTCGAAATTGGCTTTGGGGAAAAGCCCCCTACTCCCGCATTTCTCACAAGCTTCAGGCGTTTGATGGGGCGGAGGGGCGGAGGGGCAGAGGGGCAGAGGGGAAAAACTTACTGTCACTTCTCCCCTGCTCCCCTGCTCCCCTGCTCCCCTGCTCCCCTGCTCCCCTGCTCTTTAATTCCCCCTCTTCTCTTGCCTTTCTTTGAGTTTCAGCATAATTTCAGCGTGCATCTCGCGGGTAATTGGGTAAAAATACGTTAAAACTAAGCCAAAAATCAAACAAACTGTCGGTATGGGGCCAACGGCAACGCGAATAGCAAACAGTGCTGATTCCGGTTGGATGGGTAGTGGACTTCCAGCTACAGATTCTTTGAAACCAGATACTTGCAAAGCATTTCCCACCAAAAATAGTCCCAAAGCTAAACCAAATTTTTGCAGCAAAACCATGAAGCCATAAAAAATGCCTTCTCTGCGTTGTCCGGTTTGCAGTTCATCTAATTCAATCACATCTGGAATCATTGACCAAGGAATTAGATAAGCTGTGGAGACACCAATACCAGCCATAACAGCCATTACATACATCAAAACTATTTGACCAGGCTGTAAGAAAAATAGTCCGGCGGCAGCTATAATCCATAAAGTCATTCCCAGAAAATAAACAACTTTTTTCCCGATTTTTTTACTCAACGCTCCCCAGACAAATAGCATCACCAGAGCAGTTCCTTGGACTGCAATCATCACTGTGGGTACGTCTGATTCTTTAAGACCCATACAATTGACTACAAAATAGGGAATAATGCTGGCTGTCACCTGCACACCTAGCCAAGAACAAAGATATATACCAATAACAAATAAAAAAGGTCGGTTACTAAAGACAATTTTTAGCTGTTCAAAGAAGGGGAGAGATGCGGGTTCCTCGGTTTGGATGCGTTTAGCCTCAAAAGCCAAGATGCGATCGCGGACTCCAAAAACGCACCAATATAATCCTAAAATCGAAATTACCGTACAAATGGCTGCTAAAACGAGATATTGTTTTTGGCGATCGGCGATCGCTGAAAAAACAATTTGCGTTAAAATCAACGATAAAATGCTGCCACCAATAGAAAATGTAAAGCGATAGCTGTTAAGGCTGGTGCGTTCGTCGTAATCTTGAGTTAATTCTGGAGTCATTGCCGTATAAGGCAAATTCACAACTGTGTAAAACGCCTGAGATACCACCCCAATGACTACGTAATACCAAAATAATGGCCAAATATTATCACTCTGATTTGCACTAAATTGCGGTACAATCCACTGCAAGAAAAAGAAAATTCCAAAGGGGATTGCTCCATAAAACATCCACGGAAGACGACGCCCCCAACGACGAGATTTCGTTTTATCAGTCAGGAAGCCGACAAACGGATCGTTTATGCCATCCCAGATTTTGCCAATCATCAAAATACTGCCAGCTAAACCCGCAGGAATACCAGCAACATTCGTGAAGAAAACCAGCAGAAAAAAGACGGAGATATTTGCAGTGATTGCTGGGCCTAAATCCCCTGCACCGTAAGCCAGCTTTGTTTTAAGGTCAAGTTTTTCACTGAGCGGATCTCGTTGGACATCGCCATCAGCAGCAGAATTATTCATAAAACTTTGCACTCATACTAAAATAAAAAGTCTGCGTGGGCATAGCCCGTCGTAGACATCGCCTTCAATACAGCCATCTACCACTCCCGTTAGACTTATGCCAGACCTTTATGTTTCTTGGTCAGATTATCACCAAAAAATTGAACAACTGGCTATTCAGATTTATCAATCAGGTTGGGAATTTAACCAGATTATCTGTCTTGCCAGAGGAGGACTAAGAGTTGGAGATGTTCTTTCCCGTATATACCAGCAGCCGCTGGCAATTTTAGCAACCTCATCTTACAGTGGCCCTGGTAAGCAAGAAAGAAATAATTTAATTTTCTCCCGCCACTTAACGATGACTGCCGAAAAGTTAGGTTCGCGCATTCTCCTAGTGGATGACTTAGTAGACTCTGGGGTAACACTCCAACAGACTATACCTTGGCTTGAGCAAAATATTGATTTCCCCATTGAGGAAATTCGCACCGCCGTTCTTTGGTATAAAGCCTGTTCAGTTATAACACCCAATTATTATGTTGATTATTTACCTGACAACCCCTGGATTCATCAACCTTTTGAACACTACGAGCAGATGAACCCCGCAGAACTTGCGGCTAAGGTAAGCCAACTGTGTTGATTAATACCTATACAAAATGAATTTTACACTTGCTTATGCTTACCAACTTCCTTAACGGACAATTTTCCACAAAATGGTAAATGTAACTAGTACCGCTTTGCGTTATTAACAATTACGCAAAGCGGACTTGTTAAGGTAATTGGTAATTACTGATACGTAAAGGCTTAATACATTCGAAATGATAGCTTATTACCGCATTGGTAGTATTTTAAATTTTAGCGTTAGCGTAGCTCGCCGCAGGCATCGCTTCCCTTAGCACTATTAATCGCAAGTCAATTTTGACATTAGCTTTCAAACTAAAAGCTGTGCTGGTATTAGAAGGTACTTCCCAAATCTTCCTTCAGGAAGTACCAAAGGCAAATCATTTTGTCGTAGTCTTTGTTTTATGCGAATCAAAGGAAGCCAAAAAAGAAAGCAGGGGGCATCTATGCTAAACGGAACAATCAATTGGGGATTATAACCACAATTGAGTGTAGGGTAGCGAGTCCGTAAGGGTATTTGAGGCCACCATACCGGAGGTATGGTGGCCCGGCCCCAAACAGTCCTTCGCATAAGGCTTTCCCAAAAGCTTTTTCTTCCCTCCTACTTTCTACCTTGCCCGGAGGGCTTGACCAAAATCCAGGAGTAAGAATGAAAGGGTTTTATACTACCACCCGATTGTAAAATCACCTTATTAGGCGGGTGTATAAAACTCTTTTATTCAAAATTCAGAATTCATTCTGAATTCTGAATTTTGATTTTTTCTTGATAAAAATTGAAGAAATGTTACGAAACTTGGTGAATCTGGACAGGAACTGCTAAGGCAATATTTCTTAGAAACGGAGTGGTGTAATGACGAATGAGGAAGTGGAACAAATATGTTTAGAGGATATTCTCATCACTGAAGAGTTATCTCATAGAATACCCAGAACCACTGACCTCAAGCAAGAAAACGATGCACTTCATACCCTGATAGGGCAAGTAGTTGAGCAGCCTCAAATTCTGCTCAAAAAGCTTGTAAAAATAATTACTCAACTGTGTCGGGCAGAATCAGCAGGTGTCAGCTTACTTGAGATGACTCCGAACGGGGAAGATATTTGCCGTTGGGTCGCACTAGCCGGGATGTTAGAAGCCTATGAACAAACTGCCACCCTTTACAGCTTTAGTTGCTGCGGCACCTGCCTAGAACGTCAAGCCCCCCTGTTGTATTCCTATCCAGAACGGTATTTCACCTTCTTGCAACAGGTTAAGCCAACAATCGTCGAGATATTGGTGGTTCCTTTATTGATTCACAATCAACCACTTGGGACGATTTGGATTGTATCCCACGATGAGCATCGGCAGTTCGATCGAGAAGACTTGCGGCTGATGACAAGCTTCGCAAATTTTACAGCCACCGTTCTTCACAGTAGTAACGCCCGTCAAGCAGCCGAAGAATCGGCACGGCGCGAACAAGCCGCCCGTGCCGTTAGCGAAGCGGCACAAAATGCAGCTGAACAAGCCAACCGTCTCAAAGATGAGTTCCTCGCTGTTCTATCTCACGAACTGCGTTCTCCTCTCAACCCGATTTTGGGCTGGGCAAAACTCCTGCAAACCCGCAAATTTGATGAAGCAAAGACGGCTTATGCCCTAGCAACCATTGAGCGCAATGCCAAGTTGCAGTCTCAGCTAATGGAAGATTTACTGGATGTTTCCCGGATTCTTCAAAGCAAACTCAGCCTGAAGATCGGTTCTGTTGACCTGTCCGCCGTTATTGAAGTAGCCCTTGATACCGTGCGTCTAGCTGCTCAAGCCAAGTCAATTCAACTCAAGATGGAATTTGAACCGGATGTAGGGCAAGTTTTAGGCGATCCCAGTCGCTTGCAGCAAGTTGTTTGGAATTTGCTCTCTAACGCTGTTAAGTTCACAGAGTCCGGGGGGGAAGTGGAAATACGACTTGAGCGCGTGGGTACACAAGCGCAAATCCAAATCAGTGACACAGGTAAGGGCATCGACCCAGAATTTCTGCCTCACGTGTTTGATTACTTTCGTCAAGCTGACAATACCACAACAAGAACCTTTGGCGGCTTGGGGCTTGGTTTAGCGATCGTTCGTCAAATCGTGGAACTGCACGGTGGAACAGTCCAAGCAGAAAGTGAAGGAGATGATAAAGGTGCTACCTTTACTGTGTTGTTACCTATCAAGAGTGTCGAGCCTCAAACAACTGAAAACAAGGGTTTGGCTGATGGTTCCCCTAATCTTGAGGGGATAAATGTGCTAGTTGTGGACGATGAAGTTGACACCCGCGAGTTAATAGTATTCATCCTGCAACAGTATGGTGCTTCTGTACGTGCCTTCGCCTCAGCATCGCTTGCACTAGACGCCTTTGCACTTGAGAAACCACATATTATTTTAAGTGATATTGGGATGCCAGAAATGGATGGTTATATGCTGATTCGGCAAATTCGATCGCTACCGCCACAGCAAGGGGGAGAGATCCGAGCGATCGCACTGACAGCTTATGCTGGAGAGATAAACCAGGAAAAAATTCTCCAAGCAGGATTCCAAGAACATTTGACTAAGCCAATAGAACCAGCAAAATTAGCGATGGTAATTGCTAGCCTAGTTAAATAATAAATAATTATTCTGAGAGGTCGAGAGTAAAAATTGGCAACAAATTCCGGTTTTAGAAACCTAAAAGATCAGTTCCTTCCTGAAGGCAAAGAAGCTCTACTGGCTCGGATGGCGAACCGCATCCGGCAATCGCTGAACCTGCAAGAGATTTTGGATGCAACTGTGGTCGAGTTGCGGGCATTTTTGCAAACCGATCGGACTAAGGTCTACCGCTTCGATCGCGACGGGCATGGACACGTTGTTGCCGAAGCCAGCGCCCCCAACCGCCTACCTTCTTTGCTGGGATTGCACTATCCAGCTGATGACATTCCGCCCCAAGCGCGGGCTTTGTTTGTCAAAGCACGTACCCGCTCTATTGTCAATGTCAGCGAACAGCGAATTATCCTCAACTCGCTGCCGACTTCTAAAACGACGGCAATCGGCGACTTGACCCTTGAAGAAGTGCAAGAGCAACCCCTCGAAGATATCTTAAGCCGTCCGGTAGACCCTTGCCATGTAGACTATCTCACCCAGATGGGTGTGCAATCTTCAGTGGTAGTGCCAATAATTTATCAACAGGAACTCTGGGGGCTGTTGATCTCTCATCATGCCGAACCCAGAGAGATTACATCAGAGGATTTGCTGGTCGTGCAATTGCTTGCTGACCAGGTTTCACTGGCAATTACCCAGGCGAGTCTGCTGAGTCAGATGCAGGAACAGCAGCAGCGTGATGCGATCGTTAATCAGATTGCCACTATGCTGCACGCGCCTCTTACCCCTGAAGAGATTTTGCATAACGTTCTGGAGCAAGCAGTCAAAGCTTCTGGCAGTTCTGGAGGAAGGTTGTACCTAACTTCCCCGGATGAGGCTTTACCAGCCCATCTTTATACTTACGGAAATCAGCCGGCTCCATCCGAGCAAGAGCAACCACATTTACTAGAAAATCATCCCCTTTGGCAAGAGGTAGGGGAAACTCCTGCTCCCATCGACACCGCCTTAACTCAAGAAGATAAACCTCCCCTGCGAGTCGTAATTAATCTTCAGCAAGAACCGCGTCTGCACCAACTGATTGAATCCTTCCAGACCACACCGATTCGGGGTTTGATTGTTCAACCCTTGTATTATGGTAAAGAATTCCTGGGGTATTTAACATTCTTTCGTGACCAAATCGGCACAAAAAATCTTTGGCCAGGCTATGAGGAAGACGATGAGCGCCAACAGCGGCCCCGCCAGTCAATGGCGCAATGGCAGGCGCTCAAACAAGATAAAGCTCATCCCTGGAGCATCGAAGAGATGGAACTCATCCAGTCTTTGAACATTCACCTATCGTTGGCTGTGCTGCAAAACCGCCTCTATCACCGAGAACGCCAGCAACGCCTGATAGTTGAGATGCACAACGAAGCTCTCTCTCATGCCCGAGCTGCCGCCGAAGAGGTGAGTCGCCTCAAGAGCAACTTCTTGGCTTCTACCAGCCACGAATTGCGAACTCCTCTGGCCTCGACCTTAAACTATTTAAAGTTGCTCAAAGAGCGCCTTTATGAAGACGAAGATGAGTTGCGCGAATATATAGATGGCGCTTACCAATCGACGCAAAATCTAGTCACCATAATTAACGATGTCCTTGACATTGCCAAGATTGAAGACGGGCGCATAGCCTTAGATTTAGAGACAGTTTATCTGCAAAAGCTTTTACAAGAGCAGTGTTTCCTTTCTGGTGCCGAAAGCCGCTACAAGTCAATTCCTCTGACACTCGACTGTGAAATCGAGACTGTTTTCGCCGACAAGATCAAAGTCCGTCAGGTGATGACAAACCTGCTGGATAACGCCTTCAAATTCACCGATGAGGGTCAAATCGATGTCCGGGCTGTCGTCGATAGTACTGGGACAATGGCTCAAATCTCGGTACACGACACAGGTATCGGCATTGAGATGGAAAACTCAGAGCAACTGTTTTCCCCATTTGTGCAAGCTGATGGTTCTGCCCAGCGCTCCTACGGGGGCACCGGCTTAGGGCTGACTATCTGCAAGCGATTAGTGGAACTAATGGGTGGTAAAATCTGGCTTGAAAGCCCTGGGCTAGGGCAGGGAAACACGGTGACTTTTACCCTGCCTCTAAACGAACAAAGTCAGGTAGGAGGTCAGGGTTCTCTAGTTGAGGGCCAAGCCCATAGCTTTTAGCTATGGGCTTGGCCCTTGGAAGATATTTCACCTGACTATAAAAAAGATGAGTATTTTATGGATTTTAATATTTGGACGGCAATTAAAATCACCTGTACCTTACTCTCATTGGATGTAGGCGCTTCCACAGCATGGAGGTTTTAGTAACAATCTTGAACATCCTGCTGGTTGAAGATAACGAACTCCTGGCTAAGGGAACCGCCAAACTAATCGAACGTTTGGGGGGTCATCAGGTGTTTATTACTGCTGAACCAAAAGAGATATTCCAACAATGCGAAGCGGGGGCAGTAGAACTGGTGATTATGGATATCAATTTGCCGGGAGCTAGGTGGGAAGGACAAAAAGTCGATGGCTCCATCCTGTCGCGCCATTTAAAGGCGCAGTGGAAACAGTTACCAATTATCCTGGTGACGGCTTACACCATGCCCGCCGATCAACATCTCCTGTTGTCCCAATCTGGGGCTGACAGTTGCTATACCAAACCCATAACTGACTACGATGCCTTTTTGGATATGATTAGTCTTCTTGGTCAAAAAAGGAATTGAATCTCCATGTACAAGCTGGCGATTTTGGATGATGACGAACACTGGTGTCGCATCATCCAACGCTTTCTGAAGCAACAATATGATGTAGCAACCTATAGGTCAGTGTCTAGTTTCTTGTGGGAGTTAGACGAACTAAACCAGTACGATATCTTTCTGGTCGATTTCGTGTTACCTACGGCTCGGTATGAGCTAAATACAGATGGCATGGAAATTGTTACCGCTCTCAAGCGCCACTTGCCTCGCTCTCCTGTAGTCATCCTCGTCACGGCTTACATGAGCAAAAATGAGTTAGAGGTGCATGGCAAACAAATGTGTCCAGAAGCAGACGGATTTTTTGCCAAGGATGCTGGACTAGAATTATTGGCTCACCAAATTAAGCAACTGCTTACACCAGGTACAACTGAGGACAGTTAGGGGTGAGCTAATTTTTGTAGGTCGATGCAACAAAGGTACAGGTCGATCCAACAAAGGTGTGGGTCGATGCAACAAATGTGCAGGTCGATGCAACAAACGTGCAGGGCGATACAACAAAGGTGCGGGTCGATGCAACAAACGTGCAGGTCGATGCAACAAATGTGCGGGTCGATGCAACAAAGGTGCAGGTCGATGCATCAAATTAGTATTGAGTAAAATATCAGCAGTCTAGTCTAACAATTCAACTCCCCAAACTTAGGACTCCACCACCCTTTTGGCGTACTGAAATAAGCCACATCTTTATGTTTGGTATCTTTACGCGATTGTGGGTCACAACACCGCAACATTTTCTTACTCTGCCCTTCTTTGATATAACTGTACTCCTCTAAAGGTTTCTTACATACTGGGCAGGGATATGCCGTCATCTTCACGGGAGGCTTTTGTTGATTCTCAGCTTGGACTGTTTTAGCTTGTGGTGGCTGCCAAGTTTTGTTAAAGTCGCTCCAAAACAACACGACATTTTCACAGCCTTTTGTGCATTTGAGGAAATATTTCTTTTTAACTTTACTACTCGGAATTTTGGCGAGAAAATTTTTGCATTCAGGGCATCGCGTCTTGGAAGTTTCATATTTCCGCTCAGTTATCACATGAGCTTTACCTGCTGGGGAACTCGTAACTACAGTTTTAGCTTTGGAGAGCGCTGGTATAAAGTAATTCTGATTCCAACTAGTTAAATAATGCTGCCAAGAGTTTTTTCCTTCGGAGATTGCATCAAGGGCATCTTCCATTTTCGCTGTGAATTCTGCCTCTAGTAAATCCGGCAGTGCTTTGAGCAAAAATGCATCAACTTCTAACCCCAACGCTGTCGGTTGCAGATGGTCTTTTTTCAACTCCACATAATTTCGTTTTTTTAAAGTAGCAACAGTAGGAGCATAGGTACTTGGGCGACCAATTCCTTTACGTTCCATCAGTTGCACCAGTTTTGGTTCACTATAACGGGGTGGTGGCTGCGTCTGCTTTTGCTCATGTCCAGCATTCTCCAGTTTCAGCGCTTGTCCCTGTTGTAATGAAGGTAAAACACTATCCTTGCTGAGATTATTCCAGTACCGAGCATAACCGTAAAATTCAATTACTTGCCCTCTAGCTGACCACAGTAGAGAACCAGACTGAGTAATCACCAGAGTTTTACGCAATTGAGCAGCCCGACACTGAGAAGCAATTGACCGTTTCCAGATCATCACATACAGATTAAACTCATCATCAGGAAGTTCTAAACGCAACTGAACTGAGGGACGAAACACATCCGTTGGACGAATCGCTTCATGTGCTTCTTGAGCCGATTTGCTACTGCGATGTTTTGCAACTTGCTGCGGCACATTAGGCGGATCGTTTTGCTCTAACCATTTACGGGCGCTGGCACAAAATTCTGGACTCAGCATTACTGAGTCTGTTCGCATATATGTTATCAGCCCTGCCTCATAAAGCTTTTGGGCCACAATCATAGTTTTGTCGGGAGCAAACCTCAGCTTTGAACCGGCTGCTTGCTGAAGGCTGGAAGTTGTAAATGGTGGCGGTGGCTGGCGATTAACGATTTTTCCTTCAAAATGAATCACCTGATGAGGATGTCGTTGTGCTTCTTCAACTAAACGTGTTGCCTCTGCTTCCGAAAGAACGCGCTTAGACTCCGGTGTTTCTGGACTATTACCAACCTTTGCATCATCGTGAGTTTCAGTTTCTTGGTCTGCTGCATCTTTTACAGAATCGACCGTCCCTTTGTAAAAAGCCCGAAATCCTTCAGCATAATCTACCCACACACTCCAGTAATCTTGGGGGACAAACGCTAGAATTTCGTTTTCTCGCTGACAAATCAGGTGCAACGTCGCGCTTTGGACTCTGCCAACACTCTTAGCACCGTTATTTAATGCCCAAACTAAAGGGCTACCTTTGTAACCTACCAGCTTATCTAGGCAATCTCGGCACAGCCCAGCACCGATTAAGTTTTGGTCTAGCTTTCTAGGATTAGCGATCGCACTCTGCACCGCCGATGCTGTAATCTCAGTATAAATTACTCGTTTCGGTTCCTTTAAACCCAGCGTTTCTTTGAGATGCCAAGCGATTGTCTCGCCTTCCCGGTCTGGGTCAGTTGCTAAGACAACTTCATCAACCTGCCTCACCGCAGACTTGAGTTTCTGAATTGTTTCCTTCGCTCGTTGGTCACGTGGGACGTAATTGCACCGAACATTACTGCCGTCCATGACGAAGCCCAAGGAATCTTCCCCTTCATTACTGAGTTCTCGGATATGTCCACAACTGGCTAGAACTTTCCAATCCGAACCCAGAATTTGACTGAGTTTTTTGACTTTTCCCGGAGACTCTACCACAAGCAGGCGTTTGATCATAGCAACTGCGTTCTAGATTTTGAGCAATAAACTGGCAATTGCAATTAGCGATCGCCTATTCTCGTCATCTGGATTTTCTAGAATACTGTACCAAAAAGCTCTGCAAATTGCTGAACTCTGAAGTAATTTTCTTGTACTTTAACCTTTGCTTCACTTCTAAGGCATCATGTAAAAATAACTTGAACAATTTGCCGAATGGTTAGATGATCGGAATGTAACCGAATTAAAGGCTTATATGTCTGATAAGCAGGTAGTAGAAAGCATTCAAGACAAGTACGATTC
>NZ_JBWQXL010000022.1:0-104432 GCF_056620565.1 Nostoc sp. LEGE 12454
CCTAAAGCCAGATTCTCACGCGTTACTCACCCGTCCGCCACTGTGTCCGAAGACACCGTTCGACTTGCATGTGTTAAGCATACCGCCAGCGTTCATCCTGAGCCAGGATCAAACTCTCCGTTTTGTTGTGTTTCGAGTTTGTGGCTCTGAAAAAAATATTTTCCAGAATCCTAGTTACTAATTTTGATTATATTTTTGGGAAATCCCAAAAGCAAAATCTTTTGACGAGGATTGGTTTTTTCTTAAGCTTTCAAAGTATTATGTTTTTTAGGTTCAGCGGTCGTTTGCGTCTTTCGCTTCCCGACTTAACTAGAGTAACTAGTCATCCCCTAGTTTGTCAAGGGGTAAATTTATTATTTTTCCTAAAAGGGCAAATCGCCTGAGTGGCATTACTTTCAGGTGAATGCCTTAAGCAATGGGAGGGGGCAAAAACAAAGTGGCTAAACCTGACTGGGTGAATCATTCACGTTGAGTGATTATCGAAAAAGGCAGGAATAGTCTTGCTGGAGGGATTTATCCGGAATTCTTACGCCTGAACTAACCATATACATAATATTAAGAGCATAATTGTTGCGGAGCTTGTGATTTAAAACTCCCATCTTACAGGTGACGCTTATATCGGCCTCTACGCGATCGCCATCACTACGCTCGCGGAGCGTTTGGAAGAGAAGATAGGCGTTACAGTGAATCTAGCGCTGTAGAGGGGCTTCAAAATTTATAATGAGTTTTTGATAAACAGCTAAAAACTAGACTAGGCAAGAAATACAGATGATCCGACCGCGTAAGGTCTTTGCTCAACATTGGCTCAAAAGTGAAAAGGCGCTCGACGCAATTATTAAAGCAGCTGAGTGTACAGAAAGCGATCGCGTCTTGGAAATTGGGCCTGGGACCGGGATTCTGACTCGTCGTTTATTACCCTTGGTGCAATCTCTGGTTGCAGTTGAAATAGACCGCGATTTATGCCAACTGTTGTCAAAGCAGCTTGGTAAGAATGAAAATTTTTTACTGCTGCAAGGCGATTTTCTAACTCTAGATTTACCATCTTATCTGGCAGCCTTTCCCAATTTTCAACAGCCAAATAAGGTAGTAGCAAATATTCCCTATAACATAACAGGCCCAATCATTGAGAAACTACTGGGTACGATCGCTAACCCCAATCCCGAACCATTTGACTCGATAGTGTTGCTGGTACAAAAAGAAGTCGCAGAAAGGTTATATGCTAAATCAGGCTCAAAAGCTTTTGGGGCATTGAGCGTGCGGGTACAGTATTTGGCTGAGTGTGAGTTAATCTGCACAGTCCCAGCGGCCGCATTCCAACCAGCGCCAAAAGTCGATTCAGCAGTGGTGCGATTGCGCCCACGAGAAATAGAAATACCAGCGCTTAATCCCCGACAATTAGAGAATTTCTTAAAATTGGGGTTTGGTGCCAAGCGCAAAATGTTACGAAATAATTTGCAATCAGTTATAGAACGCGATCGCTTGAGCCACTTGCTGGAACAATTAAAAATAAATCCCCAAGCTAGAGCCGAAGACCTCAGCGTTCAGCAATGGGTAATTTTAGCAAATGAGTTGGGAGTGGAGAGTAGAGAGTAGGGGACAAGGCAGATTTTTTCCCATTCCCCATTCCCCATTCCCCACTCCCCATTCCCCACTCCCATAAAATGCATTCCTACAGCCTAATTGCCCCTGCCAAAATCAACTTATATCTGGAAATCATTGGTAATCGCCCCGATGGTTATCACGAGTTAGCCATGATACTTCAAAGTATCGGACTTGCAGACAAAATTGATGTGCGTCCCATTAGCACTGATACTATTAGGGTTCATTGCAACCACCCACAAGTACCGACAGATAAAAGTAATCTGGCATACCGCGCAGCAGAATTAATGGTAAGGCAATTTCCCGAAGCCTTTGCTAAATATGGAGGCGTGGAGATTACCGTCAACAAGCAGATTCCTGTAGCTGCTGGGTTGGCTGGAGGTTCGACAAATGCAGCGGCTGTGTTGGTGGGGATAGATTTACTGTGGAAGTTGGGGCTAACTCAGTCAGAATTAGAGGAGTTGGGAGGTACACTCGGTTCAGATGTACCTTTCTGTGTAGCGGGTGGAACTGCGATCGCAACAGGTAGAGGTGAGCAACTTTCTCCCCTGCCGAGTTTAGATAATGTATATATAGTATTGGGAAAATACCGCAGTTTAGAAGTTTCCACCCCTTGGGCATATAAAACCTATCGACAGCAGTTTGGTCATTCTTATATTAGAGATAGCGACAACTTGGTAGCGCGTGCGAATGCAGTTCATTCCGGAGGAATTGTAAAAGCTATCCTGGATAAAAATCCAGGAGAAATTGCCCAAAAACTGCACAATGATTTAGAGCGCGTGGTATTGCCAGCCTATCCGCAAGTCTTGCAGTTGCGAGAAGTATTTGCTAATCAAGAAGGCGTTTTAGGAACAATGATGTCTGGTTCTGGACCAACAGTTTTTGCTCTTGTTGAGTCTCAACAGCAGGCAGAACAAGTAAAACTGCAAGTCAGAGAAGCAATTCTTGATGAAGACTTAGAATTGTTTGTGACTCGGACAATTACACATGGTATTCAGGTGGCATCTTCAGTTTAAATAAATCTTTATTGTTAATGGAGTATGGGCAATAAGCTGATGGATGAGCTTTTAAGTTGCATAGTTAAAATCCCCAAAAAAAACGCAAAGATGCAATTTAAATGATAATAATTATTCCTAATACTCCAATCCAAAATCTAACATCTAAAATCTAAATATTATGAATGACCAAAATCTAACGCCGCAAACAAATGCTAAAGAACAGGTGACAGCTAGTCCGTTACGCTGTTTTACTGGGGCGGTGATTTCTGGAGGGATGGCATTTGCAGCGTATTCGCTGATGATTGCGCTCGCGACAAATTTTGCTAGTAAACCGATCCATTCAATCAATCCATTGGTGGTGAAAATTTCTTCTGCTGTCCGCACTCTGGTTGTTGGTGTAGTTGCTTTAGGTAGCGGGATTTTTGCTATAGTGGCAATTGGTTTGTTGGCTTTGGGAGTGCAATTATTAGTGCAGCAATTGACGAAGCAAAAAAGTAGTGAAAACTAGTAATTTACTTTTAATGAGTAATCTAAAAGCAGGAGTTTTTCTAAAGCAGCACGACTTACCCTTATTCTGCAAGGAGTTGATTTTACTCTTGCCAAATTTATTTAGCACAAGCAGCAGGCGCAGATACAGTGCTACTGGTTGCAGCAATTCTCTGGATTACTGCATCCCTACTTGTTTTAGTCAAGCTTTTTGGGATTGAGGTAGACGCAAAGCAACTTGTTGTCTGACGATGTTGTAATTTTGGTAACTAGTATAAAATTTGACTTTAATAGATTTTGGGTTGACACTTTATAGACTGTCTCAATATTCACAAATTTATGCGGAATTGACACCAGTGACACTGAAATCGATAACAACATCATTTATAAGCAAAATTTATGAACACAATCAAGAAATTTTTTTTACCCCCTATTTTTGTGACAATGGTTGTGAGCCTCGGTAGTTGTAGTTCTAACCCTACCGCAGGTAATATTGATAGCGCAACTTCATACCCTACCACAGCACCAGCACCGACGAATAGCCTACCTTCTCAGTCTCCCAGCCAAATTCCTAGCGTAGCTCAGTTGAGAGAAAAATCTCCTAATCAAGAATCTTCTAAGGAAAATACGCCTTCCTCACCAGCTTCTAAAGTTGCCACTAGCAAAACTACTACCGTAACACTATACACAAGCGATACACAATGTCAAAAACTAATTCCAGAAAAGGTATCAGTACCAGCCGAGGAACCAGTAACAAATGTAGTGAGTAAAATCTTAGAAAAACGAGATACAAGCGACTTTAGCTTGTCTGGGTATCGTGTCAACATCAAAAATGGCATTGCTACAGTTGATTTACGAATATCTCCTGAGTCAAAGCGGCAAATAACTTCTCTTTCTAGTTGTGAACAGTTTGCTCTGTTTGGCAGTCTCCGCAAAACCTTAACGAGTAATGCTCAATGGAATATTAAAGAGGTTCGCTTTACGGAGCGAGGCGAGGACATTGTTCTTTAGTTAAATATTGTAATAAGTGCCGTCATCAGCTAGCTAAAAAAATTTCCTAATCTGAACAGCCACAGGACTCATGCATCAGTAGTTGTCAAAATAGTGTATTTTCTAGCCAATTGAAAACAGCTGTAAATAGTGATATGCTTAATTTTAAGCATAAATTTATGTTAGCAATTTGCGGGTGTAATTCAGTGGTAGAATGTCACCTTCCCATGGTGAACGTCGTGGGTTCGAGTCCCATCGCCCGCTCTAAAATCTGTAAGTTTTCACTATCAATGGGAATATCACCCAATTGTTGAGCAGCCGCTTTGGTTTATTATGAAATCATTTTCTAAAATCTGTAACTTTTAGCCAGTAGTGCGATCGCTCTTTTCCTTAAATAAAAAAATCCTGACATAATACTTACTATGTCAGGGTTTTAGGTATTTGAAATGCTGTGGCAGTATTTTGTTAAATTGACCAATAATTAGTTAATGTACAATTCATCCTTATATTTCACTAGGGATTCTACTTACCCGCCTAAAGTCCGCGTATAAATTACCTGACCTTGGGAATCATAAAGAAAAAGGGATAGATTGGCATTTTCACCAATTACGGCTAGGGCTTCGCGTAAGATTTGCAAGTGATTGGTAACGTCAACAGCAGTATCCGAATTCTGAGAATAAGGATTAGCCAAGTTATTTTGCCTTATTTGGTCATATTCAGGGGTTAGTCGGACAATAATTTCTGCATTGTCCATACTAAAGGTGCAAATCCGAATTCCATTAGTACAGGTTTTATCTAAGTCAGTGCGGGTTTGTTGCAAACTACTAACAACTTGTACTTTTTCTTGTGCTTGTTTGAACGCAGATGAATAGGGTTCGATGAGAGACTGAGCCTGAGTGTAGTACAAACTATCTTGGGGAACTTTTTTAGCAGTTTGCAAAGCCTGCTCCCAATATATCGCCGCTGCTTGCCATTGTTTTTGTTGTTCATAAACTTTGGCTTGCTTGGCAGTGGTAAGGGCCTGTTGGTAAGTTTTAACAGCTAATTGTTCTTTTGTAGCGCGATCGCGTACTAATACTAACTTAGGTTTATAATCTACCAACAGCTTTTGGGCTTCTTGGTATCCAACGCTATTTCGGGGAATCGTATTCAAGGCATTAATTACCACCAGCCAAGTAGACTGCGCCTTTTGCCAGTCTTTCAAGGATTTAGCAGTAGCCTCCTGCTTCTCGGCTGCAACGGCTACACCTTTTGCCGCTGTTAGTTTTTTCAGCCATTTTTCCTCAATAAATATCTGTTGATTTACAGTGTGCAAACGGACACGATAATTCAGCAATTTACCCTGTACTAGCCCATAGAGTTCACTACTGGAACTTATACTTTCTAGTGGCGCTATAACCTGTCGCCATAAGTGTTGCCTAGTTTGTAATTCCTCTAAGCTAGATGCAGGATTTTGAACTTTTTGTGTCGCCAAAGATGCCGTTTGCAAAGCTTTGACCACCTGATTGATTTTTTCTGCTCGCCCAGACAAACTTGCTTTTAGTTCCTGTGACAGCTGGTAACGAGGCGACCAACTAGGAATTACATTCAAGTCTGTGCTGGCTGCTGCAAGTTGCTGTTGTACAGCAACTAACTCTTTTTCAGACTTGGCGCGGCGCATCAGTTGCGGAGATTTTGTTTTTAATTGCTCGGCGTTTTGTATTTCTTTACACTCAGACATCACGCAAGGGCGAGTCAATAAGTAAGCACCACCGCCTAAAACTATAATTCCCAGCAACACTGCACCCAGGAGGATAGGTTTGACTTGGAATCCTGGCTTTGAAGCCGATAAATTCGGCACATCTGCAAACGGGTCAAACAGTTCTTCTTCTTCGCTCTCATTGATTAATGGAGAATATGTCAGAGATGATGAGGGGGATATTACTTCCTCATCTCCTTGTACTTCTTCATCTCCCTCTGCGACCCATCCACCCGTCGGCTTCAACGCCAAGAAACATTTAGTATAAGGGAGTTGTTCGCCAAAAACTCTGAGGAAACATTGCACCCGCTGCTCTTTGTGGGGTGCTAAAGACTGAAGTACCTCCTCAATGACTGCAAAAATTAGTTGAGCATCAACGATTACATCTGACGCGTGTTGCGTTAAAATCATTAGCTCGCCTTTATTGACGACGCACTTAACCTCGAAGACTTCAGCGGTTGAGACTTCTACAAGTAATTGTTCTTGCAAAGTTTTGGCTAAAAGCTGTAAATCTTCTTGCTGGACTGCTACTTTCATAGAGCTTTCCCGCTGAACTTCTATATTGTTTTGATTATCTTTAAGGGGATGAAATGAACTTTTTAGGTTTGTTGAATGCAAATGCACAGTTTAATCAACCACAGCCTGAGAGTCTGAACGACCAACTTTCTAACACAAATTCTGATTTTTCACCAAAAATTAAAAAAGTAATTATTGTTCGTGTCGATACATTTTTACAGCGCTAGATGCAAAATTAAATAATCTGTCTTCAGATATAAATTACAAATAAAAAATGGGAATAATAGAAGGTTTGGGTATTTTCACTGCATTACTTTGCGATAATTAAATTCACAAAAGCTACTGCTTTGCGAAATTCTAGTTGCAGAGCAATTTTTACCAAATTATCTAAAGGTTAAGAAAACAATGCTATGTCAGAGGGTTTTGACAAAAAAGCTAGTTATCTTCTATGCTGGGAAACTTGCTGAGGAGATTAATTATGTGTTGTGGCTATGGCACAAACAAGTTGACTATGCAAAATTAATATGCTTCATTTGCTGAATTCGATAAAATTGATCCGTGAAAAATAAGTTTTTATAGCTGCAAAAAGGTTAATTCTGCAATAAAGGTGCTGCAAAATATCAAGACAGGAATAACCAAAATCTTGGAAAGTGTCAATATAAGGTGTATCAATGGATTTATTAGAGTACCAAGTTAAAGAATGGTTTGCGAAGATAGGCATTCCGGTATTGCCTTCCCAACGAATTGACCATCCTACAGATTTAAAACGGTTAAAAATTCGCTTTCCAATTGTACTGAAATCTCAAGTTCACGGAGCGGAACGGGCAAAAGCTGGTGGAGTCAGGTTTGCCCAAACGACTATCGATGCGATCGCAGCAGCTCAAAATATCTTTAGTTTACCAATATGGGGCGAATTGCCGGAAGTTGTACTGGCAGAATCTAAATACGACGCCAACCAAGAATTTTATCTAGCAGTAGTTTTAGATACTGCTGCTTGCCGACCGGTACTTTTAGGTTGCAAAGAAGCAGACATCGATTGGGAATCCGCTGGGGAAAGAATGCACTACGTTGTTGTGGAACAGGAATTTTCGCCATTTTATGCCCGACGATTGGCTTTGAAAATGGGTTTGCAAGGAACGCTGATGCAGTCGGTAAGCAGCGTTGTGGAGAAGATGTACCACTTATTTGTCCAAAAAGACCTGGATTTAGTCGAAATTAATCCCTTGGCAGTCAGTACTACTAGTCAAGTTATGGCTCTTAATGGTAAAGTCAGGGTCAACGAACGGGCGATCAAGCGTCATCCCGATCTAGCCGAGATGGCAGCAAAAATTATCAGTCGTCATACCACTACTGAAATTAACGGTATTTTGGGTGACTGGGATGGTGTGCAAATGCATGGAAAAATCGGTATTTTAGGTAATGGTACTGGTTCAGTGATGGCAACTTTAGATTTAGTTGCGAATGCTGGTGGCAATCCAGGTGTTTGTTTGAATCTACGTCATGCTTTCCTTACAGATACTACACCAACTACCTTCCGCGATCGCCTAGAAACAGGTTTGAAAATGCTGGAGGCCGATAAAAGCATTCAAGTAATACTAATTAACTTTCTGGGTAGCATTCCGCAAACTGAGGAAGTAGCTGAAGTTATAGCTAGAGTTGTACAGCAAGACAACAGCGAACTTCAATCACAGGTTGTACGTTCTAATGGTAGTAAAGTTCGGCGACAGCTTAATTTTCCATCTTTAGTTGTCCGTCTTGCGGGTTCCGAATTTAATACTGCGAGAAAATATTTGACGACACTAAAAACCCACACCGATGCGCTTGTCGTGGTAGAAAATTTAGATGAGGCTGTGGCAGCAGCAGTTCTCCTTGCTAAACCAACGGCTAATAGAAGATAGTGAATGTCATTTTGTTCCAATTCAAAAATCAAAAATTATTAGTTTTTACCATCGGGTATAAATTGTTGAATTTGATGCTCAAATCAAGTATAGCTTTGCTTTCTGGAACTAAATTATATAGTGTATTCAAACTGGATATTCTTAGCTAGAGGCGTGTTTTCTAACTTTTGGAACACTCAGCTTCCAGACTAATTTTTGGAATTTCAGTAAAAATTGAATCAATACGACACTGTAAATGCGTCGTTTTTATGCTCAGTGGTTTAAGGCGCTGGGTTGTCAAACTTACGGTAATTTTTTATGAACCTAACGCCAGAAAGTAAAGTCTTAATTCAAGGCTTTTGTGAATTTATATCAAGCACTCATGTCGATCAAATGAAAGCTTATGGCACAAATTTAGTAGCTGGTGTCAATCCTGGATGCGGCGGACAAGAATTGCATGGACTGCCAGTATTTGATTTAGTAGAGGAAGTAATAGAACAATTTGGGGCAATTGACACAACAATTATTTGTGTAGATCCTTACGACGTGTTAGATGCGGCATTAGAAGCGATCGCATCTAATATTCGCCAGATCATTATTATTACTGCTGGCGTGCCGCCTTTGGATATGGTGCAATTACTCCGCAAAGCCGAAGCCTGTGAAACTTTGGTAATCGGGCCAAATAGTCCGGGGATCATTGTACCGGGAAAAATTCTCTTAGGAACTCAACCTAGCGAATTTTATACTCCTGGAACAGTGGGGATCGTTAGTCGTAGCAGCACCCTCACCTACGAAATCGCCTATGAATTAACAAAAGCAGGTTTAGGGCAGTCGATTAGTGTCAGTATTGGTAGTGATGCGATCGTCGGTTCCTCATTTTTGCAATGGCTGCAAATTCTCGATGAAGATGAAACCACACAAGCGATCGTTTTAGTCGGTCAACCTGGTGGTGGTAGTGAAGAAGCAGCAGCGCGGTACATTGCTGAGGCAATTGATAAACCAGTAATTGCCTACATCGCAGGTAGACAAGCACCACCAGGAAAAAGTTGGCGTCAAACCGGGACTTTAGCAACAGTTATCGGACGCGATCCTAACTTTGGCACAGCCCAAAGTAAATTAGCTGCTTTAAAAGAAGCGGAAGTTACAGTAGCAGAACGCCCTTCTCAAATTCCAGAATTATTACGAAAGGAAATTAACTAATTACTAATACTTCGGCTACGCTCAGTACAAGTTCGTAATTCAATTTTTAACTACGAATTACGAATTACGAATTACGAATTATTTTAATTGGTCAGTCTTGGGAACGATTTTGAGGGAACAGGTAAGCGATCGCAGCATAACCCGAAGCACTGAGTAAACTAACCAAAAAAGCAGCCAAAATAAAAGTAGACATAATGTTACACTCTATGCATTTCTAAAATCCTGGCATTCATCAACAAGCTAGAATTTTGGATACTTTCAAATTAGCAATTGGGTATGACACAGCCATGACTACCTTGTGTCAATCTCTGGGAACTCAAGGTTTTGTCTCAAGCTAAAGGCAGAAAAAAGCGAAACGTACTACCAACTCCCAATTCGCTTTCAACCTGAATTTGACCGCCTTGTAATTCAATCAAACGGCGGGAAATAGTTAAACCAATACCAGTACCTCCCGAATGGCGATCGCGCGATTGGTCAGCTCGCCAGAAGCGCTCAAACACATGAGGCAAATTTTCTGGAGCGATACCAATGCCTGTATCACTAACCGCAATCCAGAGTTGAGATGCGTCAATCCCAACAGTAATGGTAATTGAACCTTCATTAGTGTAACGTACTGCATTGCCTAGCAAATTAACTAGTACCTGTTCTGTACGGTCAATATCTGCCAATACAGGAGGTAGCACAGATGGACATTGCAAGAGCATAACTGGCCCATCTTCTAATAGTTGGTCGGTAAATTTCTCCACTAATGACTCTAACAACGGACGCAAATTTACCCGTTGGATATTAATTGGTAGATAACCAGCTTCTGCCTTAGATAGTTCTTGCAAATCGTTCACCAATCGCTCTAAGCGTCGAGTTTCTTTCGCTAAACGTCGATAGATTTCAGGAGACGCTTCAATTTCCCCATCAGCCAGTTCTTCCAAGTAACCGCGCACCACAGTTAATGGTGTGCGGAGTTCATGGGTCATATCTCCAATTACTTCTCGCCGCCGCGCTTCTACCCCTTCTAAACTAGCTGCCATTCGGTTGAAACTACTGCTCAATCCACTAAGTTCTGGAATGTCAGATACAGGTAGTCGTGCATCCATTTGACCAGCAGCAAATTTTTGGGTGATTTGTTCCATCTCGGTCAATCGCTGCATAATCCGTCTGGACACCCAGTAACTCAATCCTCCGGCGGCGGTACTACCGACTAAGACTGACCAAATAGTGCTGCGCTGCCAAGCAAGTTCAAATCCTGTAACCAATTCAGCACGGACATCGATTAAGTCGAACCCCTGATTTTCTAATCCTTCCAAATGTAAGACAAACAAGCGGGGGGAAGAGATTTTGCTGATGCTTACCAGACTAGCTACCCCCACGATCATTACTACTAAGTGGGAGAAAAATAGGCGCCCTCTCAGCCCCATCTTCATAACATTTACGCTACCAAAGGATCTTCAAATTTATAGCCAACCCCAACAACAGTTTTAATAAAAGTCGGATTTGCCGGATCGGGTTCAATCTTTTTTCGCAACCGAGCTACATGAGTATCTACAACTCGTTCATCGCCAAAAAAATTATCTCCCCAAAGTTTGTCAATTAGTTGAGTGCGGTTCCAAACTCGACCAGGATTACTGACAAAGGTGGTTAGCAAGTTAAATTCTAGGGTAGTTAAGTCCAAAATTTCAACTTCTTGAGAATTTATCTGGCGACTGGCAGTGCGCTGGTCTACATCAACAATAAAGTGTTGGGTACGATTGATTTGATGTTGTCCCCCTTGGCGGAGGCTACGCCGTAATAGTGCCCGCACTCTAGCTACCAACTCTCTGGGGCTAAAGGGTTTGACCATATAATCATCAGCACCAGTAGATAGACCAATGACGCGATCGATTTCCTCACCCTTAGCCGTGAGCATTAAAATGTAAGGATCTTTCGCACCTGGTTTCTGGCGAATTCGGGCACAAACTTCCAACCCATCCAAACCAGGAATCATTAAATCTAGAATGATTAAATCAGGTGGTTGCTCTTGAAACATCCGCAAAGCATTCATCCCATCGCGGCTAGTGCGACAAAAAAATCCTTCTTTTTCTAAAGAAAGTTCGATTAAACGAGCAATTTCTGGTTCATCTTCAACTATTAAAATATCCATCTGAATATAGAGTCGAGCAAAATGGGCAGAGCGGAAACACAGAGACACAGAGATATTTTTTATGCGTCCCTGTGTCTCCCACTTCCCGCCTCTTTTTAATTAGAGGTTTGAATTTGACGCTGTGCGATAACTATAGCCAAGACTAGAATCTTTTTGAATGTGTGTTTTAATACTATCGAGGTCAATGAAGCAGTCAGCAACGTCAATCAAACTTTCACTAGTGGTTGTTTGCAAACTGACTACTTCCACCCGAACGCCCATTCTGCTGACAGCGTTCACAGCATAAGCTAAATCTCCATCGCCACTGACTAAAACCGCTGTATCGTAATAAGGAGCTAAAGTTAGCATATCTACAGCAATTTCTACGTTCAGATTTGATTTTTTGAAATTCTCTGTTGGTACAACGAGTTCTTTTGCCACTACGCGATAGCCATTGCGACGCATCCACAAGAGAAAACCCTGTTGCTTTTCATTACTGATATCAACCCCAGTATAGAAAAAAGCACGCAATAGTCTGGAACCGCTGGTTAAATGACAAAGCAATTTAACGTAGTCAATTTCTATGCCGAGTTGTAAGGCCGTATGGAACAGGCTTAAGCCATCAATAAAAATAGCAACTCGACCGCGATTTAAGTTATTCAAAATCGAACTATCAGGTGCAGGATCTCGCATCTTGGTATCTTTACCTTTGACAGCAGTATCGTTCAAATTTTGCCCTTGCCAATGTGGTTTCGCTTTGAGTACTTTAGGTTCCTTAAATTCATTGCTTTGTTTACTAAAATTAGTTATAATCATTGATACCTCTGATTTTAAAGCTGTAAAGATTTTTGACTAAATTTTCTATAGTATAATCTGTGCTTGATTTATAACCTAGCAGGTAATGGTCTTAAGTCACTATATGCAGATAAGGTTAACTGGTGCTAAACAAGATTCAAAATAGACAGCGCAAGGTTTTCACTATTGTTATGGTTGATTTAACGAGATATTGCCTCTGCCCACAGATATGTTAATCTTTACCCACCGAGACAGCAAGAGTTTCGATAAAATAAATCTTTTTGTCAGGATAAGGGCTGTTTTTGTGAGGTCTGTATTGCACTCAACTCAGAAGCACTATATCTATAATTGGGTAGGCATGAACTGTAAGACCTGTAATAGGGGCAACCCGATATAAGCAAATTCCGCACAAGAATCCCACGGCTTTTTTAGGGGGAATGAGCGTAGCAATATTTACGCAGCCGTGGGTGTGTCAAGGAGTTAGAAACACTAATAATGTAATATTGCGATGCGATCGCACCTCAAAATCAACTTGTCTTAATTTATACAAGAACCAAATAAGAAGGACAGAGATGATTCGTTGCTCTCTTGTCCTCCTATTTGCTTAACGCACGCCAGCGGTTTCTAAAGACAAATCTTGAAACATGGGTGTGCTGAGATAACGTTCGCCAAAGGAAGGCTGAATCATCACGATTAAACGCCCGGCATTTTCTGGACGTTTACCGACTTGAATTGCGGCACACAAAGCTGCACCAGAGGATATCCCAGACAATAAGCCTTCTTCTTTTGCCAAACGTCGCCCGAATGCGATCGCTTGTTCATCGCTGACTCGAATTACTTCATCTACCAATTCTAGGCGGAGAACATCGGGGATAAATCCGGCGCCAATACCTTGAATTTTATGTGGCCCGGCTTCACCGCCTGAGAGGACTGGGCTATTGCTGGGTTCAACTGCGATCGCTTTAAAAGTCGGTTTGCGCTGCTTAAGTACTTCTGCAATCCCAGTAATCGTCCCACCAGTACCTACCCCAGCAATGACGATATCTACTTCCCCGTCTGTATCTGTCCAAATTTCTTCAGCGGTGGTTTCCTGGTGAACTTTGGGATTTGCAGGGTTGCGGAACTGTTGCAGCATAAAAGCATTGGGAGTATTAGCCACAATTTCTTCGGCTTTGCGAATTGCTCCCCGCATACCCTCAGTTCCTGGTGTCAACTCCAAAGAAGCACCATAAGCTCTAAGCATAGCGCGTCGTTCTTGGCTCATAGTCTCAGGCATCGTCAAAATCAAACGGTAGCCACGCGCTGCTGCTACCATTGCTAGAGCAATTCCTGTATTACCGGAAGTAGGCTCGACTAAAATGGTCTTTCCAGGGAAAATTGAGCCGGCGGCTTCTGCCGAGAGTACCATACTTAACCCAATGCGGTCTTTCACCGAAGCCGCTGGATTCATACCTTCTAATTTAACAACTATTCTTGCAACTACTCCCTCAGCTTGAGGAATCTTGTTCAGTTGAACTAAAGGAGTTCGTCCAATTAGTTCTGTTATGTCTTGAGCAATCCGCATTATTTAACCCCTAAAATCCTAAATCTTAAGTACAGAGTATTTACTTATAACAATAAGCTTTGATGTATTTATTTTGCCGTTTAATGCTAATAAATCCATATACTATATATTCTAACTAAACCACAAAACATTAAAGTTTAGAAAGAACTTTTATTAGATGTCCCCATTGATTGCGACTTCAACAGAGGGCTAACTCACCATCCTTCTATTTTACCATTTGAGATTGCTGATTATTATCTCTTTAGTCAAGATTCATTTTTTTTAATTCTGTATATATGAATAACTTTTTCATTGTTTTGTATTTCCTATGAAAATTTAATTCATTTTAAAAATAATTAATTGCTTTTCCGAACTTGTTAGTCTATGTTTATCAAAAGACATTAATATTTTCTTTTGAGTGCAGATTTTGTCAGTCCCAAATTGCATCTAAAACAGTCTTTAACCATTGCCTACATTGCTTTGAGGTTGAGTGCAAAAAAGCCAGAACCCCACCTCGAAAATACTAGAACCCCATCCAAAAAAGACTAGCACCCATACCCCAATTATTTTTTATAAGACTTATCAGGCATGGATTACAGGCTTTGAGTACTATTCTAATGAATTTAATAATCTTAACAGGGCTGGGGTAAACTGTTTGGTGGAGAGCGGCTGATATAAATCGTATAGGATTTACGCAGAGATTCCCCTCTACCCCCCAACATTCCTGAGCGAAAGCTTAGTGAACTAGGGGGGACTTCTTAATCTCCTTTTTGAGAGTAAGATGAAACCAGATTCCCGAATCTAAGTGCGTTCTTTCTGACTGAATAATCCTAAGTTTTGTGAAAAGGGTGGTAACTTTTTATTGGTCAGTAGTCAGTAGTGGCGAGAAAAATAACTGGCAACTAATGATTGTAAAAATTACCGATTACACATATTTTAATATCAAAACTGTTTAAGAGGTAGAAATATATAACTACTTTAGATAAACAGCAAAAGATATTTTCTTACTGGGTGCATACTACCTAGCAAGGGAGAGCCAAGATGAAAGCCAAACTTTTAAATGTTCTTACAGTTTGCGTCGTTACCTTAGCAGTGCTTTCACCAGGACTAGTAGTATTTGGCATAATTTGGGAGCGACATCTGGAGTTAGTAAAATCTCAGAATTTCGCTTACGAAGTTAACAACACAACTACAGATGCTCCCGCCTTGGCTCCCCAGATAGAGGGTACACATTCCCCTCAGACTAGCATTCAATCCTCCGATCGTAATGTGGTTCATCAAATGCTAACTGTTGCTGAACAATATAAATTTGCCACTATCCTGCAATGGTTCTTCTTGTTAACCCCGATTTGTGTTGGGTTAGGGATTCTCTTTTACGACAGATATCTGGTTCATCGTGCTGCTGTTTTAAAAGAACAAGTTGAAATGTTGGAAAGGCTGTGGCACCAAAGTATCGAACAGTAACTTATTCACAATTACTAAATTCAAGAAAATTACCATGACAGACCAAGAACAACGTCAAAGCCTGTATTTTAATCTGATTGATGAGTTACTCAAATGTCCTAATGGTCAAGAACCAGAAATTTTGGAATCTAACCCCGAATTGATTGATTCCGGTTTAGTAGAAACAATGTTACAAGTAGCTACTATGTTTGCCCATGAAGGCAATCAAGATGGTGCCAAATTTTTATTTTTTGTGGCGCGTGAACTAGCGAAAGAATTAGGTTTATACCCGGAAGTTCCCAGTACTGAAGTTGCAAATCCTGAAGTTGCAAATAAGGAGTAAAAATGTTGTTGACTTCAACGGATGCGGGACAAATAGCTTTAGAACTGCTCATGGCAGACTGGAATATTTCAGAAGAGAACAGAGAGTGGTTCACAATCTTTAACTCTCGTCTGATTGGCGAGAGTTGGTACACTGTGGAACTAGGTATAGAAGGATTTCCCGATAGGTGGTTTATTCAAGTATATGACAATGGAGTGTGCGATCCAAACTATACATTTATTTCACCAATCCTTGGTTCTGAAGGATTTACAGACTTTGTAAATGTCCCGGATATCATAGCAGAGGTTTTAGTTTGTGAACGCAATGCTCGCTAATAATAATTAAAAATTCAAAAGTTAGAATTCAATAAGAATTTGTAACTCGTAATTCGTAATTAAATCAAGACTTAGAGCCAGCGACCTCTAAAAGTCTTAGTATTTATTATGGATAGGGTTTAAATCCTAATCTATATATAATATAATTACGTTGGCGAGTCTGCGAATATGATTGCGAATTACTAATTACGAATTAAGAATTTTTAATATAAAGATGCTTTACGCAAATTTGAGGTGATACCGAATGAGGTAAACCTCTTTTTTTATGTCATATTTAATATTTTATTCCACCTTAATAGAGCATTTTGTCATATTTAACTGACAAAATTATGTTATATTAAATAGCGTGATGGACGCTACAGAAATATCAGTTCCAATGATTGCTGAAGATATCTTAGCCAAAGAATTCACAAGAGTCGTCAACCATTACTACCCGCAAGTTGGAGAATTGCTGGATGGGTGTTATGTGAAAGTCATCACCTGTTTTTGGGGACGACCTGCTAGACGTTTGCAATATATAGGAATTTATTGCTCTGACGAAATGATTTCCTGCGTGCAAGCTCAAAAAGAAATACTCAGAGAAGTAGCAGACAACATGGGTTTAATCCAGGTTGTTTGCATGAATGCCAAGCGATTATTGCGCGATCCGATGTCGAAGGTCAAAGAGAACAACCCACGCCTATGGTTGGAGTTGCAGTGGGTTGCAACTTAGTGATTTATCGCATTAATTAAGAGGGGTAAATTCTTTTGTAGAGAGGACTTTATTCCTCAAATATTTAAGCGCTAAAGTGCTTACTACAAACCTATCGACCACTAGAATAATCAGCACCTACGGTGAATACAAAGTATCAACGCAAGTAATGAAAACTGGAATTTTCTGCAATTACGATAATTTTCACCAAGATGCTCGTCGTGCCATCTTTGAGCAAGTTGCACTGGTAAAACAGGCAGAAAGCTTAGGTTTTGAGGAAGCGTGGGTGAGCGAACACCATTTTAGTGAATCTAATCTCAGCCCGTCCATGTTGGTGTTAATGGCACATTTGGCGGGATTGACTTCAACTATCCAATTAGGCACTGCGGCAGTATTGCTGCCATTCCATAACCCCATTAGGGTGGCGGAAGATATTGCCACTTTGGATAACTTGTGCAATGGACGATTATTATTTGGAGTTGCCAAAGGCGGCCCCTTTCCTCAACAAAACAAGCATTTTGCGACCCTCCCAAGTGAATCCCGTCCCAAGATGCTAGAAGCGATCGCACTGATTCACAAGCTGTTATATGAAACTGATGTATCATTTAATGGGCAATATTATCAATGCGATCGCCTAACGATTTACCCGAAACCATTGCAAAGTCAAATACCAGTGTATGTTGCCACTGGTGGTGATGACGGTATTGAGCTTGCTGCTAAACATTCCTTCAGCTTGATGGGTGGGCCGCCATTTTCTCTAGAGAGATTGAAGGATACTGTTACCAAATATCGAGCCTTAAATTCTAGTGGTGCGGAAAACTTCGTGCTGGCACGCTTCTTTTTTGTTGGCAAAACATACGATGAGGCGGTGAGTGAAGCGTTACCTTTCGTTCGCAAATTTAGCCAGAAAATGAAAGCTAATTCGGCTGAAGTATTGCAAAACAGTGCGAATCCCAACCAAAAACCATTCGATCGCACAAATATTTGTTTTGATGAAGATTATTTGATTGAGAACTCAATTATCGGTGATGTGGAGACTTGTCGAGACAAAATCAAGAAATTTCAGGACGAATTAAATTTAGGTACGCTAGCACTCAAACCCTCGTCTGCGGATTTGCAAAAAAACCTAGAGAGTTTGACGCGCTACAACCAAGAGGTGCGAAATTATGTCTTCTAAACTATACCTGCTTCCTCCTGATGATTTACCTCCCGCTGAGGTAACAAAACAGGATGGAATGCTGCAAATGGAGCTAGAACAGTCTGCTGGCAGATGCTTTTATCTAGCCTGCGATCGCATTACGCGAGTCCTCTTATCTAATTGTCAGTGGTATCTCACAACAAATGCTAGCATCCTCACATTAATTATTGACTGCCCTGACTTAGTATCTTACTGGCATATTGTCAGCAATATTCCCCAGTTAGGTAATAGGTTAGAGCGGTTTGCTAGCAATGGCAAAATCCGCGTTTATCCGCCATTTGGCAAAGGGACGCCGTTTGAAATCAGCGTAAATGAAATATCTGCTTATCGAGATTGGCTTTGAGGTAAATAGAAACTGGGAATCACACAAAATATAGCTGTCTTTCACCCTGTACTCCTAAAGTGCAGGGTGTTGCAATTTTTATCAAGAAAGAATTCAGCAGGCGCGATCGCACTCTTTGCAACGAATACCTACCCCCAATCGCACCGCCAGTTCTAACCCTATAAGTCAATACGGTTCAGTTAAGGTTAAAACCACCACAAAAATCAAGGATGAATTTTCCCATCAGACATCCTTGTTCCTTGAAAATTGGCTCCTTGAAAATTGGCTCCTAAAAGGTTGGCTTCTTGAAGGTCGGCTAGTGTTAGCCTAGCTCTTTGAAGGTTGGCTTTTGACAGGTTGGCTTTTGACAGGCTGGCTTGGAACAAAAAAGCTTCCGACAAGTTAGCTCCTTGAAGGTTTGCTGAGGATAAAAAAGCTTGCGACAAGTCAGCTCCCTGAAGGTTCGCTTTAGACAGGTTCGCTTTAGACAGGTTCGCTTTAGACAAAAAAGCTACCTGAAGGTTTGCTCCCTGAAGGTTGGCTTGGAGCAAAAAAGCTTGCGACAAGTTAGCTACCTGAAGGTTAGCTCCCTGAAGGTTTGCTTGGGCCAAAAAAGCTTGCGACAAGTTAGCTCCCAGAAGGTTAGCTCCCACAAGGCTAGCCCCCTGAAGGTTTGCTCCCACAAGGCTAGCTCCCTGAAGGTTTGCTCCCTGAAGGTTTGCTTGGGCCAAAATAGCTCCATGAAGGTGTGCTCCTGATAAGTCGCAGCTCACACACTTGTTAGTATTCAGCAGCTGTTTAACCTGTTCAGGATTGGCAGCATATCCGGGAGTAGTTAAAAGAGTAGAAGTGCTAACACTAATAAGCACAAAAGCTTGGTAAATGTTTAACTGCATCCTAGTTCATTATACAATTCGAGAGAATTATCTCATATTTGCATTTTTTCAGCTTCTTACTCCAAATTTTTCAACGTGATAGCAAGATTACAGAGATGTAGCGATCATCTTATTAGAAAAAATACTTCCAGTTTTGATGAACCCCCAGAGGGATTTCGTAAGTCAGTGACTTAATTTGACAGGTTTTAGTTGAAACGCAGAGGTACGCTAAGGAAAGCGCAGAGGGGCGCAGAGTTTTTACTATAATGATGCAGATAGCCACGCATACCAATTTTCTAACCCAGCACCAGTAGTTGCAGAAATTTGAAAAATCTGAATTTTGGGATTTACTTCTTTAGCATATTCTATGCACTTTTGAACATCAAATTGCAGGTAAGGTAGCAAATCGATTTTCGTGAGAATCATGATGTCACTAGCACGGAATATATGCGGATATTTTAGCGGCTTATCTTCTCCCTCTGTAACTGAGAGAATCACGACTTTTGCCTGTTCTCCTAAATCAAATAAGGCTGGACAAACTAAATTTCCGACATTTTCAATCATCACAACAGAATTCAATGGCGGATTCAGTTGTTGTAAACATCTTTCTATCATTGAGGCATCTAAATGACAGCCTGTTCCGGTATTTATTTGGATGACTTTAGAACCTGTTTCTTTAATTTTTTTGGCATCATTAGCAGTTTCTTGGTCGCCTTCAATGACACTAATAGATAATTGCTGTTTTAAATCATTAATAGTGCGAGTCAAAAGAGTTGTTTTCCCAGCACCAGGAGAACTCATTAAATTTAAGGCGAGAATATTCCGACCTTTAAACCATCCCCGATTTTGAGCAGCTAGCAGGTTATTTTTTGCTAATATATCCTGTTCTAAAGATATGGTTGTATTATGTATTTTGGCATGAATTTGAGGTGCTTCTATATGAGTTTCATGACTGTGGGAATGAGTGATGACAGTACCATCTGGTAAAGTATGAGTATGATTATGTTCAGCTTCATCTGTTTCTAACTTTGTGATTTTTATTTCGCCACTATCAGAACAACCGCAGGTTACACACATAATTCCTCTATTTCTATTTCTTTAATTTTAAGTTCTTCACCTGTAATTAAATCTAATTCCACGCTACCGCAGTTACAGATTCCGAACGGTTTATCTAAATAAACTTCTGCACTGCATTGACGACATTTTGCTAAACCGGGGATTTCTAAAATTTCTAATTTTGCCCCTGCTAAAACTGTTCCTTGAGTGCAAATATCAAAACAAAATCGGATAGCATCGGGCATAATGGCTGAAAGTTTGCCGATTTCTAATACAACTCGCTGCACTTTTGCGCCTTTGGCGTGTTCAGTCACAATTGCCACAATATTTTGGGTAATTCCAAATTCGTGCATATTAGAAATATATTAGAGATTAACAAATTCGTGGCAATTGGTCGCCTACTAACATATCAACAATTCTTTCAGCACCAAAAGCTGTTTTTAATAATACGATACCTGGGGGTGAAGTAATAACTTCGCCAATAATACAAGCATCTCTGCCTGCTGGGTGAGATTTCATAGCTGATAAAACATTTTCAGCATTCTTTTTTGGAACCACTACAACTAACTTACCTTCATTAGCTAAATACAATGGGTCTAAACCAAGAATTTCGCAAACTCCGTTGACTTCTTCACGCACTGGGATAGATTCTTCAAAGAGACGAATTCCCACATCGGAACTGAGGGCGAATTCATTTAGTACTGTAGCTAAACCACCGCGTGTAGCATCTCGCATAGCATGAATTTGGGGACATGTATGGAGAATAGTTTCTACTAAACTATGTAACGGCTGACAATCACTTTCAATATTAGTCTCTAAGGCTAATTCGCCACGGGCAATTAAAATTGCTGTCCCATGATTGCCTATTTCACCATTAATTATTATTGCATCTCCAGGTTTAATATTCTGGGCGGAAATATTAACTCCTCGCGGAATGATACCAATACCAGCAGTATTAATAAAGAGTTTGTCGGCAGCACCTCGATGTACAACTTTTGTGTCACCAGTGACAATTTGAATACCCGCTTTTTCTGCGGCTGCTTTCATACTGGCTGCGACACGGCGTAAGGTTTCTATAGGTAATCCTTCTTCTAAAATCACGCTACAAGTTAGATATAAAGGTTTAGCACCACTGACAGCTAAATCATTAATTGTGCCGTTGATGGCTAATTCTCCTATATCACTGCCGGGAAAAAATAAGGGGTCTACAACATAAGAATCTGTTGTAAATGCAAGTCTGTCTCCTTGTTGGAGGAGAGGGGCTAAGTTGAAGCTGGCTTGGTCTTCTAGTTGTGAGAGAATTGGGTTATCAAAATTGCTGACAAAGATATCATCTATTAAATCACGCATGGCTTTACCACCACTGCCATGTGCGAGAGTTATATGAGTGTCTTGCACTTTTCCTTGGCGACGGCGGACTTGTTCTATTTTTTGAAATAGGAGATTTTGTATTGGGTTTGTGGGGGGGAAATTCATATTAAAATTTTTTAAACGCAAAGGAACGTAGAGGGAAGCGCAGAGGTACGCTGAGTATTATTCTGAGGAGAAGCCGCAGGCGGGGAGGGGTTCTTGAGTTATTTTTGGTTTTTGGGCGATTGTTCTTTTAGCAATTGTGGAGAGTCGCCCGTATTTGTAATAGGCTGCACAAGCGCCTTCGGAAGATACCATGCAAGTACCAATGGGTGTTTCTGGTGTGCAAGCTGTACCGAATACTTTACACTCCCAAGGCTTTAAGACTCCTTTGAGAATTTCTCCACATTTACAAGCTTTATGGTCGGCTACTTTGAGGTTAGGAATGGTAAATTTAAGTTCGGCATCAAATTGGGCATATTCAGGTTGGATTTTTAATCCTGAATAGGGAATGTCACCTAAGCCGCGCCAATCAAAACTATCTCGGACGGCGAAAACTTTATTTATGGCTTGCAGGGCTACTGTGTTTCCGCTTTTTTGGACAATTCGGTTATATTGATTTTCGACTTCGCAACGATTTTCTACTAGCTGTTGCAATAGCATCCAAATTGATTGGAGAATATCTAAGGGTTCAAATCCTGAGACGACAATTGGCTTATTATATTGTTGAGAAATAAATTGGTATGGGTCACTGCCTATTACCATGCTGACATGACCAGGCCCAACAAATCCATCCAGTTGTAAGTCGGGATTATCTAGCAGTGCTTTGAGGGCGGGAATCACGAGAACGTGATTGCTAAACATACTAAAGTTATGAATTTTTTCGGCTGCTGCTTGCAGAATGGTGAAGGCTGTGCTGGGGGCTGTGGTTTCAAAGCCTAAGGCGAAGAAGACTACTTGTTTGTCGGGGTTATCTCTGGCAATTTGCAGGCTGTCTAGGGGAGAGTACACCATACGGATGTCTGCACCTTGTGCCCTAGCTTGCAATAAAGTGGTTTTGGAACCGGGAACTCGCATTGCGTCGCCAAAGGTGGCAAAAATGACGTTATGATTTTGAGAGATTGCGATCGCATCATCTAATCTCCCTTTTGGCATCACGCATACTGGACAACCAGGCCCATGAATTAGTTCAATGGTTTGGGGTAATATTTCTTCGATACCGTATTTAAATATGGAATGGGTATGTCCGCCACATACTTCCATGATTTTGATGGGTTTTTCTAGCTGGTTGCATAATTTGGCGATTTCGCGGCATAAGGCTTCTGCTTTTTCCGGTTCGCGGAATTCGTCAACATATTTCATAAGAAGTGAGGAGTGGTGAGTTTTATGTATCTGTTAATTTCGCTTTTTTGGTAGGAAGTTTTTTAACGAACCGCAAAGGACGCAAAGGGCGCGAAGGAAGAAGAAAGAAGTTTTAACTCTTTTTCTAACTCAGAAAAAATACTATCTAAGTACTAGTTCCTGCTTGTGCTGCTGCTAGTTCTTGGAATAGTTGTAATGTTTCTGCCGCTTCTTCTTCATTAATTCGATTCATAGCAAAGCCAACATGCACTAGTACCCAATCACCGACACAAGCTTCGGGGGGATGTTGTTCATCTACGATACAAGCAATATTTACTTCGCGCTTAACACCACCAATGTTAACTATGGCTAATTTATGGTTAACGTTGGTAATTTCTATAATTTGTCCGGGGATTCCTAAGCACATTTTTTTATTTTTTAGGATAAATTAACCGCAGCGGCACAGAGAACGCAGAGAGAATTATTTGTGAGAGAAACTTTTTCAAATATCAAGACTCATGTATTAATTGGGCGGCTGCAATCACTGCTTGTCCTAAAGATAAGCCGCCGTCATTAGCTGGAACTAAGCTGTGAGTGAGTACTTTTATTCCCAATGTTTGTAATCTTTTGGTAACTTGCTCTAACAATATACAATTTTGAAAGACTCCTCCTGTTAAAGCTACCTGATTAATCAGATTCTCTTGACTAAGATGCTTAACCATTTCCACAATTGCATTAGCTAAACCTTGATGAAATTTGGCAGCCATAATCGGTTGGGGAATCTGCTGCTGTAAGTCATTTAGCAAGGCTTGCCACATTGGACGTGGGTCTATACAGTAAATACTATCTAAAAAGCCAAAATTAAAAGGGTAGATTAGCGTTTCTTTATCATTTTTTAAGCTGCTAACATCTACTATAGCTTCCATTGCGATCGCAGCTTGTCCTTCATAGCTACATTCATCTCGATAAATACCGATAGCCGCTGCCACTGCATCGAACAACCGCCCCACAGAAGATGCTGAAGGAGAGTTAATTCTTTTCTCTATAAGTTGATTGAGTAGCTTAAGTGGCTTGTTTTTCAAAAATTTAAATATTTCTAAATCAGTATATTTTTGTTCGCAGTCATCCCAAAGATTAGCAGCTATTAATTGGGCATAAGTATTACGCCAAGGCTGATATATCGCTTGTTCGCCACCAATCATTGGCACTGATTTAAATGTTGCTAGTCGCTGAGATGTACGGTAATCTGCTAAAAGAAATTCTCCGCCCCAGAGTGTACCATCATCACCATAACCTAAACCATCTAAAGCAATGCCTAATACTGGAGGCGAATCTAAAGGAATACCATTTTCTGCCATACAAGCGGCAATGTGCGCGTGATGATGTTGGATTTGATAAATTTTGATTTGATTTTTCTCTGCAAGTTCCTTACCAAGTTTGCTTGAGAGATATTCAGGATGTTTATCAATGGCAATTAGTTCTGGTTTATGTTTAAATAAATTTAAGTATAAATTCAAAGTTTCTTGGTAAGCATTGAAAGCCGCAGCATTTTCTAAATCTCCCATGTGTTGAGAGAGAATTGCTTCTTCTTCACGCAATAAACAAAAGGTATTTTTTAACTCACTACCCATTGCTAAAATTTGTGGTACATTGTCAAATCCCGGTGGTAAGCTAATTGGTGCTGGTGCATATCCTCTAGCACGACGAACTGTTTGCACGTTATCGCCGACAACACGCACAACTGAATCATCTACCCGATTAATAATCTCTCGATTGTGAAAGAGAAAATAATCAGCGATTGTCCCTAATTTTTCTCTTGCTTCTTCATTATTAATACATTGTGGTTCATCGGCTAGATTGCCGCTTGTTAAAATAATTGGGCGATTCATCCGCCGCAAAATTAAGTGATGTAAGGGCGTATAAGGTAGCATGAAACCGAGGGTATTTTGCCCCGATGCTATCGATGCTGCTACTACTTTTTTACCTGTGGCTTGTAGTAAAACAATTGGTGCAGCAGAACTTGTCAATAATTCTTTTTCTTTGGCGTTGATAGTGCAATATTCTTCAATTATCTCAATATCTCGCGCCATTAAAGCAAAGGGTTTATGATAGCGCTTTTTGCGCTGACGCAGTTTTTGTACAGCAGTCTCCTGTGTTGCATCGCAAGCGAGATGAATACCACCTAAGCCCTTAATTGCGACAATCTCACCCTTTTGCAACAAGGTACAAACGGCATCAACATCATCCAACATGGAGAACATAGAAGCAGTAACCGATTTACCATCAGCACGTTCTAACCAAGCTGAAGGGCCACAAGCATGACAAGCGACAGGTTGGGCGTGAAAACGGCGGTTTTCGACATCGTGGTATTCCTTTGCACATTCTGAACACATGGCAAACGCAGACATACTGGTATTGTATCTGTCATAAGGAATCGCACGAATAATACTCAGACGGGGGCCGCAATGAGTACAGTTAGTAAAAGGGTAGCGATAAAAGCGGCTAAAAGGGTCGAATATTTCTTGTTGACATTGCGGACAAGTGGCTGCATCAGGAGTAATTTCTGTTTTAATGGCATTACTGACACTTGTAGAAATCACAAAATTATCAAATTTAAATTCACCTTGATAAATAACTCTTGTTAGTTGATTAATTATTGCTAACGGTGGAGATTCTGTTTGCAATCTGGCAACAAATTCTGTTAATGCTTCCTCACTACCAGATACTCTAATTAAAACACCTTGACCATCATTACAAACATCGCCACGCAAACCGCAGGCTTTAGCAAGACGATATACAGTAGGGCGAAAACCTACTCCTTGAACAGTACCATTAACTCTAATTTCTTCAGTCGGCATAGTTAAACTGCCACAGCAAAATTCGGTTATTTCCAGAATCGGCTATTATCGCCGTATTGCCACAAATTTTTATTCCGTAACACCAATTTAAGCTATCTCGTTTTGGCAGACCAAAATTACGATTTTCACCTTTACTTTGAAAATTGATTTGTCCTGCCAACCCATCTGCCGCTGCACCTTGCAGTGATAAAATTGATTCTGGCTTTCTCCATCCTAACAAACGGGAATTAGCAGTATCTGAAACTACTAACCAATCGTCAGCCACTCCCACACCATAAGGCATACTCAAACTACTAGCACTTGGCAAATAAACTCCTTGATTCATTTCCACAAAATCAAAGCTTTTTTGTCCTAAAATTACTGCACAAGGGGCATTATTTTCTGTGGGTATTCCCTGCCAAATCATTACCCGGTGATTACCTGCATCGCTGACAACTAGATTTTCTCCCCAAAAGGCGATATCGTGACACCAACGCATACTCGCTGCGGTTGGAGAATTACCGCCGTTTTCATTGCGAGATATCATATCTGGTTGTCCCAAAACTAAATCAGCAGGTTGACCATTTTCTATTGGTAATTGATGCCAAATTAATATTCTTCTATTACCAGTATCAGCAATAAATAGCCGTCCTTGATGATAGAAAATACCATAGGGCCAGTGCATTGTACTAGCAGATGCTGTTTGATTTCCTCGATTTGGTTCATTATCAGTAAAATTAACTTGCCCTAACACCAAATCTGCTGGAACATTGTTATCTTCTGGTAAGTTTTTCCAAATCAAAACCCGATGATTCCAAGCATCTGCTACAGCTAATCCTTCGCCGCAAGCGCAAATTCCTGTAGGTACACTTAGGGTTGCCCTCCCCGGTGTCTTTTTGGCATTTTGTCCTTCATGATAAAAATCAGGTTGTCCAATTACCCAGTCAGCCGATTGACTATCTCTGGTGGGTAAATTTTGCCATCCCAATAATCGATGATGTCCCGTATCTGATACCCACAAAGGGCCAGTTTCTGATAACAAACAAGCAGCACGAGGCCCAAACATTGTTGTGGGGCTGGGTGCTACAGGTATTACTAATTGCTGTGGTTCAATAATGTTGCCCAAAATTACCTCTGCACCTTGAGGCGATAGAGGTAAATGTTGAGAAATTTCTGTTGCTTCTGGCGGTAATTCTGATATGGGATTAATTTTGATTGGGATATCCATGAACCGCAGATAGACGCTAATAATTATTTAAAATCATTAATGTTGATAGGCATGTAACGACAATCACAATTTTGCATTATGTTATTTTCCATAAAACCTTTAAAAGACTTCCCTATTAATCAATCTTAAAAAGTCGCAGCAAGCCTCCTATTACTTTTGCTACACAGCGATATTTGTAATGAGTGCGCGATGTACTGAAATGAGAAAGCAATCAAGCATTTTGAGTAAGCAATATGCCTTTTTACTTGCTGAATCTACTGAAATGAGAAAGCAATCAGCCATTTTCAGAAAGCAAACAGTCATTTCGAGAAAGCAATCAGCCATTTTGCTTTCTCAAAACACTAAAATGACTAACTGAATTACACAAATGAGAAATAATTCAGGTATATTGAGAAAGCAATCTGCCTTATTGCTTGCATCAAAGGCTAAAATGAATGTGCGAAATACTGAAATTAAAAAGCAAAGTAGGCGTTATTTACTAATAGCACGGTATCTTTGCTGAGATGTTACTTTCGCATCATCATTTTTGCAGTTTTACAAAAATCTTATCATCTTTAATCTTTACTAGATAGGGCTGAAGTGAAATATCAGGTGCAGTTAAGCATTTCCCTGTCTCTAAACTGTACTGAAATCCGTGAGAAGGACAGGTAATAATCCCATTTTCAACTTTACCTTTTTCTAAGGGAGATCCTAGATGAGTGCAAGCATTACGGTAACATGTTACCATAACACCTTGACGATATAAAATGAGTGAAGTACCAGCAAGTTGTACTGCCAATACACTAAATTCAGGAACTCGATCGATTGTCGCTACTTTGATCCAAGTAGAAGTTATTTTTGAAGAGAATGGACTGATTAAACCAGAATTCGCGTTGTTAACTGTGAGGTTGTTAGTGACTGCAACTATTTTGATAATTTCGGGACAATGTTTTTTAATTGCCTGTTCTACTCCCTGAGATAAAGTCAAAGTAGAAGTCGGACAACTGCTGCAAGTTCCTATTAGTCTGACTTCAATTGTATCTGGTGGCTTAATCGCCACTAGTTCTACATCCCCATTATGGCTTTTTAAACCTGGGCGAACTTCTTCAAAGGCTATCTGAATGCGCTGTGCTAATGGCGGTTTTGGTGGTTTAACTAGTTCGTGATAAAGCAGCACTGCATACACTACTTCATCAGCAACGGCATGACGCAAAGCTGACATTGATTCTTGCTTTAAACTTTTAATCAAATTAGTCAATGCAGCTTTATGCAAAGCTTCTATTGCTCTTTTTAGACCTACTGCTACACACCGTTGGCTTTCATCCCACTCGGATATAATCGCCTCAAAGCGGTTAATTTCCTGAACTAATTCTTCAAGATTTGTCATTTGTCATTTGTCATTGGTTATTTATCAATGGCCAATCACTTCATTTTGAAATCCTTGAGAAGAAATGGCATAATCATGCCCGTTACTAAGCTAGATAATATTATTGGTAGGTATAAGGGAATTGGGGCTTGTGCGAGTAACACTAGCAGCAAGAAACCTACAGCAATACCAATAGTAGTTTGCTTGACAAAATATATTGGGTCGCGTAGTAGCTTTCCTTTAAAAAATAACTTGGCTGAAAACCACCCTATCTCTAACATGTTTTCTCCTAATAATTTGTCAATAAATTTAAGGCAGCAAGCCCCAAGATGATGGCGGGAATTACACCCGCAGGGGCAAATAATGCACCAAGCAATGCTGAGAACTGATATCCTATATCTTTACCAGCTAACAGCATTCCTCCAATTGCACCACCAACCATAGACAAGGCTGTTGCTATAATTACCCACACAAATTCTGTTGCTATGTTTAGGTCCCCATCTGCTAAACTTGTGATAAAATTCATCACATTTGGGGTTGTGAAAATATCTCTCATACTGTTTTGTCCTGATTATTAAACTGAAGAGTGAAGAGTTAGAAATCAAATTAGATCCATAACCTCTAACCATTCATTTCTGCTTCTACATCTTGTAGCGCTTGGGCTACTACCTCTGCTTGTGCGGTTTGTTGGTATTTCGTAAATATTTCTAAAGCGTCTTGATAGTAAATTCGCGCTTGCAAAAGATTTTGAGGATTACCAGCTTCTGGTTTTTCGCGGTCATCTGGTAAGTTGAATAGGGCGTTAGCTTTGTTAGAAATTGTGTTAGCGTACTCTAGGGGTGTATCTTTGGTGTTACGCACTTTCAGCGCTTCGTCATAAGCTGCGATCGCTCTTAAATTATTCTCCACAGGATGGGAACTCACTAAATATTGCAAAGCGTTACCCAAATTATTTTGCAACATCGCATATTCTCTGGGATGGTCAATCAAATTAATATGCTTTAGTGCTACCTCAAATGACTGCACTGCTAACCCTTGACGTAAGTATTCCCGTTCCGATGCTAGAGGCATAGAAAGGTAAGCGATCGCAATATTGTTATACAAAATCGCGTATTCCTGGGGATAATCCTCCCAAGTAAACACCCGCAACGCCTCATGATAAGCTTGGATGCTGTCGGTTATCCGCGCCAAATTGAACGGTACAAGCGACTGCAACACCAGCCCAAAATTCATCTGTGTCTCTGCCACTTCCTGAGGCGTTGCTAATTCTTGTAAAATCGGCAACGCCTCTTCATAACCTGTTTTCGCTTGCAGCAGCAGTTGGTAATCAGCATCCGGTATTGCCTGTAACGTCCCTGCCATGCCCACTTGGGCCCTAGCTTTCAGCAGGGGATACTCCTCACCACACATTTCATAGGCCCGGTAATATAACCCAACTGCATTTCGCAAGTCTTGGGCAGCTTTGGGCTTTTTTTGAAAGCCTTGCGCTATCTCGATCAGCATCTGGATTTTTTCCTCTGCTGAGGCTGACTCCGATGCAACAGCTGCGATCGCAGCCTTCACCGCTGAATCTGTAATGCTGGGGGTCATAACTCTGCCGTACTCTAGCCTATTGGGAATTGAGTCCAACACCCATGAATGAACGAGACACATTTACGCATCTCATCACGGGCCATACTGATTTACGCAGGCTTCGAGTCCTTTAGGCGGAATTCCCCTTTTTTATTTGAGCTAGGATTAAAGACTAAAACTAGGGAAAAAACTTAATTCCCTATAGCCAATGTCTTATGCCATGCTCAATACAATACTATAAAACACCCTATTTCTAAAAATATAGGGGGAAATTGCTAATATTAATGTCAGTTTTAAACACCTAATATTTTTTAAATACTTTTTGTATCATCATGTTATACAATTTCAATATTTTTTGGTGAATTGTTGACATATATTTAGTGTACTCAAGATTGAGGCATCATCAATCGGCATAGAGACAGTTAAACTCATCATCGAACCTGAATCAACTGCGACAATAAAAGCTATAGAAATAGTCAACAGTGCCCAACAGCAAATTTTAGATGTCGCTACGATTAGGGAAATTATACAATTGATAGAGACGATATTAATCTACAAGTTGCCGCGATTGAGCCAAGAGGAGATCGGAAAAATGTTTGGATCAAATGAGTTAAAGCAAACTAGATTTTACCAAGATGTTTTTGCAGAAGGCAAACAAGAAGGTAAGTTAGAAGCCATACCCCAGTTATTAGGGTTGGGTTTAAGTATTCAGCAGATAGCTCAAGCGTTAGGTTTGGATGAACAAGTTGTTAGGCAAGCTGTACAACCGAAATCTTAAAACAATAGGGTGCGCCAAGGCTTAACAGTGCGTTTAATAAAGACGATATTAATTTACAAGTTGCCGCGATTGAGCTAAAAGGAGATCGGAAAAATGTTTGAATTAAATGACTTGAGGCAAACTAGATTTTTCCAAGATGTTTTTGAAGAAGGTAAAAAAGAAGGTAAGCAAGAAGTTTTTATAGAAGTTAAGTTAGAAATTATACCGCAATTATTAGCATTTGGTTTCAGTATTGAGCAGATAGCTCAAGCGTTAGGTTTGGACGAACAACTTGTTATGCAAGCTGCACAACCAAAATCTTAAAAAAACTGATATATAGCTGACGGGGTGCAAAGTCTTGTACCCCAAGATTTTACTGAATTTTACTTGGTTATCATATTAAAATATGACTGCTTAGAATACTCATACTTTCGTATAAATTAACAAATAGCAGTAATTATTACAGATTTTTAACAGTAATAAATTCAGTAGACGAGATTATTTAACGTCAGTAACTAAAAAACAACGATTCTGTTTTTACTATTTTTTTATTTGTTAAATATGTTACGAATATAACAAACATAATAATTTCAAACATCTCGTAAAAACTTTAGTTATTGTTAATGATTAATTCTTTTTTAATGAAAGTAAATTAGCTAAAAAATATCTTAAAATTGAAAAATAAATATTGATAAACAGGTGAAACCTTGCAAGCATTATCACCTACATCATGCATGGGAAACAATAGAAAAACGCATAGCCGATGACTAACGTACTATGGTTACAAGGTGGTGCTTGTTCGGGCAACACCATGTCATTTCTCAACGCTGAAGAACCGACAGTCTGCGATTTAATTGCCGACTTTGGCATCAATTTACTTTGGCATCCATCTTTGGGAGTTGAACTAGGCAACAACTTGCAAACACTGCTGCGGGATTGCATTTCTGGCACAATTCCTTTAGATATCTTGGTATTTGAAGGCAGTGTCGTTAACGCTCCCAACGGCACCGGCGAATGGAATCGATTTGCCGATCGCGCCATGAAAGATTGGTTAATAGACCTTGCCAAAGTTGCTCAATTTATTGTCGCGGTGGGAGATTGTGCCACATGGGGAGGAATTCCTGCCATGTCACCCAACCCCAGCGAATCGGAAGGTTTGCAATTTCTCAAGCGCCAAGAAGGCGGCTTCTTAGGTAAAGACTTTGTGTCTCAAGCCGGATTACCTGTAATCAATATACCTGGATGTCCTGCCCATCCCGACTGGATAACGCAGATATTAGTAGCGATCGCTACTGGACGCATAGCAGACATTGCTTTCGATGAACTAAATCGTCCCCAAACCTTCTTCAACACTTATACCCAAACAGGTTGTACCCGCAACGTCCACTTTGCCTACAAAGCCTCGACTGCCGAATTTGGTCAGCGCAAAGGCTGCTTATTTTATGATTTGGGTTGTCGCGGCCCCATGACCCATTCTTCCTGCAACCGCATCTTATGGAACCGCGTCTCTTCCAAAACTCGCGCCGGGATGCCTTGTTTAGGTTGCACAGAACCAGAATTTCCCTTCTTTGACCTCAAACCCGGAACCGTATTTAAAACCCAAACAGTAATGGGGGTTCCTAAAGAATTACCGCCAGGGGTGAACAAAAAAGACTACGCCTTACTCACAATGGTTGCCAAAGACGCAGCACCACCTTGGGCAGAAGAAGACTTTTTTACAGTTTAGTCATTGGTCATTAGTCATTAGTCATTTGTCCTTTGTGATTTGACCAATGACTATAACCTTTCACACTCACCTCAACGATAAATCAAGGGTTTCGACCATTTTACAGAGAGGCGAGTGAATAATTACCAATGACGAATGACAAACGACAAATAACAAATGACAAAGGACAAATGACAAATGACAATTCAATCATTAGACATTTCGCCCGTTGGTAGAGTTGAAGGCGATTTAGATGTCCGAGTCGATATTGAGAATGGGCGGGTAGTCAACGCCTGGACACACGCCGAATTATTTCGTGGATTTGAAGTTATCCTACGCGGTAAAGACCCCCAAGCCGGATTAATTGTCACGCCTCGCATTTGCGGAATTTGTGGCGGTTCTCACCTGACTTGTGCATCTTGGGCATTAGATACAGCTTGGGAAACAGAAGTTCCCCGCAATGCAATTTTGGCGAGAAATCTCGGTCAAATTGTCGAGACTATTCAAAGCATCCCCCGCTATTTTTATGGACTGTTTGCTATTGATTTAACAAATAGAAAATACCGCAATAGTCGCTTTTATGAGGAAGCTACGAAACGCTTTGCTGCTTACACAGGCAAATCTTATGAACTAGGCATAACAATTTCCGCTAAACCCGTAGAAATTTATGCACTATTGGGCGGACAATGGCCCCATTCTAGCTACATGGTTCCCGGCGGCGTGATGTGCGCCCCCACTTTAACAGACATCACCCGCGCTTGGGCGCTTCTGGAATATTTCCGCACCAATTGGTTAGAACCAGTGTGGTTGGGTTGTTCTTTAGAACGCTACGAACAAATCCAAACTTATGATGACTTTAGAGATTGGTTAGATGAAGACCGAAATCATCGAGATTCCGACTTAGGTTTTTATTGGCGCATGGGTTTAGACATCGGTCTAGATAGATATGGGGCTGGTGTTGGTAAATATGTCACTTGGGGATATTTAGCCCATGAAGATAAATACCAAAAGCCGACTATTGAAGGGCGAAATGCGGCGATGATCATGAAAAGTGGAGTGTACGACAGCTTCGCAGACACTCACGTTTTAATGGATCAGTCATTTACCCGCGAGAATACAACTCACTCTTGGTACGATGAAGGGACAGCAGACATTCACCCTAGCGATCGCACCACTAAACCCACTGCAATCAATACCAAAGACTTCGATAACGCCTACTCTTGGTCGAGTGCAGTCCTGCACAAAGACTTCGGACGCTTGGAAACTGGCCCCTTAGCGCGTCAATTAGTAGCCGGTGGCAAACATGGCGAATCTTGGCAACATTACGACCCCTTCATCCTCGATGTATTCAAGGAGATGGGTGGCCCTAGTATTCATGTGCGCCAGTTAGCACGAGTTCATGAACTTGTCAAGTTATATCGACAAGCTGAACACTGTTTACGCGAATTCAAGTTAAACGACCCTTGGTATATCAAACCCACAGAAAAAGATGGCAAGGGTTGGGGTGCAACAGAAGCAGCGCGGGGTTCCTTGAGCCACTGGGTAGAGGTGGAGGGCGGTAAAATTAAGAATTACCAAGTCATTGCTCCTGGTACTTGGAATATCGGCCCTCGTGACGGTGAAGGAATCCGGGGCCCTATCGAAGAAGCTTTAATTGGCACACCCATTTACGATTCTAGCGACCCGGTGGAAGTTGGTCATGTGGCGCGATCGTTTGATTCATGTTTGGTGTGTACAGTCCACGCCCATGATGCGAAGACTGGTGAAGAGTTGGCGCGTTTTCGGACTGCTTAGAGAATGCTAATTTCTAATAGCTAATGGCTAATTATTTTTCAGTTAGTCATTAGCTGTGTTTTTTACTATGTTAGATATTATGCCATGATTAGAAATAGCTATGGCATGAGGAAAAAGTTTATGACTATAACTATAGAAGCTGTTTATGAACAAGGGGTACTCAGGTTATCACAGCCGATTCCATTAGCCGAAGGAACTCGTGTTGAAGTCACTGTGATTTCAACTGAGACTAAACCTCAAAACAAAACTCCTAGAGAGATTTTGGCACAAATTGCAGCCATGCCCTTAGAAGTTAGCAATGATAAATTTTCTGGTCGAGATCATGACACTATTCTTTATCCTCCCCATAGTGCAAAATGATCTTTGTAGATACCAGCGCCTGGTTTGCTAGTATTGTTCCTTCCGATACTGAGCATCAGGCAGCGTCTTCATGGGTTAATCAAAATATTCAGCCATTGCTAACAACAGATTACGTTGTTGATGAAACCTTGACCCTTTTGAGAACCCGTGGAGAAACGTTGAGGGCAATCAGCTTGGGAGAGGCATTTTTTTCAGATAATCTGACGACCATTTATTACCTGACACAAGAGGATATTCAACAAACTTGGCAGGTTTTCCGTCAGTTTTCAGATAAAAACTGGAGTTTCACGGACTGCACCAGTCGGGTTGTGATGAATAAACTCCATTTAACTCAGGCATTCACTTTTGATCGTCACTTTCGTCAATTTGGGTTCGTGAATGTTGTACCTTGAGAGTTGCGCGATCGCGTAATGTTTGGTGTGTACAGTTCACGCCCATGATGCTAAAACAGGTGAAGAGTTAGCGCGTTTTCGGACTGTTTAATTCTCAAATATCAGATTGTCTAGCACAATGCATATTCAGTTACACTGGCTCTACAAGTAGTTGCAATTTTGCTAGACATACTTTGTATGCTTGAAATTATTCAGAGACCTGTTGAACTGACTCACTTTCAACTTCCTGAAGCTGTCCAAGAGCGTCTGCAATTTCTGCTAAATCGCCAAGATGTAGGCGAAGCGCTTACCCTTGGAGAACGACGAGAAGCAGAAGGGTTGGTTGAGTTGGCAGAATTTTTATCCCTGCTGCACTTGCGTTCAAAGCGTCTGATCCAGCAGGGATAAATTTGGGGGAAATGAAAGAGAAATAACCTATTCCCAATGTCCTATTCCCAATGCCTTATATTCAAAACTCGTAGCGTAACACACTAAAACTTAGTGAAACAGTGCGTTAGGCTTGCGTTAATGCATTTGCATAAAACAGTAATTTACACGGTAAGCTTGTGTCTGATTTAGCGCTACATAATTATCTCCCTCGCGTTCCCGATGCAGCATTGCAAGAATACATAGAATGGTGTGTTTTAGAGCAAGCTCAAGCCGCAGAATGTAACTTTACTCCTGATAGAAGTAAGTTAGATAGTTTGCCACCAGAAGACTACGTTCCTAAACTTGTCGAGCAGTTCATGAAAGTTAAACCAGACCCAATTAAAGCTGGTTTGGTGGCTGCGATCGCAGGCAAGGAAGCTGACAAACATGATTTATCCGGTTTAGCGATCGCTGCTGATTTTGTATCTCTTTATGTCAAGTATTTAATTCCTAAAGAGGGAAGTACTAAAGAACAGGCTGAAGAGATATTAACTCAAGCATCACAACATCAGTATGAGAAACTAACTGAAGTTGCCAAGAAACATGGTGTAGAGTTCTAGTTTCCTACTGATAAATTATTTTTCAGAGGCTTTGTGTGTATTATTTACTCAAAGCCTCTGTTTCAGTCACTATTGATTGCCTAAACTATACATTGCTTCATAGGAGCGATCGTCATTATTCGATGCTAACTATTATTGGTTGCGGCAATCTAAATCGCAGCGACGATGCTGTAGGCGTAATCATTGCCCAAAGCTTACAAAAATATCTAGCTGAACATCCTCATCCTCATCCTCATGTGCGAGTTTATGACTGTGGCACCGCAGGGATGGAAGTAATGTTTCAAGCTAGAGGTAGTAAAGAATTAATAATTATTGATGCAAGTTCAACTGGTTCTGAACCTGGTGCTGTGTTTAAAGTTCCAGGAAAAGAACTGGAAGCTTTGCCAGAACCTAGTTATAACTTGCATGATTTTCGTTGGGATAATGCTTTAGCCGCCGGACGGAAAATCTTTCAAAATGACTTTCCTGATGAGGTGACAGTTTATTTAATTGAGGCGGCAAATCTTGGTTTGGGACTAGAGTTAAGTCCTGTTGTCAAACATTCTGCTGATTTAGTTTTTGAAGAGGTAGTTGCACTTATAAAGCAGAATATTAATTAATCCAAAATCTAAAATCTAATCACGCCCAATCGCGATAAACAGAAAGTTCATCTACCCTCATTTCAAAAGGTACGCCTTGACTCTCTGGCGGACAAACACGGATTTTAGCACTGCTAACAATTCCATATAATAATGTTCCCATTGGCACGATTTTTTGCAAAATACGCCAATTAGTAACTTGATCGGGACATTCAATAACCAATGTTAGAGCATTGGCATGAGTTGTGACATACCACCGACAATTAGATAGAAGATTTTGAATTGTGCGATCGCAAGCGTCATAAAAGTATCTACTAATAGAATACTCTAGTTGTTGCCGCAGTATAATATCTGCCGATGTCGGTTGCATAGGATGTGAGTCATCACCATTAAAGTAATACATCTTTCTGGCCATATCTCTTTAGCTTCCTGCTTATATTCCAATCACCATTCCATAAAATACATCTTTATTCGTTTCTAATAATTCTTGGGTTTCATCATCATAATAAGCACCAATACCACTACACTGAATTCCCAAATAATTACTAGTTAAATAAAGTCTCTGTCCAAGAAAACCAGCTATTTGCATAGCAGTTTGATAGTTTAAATAATCTGACACAAAAAATAAAGTTACAGCGCCATCTCTAGCAATAGCTTGATTAATACATAAGTAACCTGTCTTTTCACTAAAATTACCCGTTTTAACCAGATGTGTACCTCTATATAACCCAGGTGTCATTCCTTCTACTCGATACACCACTGAGTAAATTTCTATTTCCTCATAGTTTTCTGTCGGTATTGACTGTTGAAGTTGTTGCACTACATATAAATAATCTTCTTGAGAAATAGCCTCTTTCCGGAAACGTCTAATAGAACGTCTATGCCAAACAGTTTGGTAAAATTTATCCCGATCAAAATCAAATTGAGGATACTCTAATTTCTGCTGACGACTCTTTTCTAGAGTTGTTGCTTGATAGGCATCTTCAATAAATTGATTGGATTCAAAATAATCAGTACCAGAGACAAAAGGAATTTTCAGCCTTAAACCTCTGATTTTCTTGTCTTGTACTTCTCCTGATACCGCACAAGCAGTAATAAACTCTTTATTCTCAAATCCCAAATCCGAATTGAGAGCGAATTTATCAAAGTCGAAAATTAGTTGTATATCTCGGTTGTGGAGAAAAGCTGAAGCTGCGATCGCACCTAAATGGTGTCCGCTATCTAAGAAGCAATATCTTATGCTTCTATTTTGATATTTCCAGCTAGACCTATAATAAACACAACTGATTAAAAAGATGAATCCTTTGATACATTTACCCGGTATAATATAACTCTCTAACCCATCATCAATTAATTCATAGATGAGAGTTAGACAATTATTCTCAACTTCTAGATGGTATATACCATCTATCATTCCCTCAATCCCGCGAACCTGTACGTAAACTTCCGTAGGATACAGAGCGCCTGCTGATGGATTCACCCGCAGTTTATAAGGGCCATCTTTATATACTTTTTCCAGTGTTATTGCACTGGTTAATGAGATAAAAGAATGAACAGGATTATTGAGATTTAATTTCACTCTCCGATAAAACTTTGGATAAACTTTAAATGGAGATGGCTGTGTTGAAGCATCTACATAATTTGGATCGAGTTGTACCGATAAGTAAGAATGCTTGGTAGCGTCATGATAAGCTTTCCCTGGTATCTGACTTGGTGGCATTTTTGAGTATCCTTAAAACTTCTACGTTGCTAGCAAAATCTCTCGCTTTATAATCGTCTAAGTTTTTTAAATATAAATTAGGATTATGTTGTAAAAGTAACTTGACGACTTCTGTCTTTCCGGCTGAAGCTGCGTACATTAAAATAGTTGCACCATTATCATTTTGGTTGTCAATGTTAATGTTCGCAGCCAACAATAAATTAATTAAATCATAGTGATTACCAAAACAAGCAAACCACAAAGCATTGTTGCGTAGGCGTAGCCCGCCGCAGGCATCGCTATTTCGAGCATTGATATCCGCACCTGCATCAATTAGTTCGTTGACGACTGCATAAACTCCTTCTCTTGTCGATTTCATCAAAGCTGTATCGCCATTTTCACCTGTCTGATTTAAATCGCTGGTATTATAGCCTTTTTCTATTAACCATTGGGTTGTTGCTTCACTCAAATTATAGCTGTTGGTTCGATTCATAAGTATTCCTTAGTTAGCTTAACTTGTGCTAATTTACTAATATAAATTTGCTTGGTAAATAGAATGGTGAGCAATGCCCACCATTTGTAGAAAAATGTTATTTAAATTATTTTCACTTACATATATGCTATCAACTTTAGAAGTTTAAACTCTGAATCATTTATAAAGATCAATAGATATTTTTCTTAAAAAAGCTTGAAAAATAATTTAAAGGCAGTAAGTATTACAGTTTTATTTCATAATATACATTAATAACAGATATGTAATAAAGATGGCTCTATATCGCTGGCTTCTTGAAGAAGGCAGCGTTCTGAGAAGGAAAGACTTATATTTTTAAACCTATTAGCAATGATAAGAATATAAAATTTTGTCTACATCTTCAATACTAAGACTTTGTTTATCAGCTAAAGTTTTCAGCATATTGGTAATATCTTGAAGCTGGAATAAATTAAATGAAAGTCCTAATTCATTAGCTCGGTGATTAACCGCCTGTTTTCCAGCCAATTTATGGTTGACTAAAATTGAGCGCGTTACACCAAAACTTCGGGGATTAATAGCTTCATAAGTCTCAGAGTTATTGAGCATAGCTTTAGTATGAATCCCAGCTTTATGGCTAAAAGCACTTTCCCCAAAAACACAGTGGTTAAAAGGAATAGAAACTCCAACTTTTCTCGCAACTAATTCATGCAAGTAACCAAGTCGATCTAAGTGATATTTAGATTTAATCTGCTCTGGATTTGTAGCATATAACCTAGCGATGAATCCAGCTAATGAGGTAATACCATTGCGTTCACCAATGCCCAGAACACAAGTGTCGATATGAGTTGCTCCCGCTTCTAGTGCTGTATAACTGTTAGCATTCGCACATTCTGTATCATTATGACCGTGAAACTCAATATCTAAATTGGTGAACTGGCGCAAAGTCTTCACTAATTCAAATACTTGCATTGGCGTAATAATTCCTACTGTATCGGCAATTCCTATGCGTTTGACAAATCCTAATTTCTCAATTGCCAAATAAATTGTGATTAAATCTTCTATAGAAGTACGTGACGAATCCTCAGCCGAAAACCGTAGCTCAATATCGGGGGCTTGTTGATGAATAAAAGTTAAAACTTCAGATGCTAAATCAATAATTTGATTAATATTTTTACCATGACTGAACTGACGCATCAAAGAAGAACTACCGATAGTTAAATTAATCCCGGCAACGCCTGTTTCTAAAGCAACTTTAGCATCTTCTAAGTGACAGCGAATGTGAGTTAATATTTTGGATGGCAAGCCTAACTGAGCCAATCTTTCACAGTCTTGTCTAGACTGAGGTGAAGCAATTGGTGACGTTAACTCTATATATTCCACTCCAAACGCAGCAAGGGATTCAGCAATTTCGACTTTATCATCTGAAGAAAAATTGGCTTTGACAAATTGTTCGCCTTCACGTAGAGTGCTTTCTACAATTGCAAATTCAGATAGCGACATTGACCATTACCTTGTGCTAGTTGTTACCAATTTTGGTTAGTTGTTAGTTTGAAGATCACTATATTTGCATAATTGAGAAATAATTGCTTTGGCTGATTCTTGGGGACTAGATATAGTATCAATTATAAGAGAGCGATCGCTCGTATCCATCACCTCTAAAATCTGTTTCATCGAAACCGAATCATAGTTCTGACTTTCTTCCACAAATATTTTTAGTTTTTCTCGCAATTCTATACCTGTGACAACTTGTTTACTGACAAGTTCTAAGATTTGTTGTTCTTCTTTAGGAGTAAAATAAGCAGAAGCCTCTGGTACACCCAAACTAGCAAAATTGCTCAGTACTTCTGGGATAATTTGCATAGACTCGTCTAACTCTTGATTAGCAATTCGATCAAAAGAATCATGACGTTTTATAAGTCTTTCTAAACGCACCATATTTGGTGCGGTCAACATTACAAATTTAGCATTTTTTAAAGCCTTAGCTGCATAGTGAATCTCATTTTCACCACGCAAACTATCGAAAACTAACATAGAGTTGACTTGTTGTGGATTAATATGTAGCGAAGCTAAAATGTGACCCATTCCACCAGGAAAGTATTCTCTATAAAGGCGAGTATAAGTTAGGCGTTTAATCCGGCAGTGGGGTTGCATGAGTTTCTCTTGCATTTTTAACATTGGCGCAATTATTACGCGTTCGGTTAAAACACGGCGATTAGGTAAAAGTGTAAAATCCAAGCCTTCTTCAGCCAAAGCTTTTGCGATCGTGCTTTTTCCCACGCCAGTCATACCTACTAGAATTAGTAAAGGAAAACTTGTTATTGGCAACCAGTCTTTAGGAACAGGAAATCCGACGCCTACACCTGAACTTAAGTGTTCAAAAAATAGATTTTGCCTTGTTGTATTAATTCGATCCTGCACAATATGAACCTCTGTTTAGCCTAGTTATTATAAATACGCAAATACGCCATAACCTCAGTATTTATACATAATAAATTGCCATATTAAATTGATGATAATATTCATCAGTAGTTACTTTTTTTTAATTGTTTTATCTTGTTTTTTGAAGCAAATGGCTGCCCATTTTTGTTATTATCGTCAAGCAGATGTACCACTGTTAAGTAAATGAGAATTATTTCAAAATTATTAAGATATCTTAAAAAAAGCTATTTTGAAATCAAAATTTGCTAACTTACTAAAGTATAAATAGTTCAAATTCGTGAATTAAAAACATGAAAATTAGCGCTCGTAATTCTCTTAAGGGTACTGTCAAAAAAGTTGTACATGGTTCAGTTAATACTGAAATAACTTTAGAACTAGCGCCAGGAGTAGAGCTAGTGTCAATCATCACAAAATCATCAGCAGAAAAGCTATCACTTGCAGAAGGTAAGCAGGCTTATGCTGTGATTAAATCATCAGATGTGATAGTTGCTGTTGATTAAAAAATAGAGTTGGCTTCCTTTACAAGCCACTCTATTTTTTATATCGAATTGCACTTATGTAATTTAGTGATTAACTCCTAAAAGTGATTATAAAAAGAGTGTAAGAGCTTAGTCAAGCGTAATTACAGCAATCATACTCGATTTTTAAGAGTTGAAAATCATAGATGCCCGAATTATTTAAAATATCGGGTATTCTATTTTTATAAATAACTAAGTAAGGTTATACATAAAGGTTAATTAATAAAGTTATCAAGTAATGCGAACATAAATGATTCGGACACTTTCTAAATCTAATACAAAATCTATATTCTCAATATTAGACTTCTTGCAGAAGTGGGGAAAGGGGAAGGGTTAAAGGGAAAAGGGATGGAATTTCCCCTTTACCTTTAACCTTTCCCCAACATCTTGGCAAAAGTAACTTTTGTAAGATGTCTATTGATAATCAAAGATGGGAAGTGTTGTTTTAAAGTAATATGAGTCCCTGTCCTTATTCCCATTGATATAAGTTTTGTCAATATTGTTTAATCTTAAGTTTTACAGAAGGTGACGATTCCTCGCTCTGCCGTTTTTAATAATTCTAATAAACAGCCAGTAACACTAAAAGGGGAAAACATTTAAATTATAAATTAGGAATTGTGAAGGGAAGAAGGAAGTATATCTTCATCCTTCACCCTTCTTCTTTTATTTGATTGCTTAAGGCAGCAACCAAAATAATAGTTTAGACGAGATAGGGTTCTTGATGTGTCTTAATTGTGCAATTAGAACGGGGATAAGTGACACAAAGTAGAGCGAATCCCTTAGAAATCTGTTCGTCATCTAGGAAGTTTTGATCTTCTTGATCAATTTCACCTTCAACGACCTTGCCAACACAACTAGAGCAAGAACCTGCTTGACAAGAAGCTGGCAACTCAATACCACTTTCTTCTGCTGCGTCTAAAATGGTGGTCTCTTCGTCAACTTCAATTGTGGTGTCGAGGTCTTCTTTTTTGTTGATTAATCTAACTTGGTAGGTAGCCATTTTCAGATTCTCCTCAAACGTTATACAGTTGGTCTAATTCCCGAACTTTTTGAGCAACCTATCCTACTTTTTGCTTCCTTTCTTCTTACAGAGATGCTAAGTTTAGTCAGCTTCTCTATAGGGGTAAGGGATACAATGCGAACTAGAAGCTATCTCAAGAGCATTGAAACTCTGCGGAGTGCTTCTATGGGAAGCCTCTACAATTGACTTAGTACTAACGCAATGATGTTAGCTGCAAGGTACACCAGTGGGCGTACCGTCGTCTGTTTTAAAGGACTTTCCACAACCGCATGTATCAGTTGCGTTGGGGTTGATGAATTTAAAACCGCTTTCCATCACTCCCTCAACGAAGTCAACGATAACTCCGTCTAATAACGGCGCACTTTTGGCATCAACGTAAACCAGCACTTTGCCTTGCTGACTTACCAAATCATCTGGTTGGGGCTTGCTGGTGATATCGATCGCATATTCATAGCCACTGCAACCACCATCTTTTACCGAGATGCGGACACCTTTAGTTGCGCCATTAGCATCGGGTGCGGAACCTTTGAGGAATGCCCGCAGATGAAATTCTGCTTTTTCTGATAAAATAACGGCCATGAAGTCTCCTGATTTGTAGCGATTAGTTGTTCTGATTTCAGGTGGGGACGAAAATTAACTATTTTGTGCAATACCTGTGGCTGTGGGTTCCATTGAATTGGCTTGCGCGTGTCTCCAAGGCGCACTATTACCGCATACTGGACAAGAGCGATCGCGGTGAGAACGGCGTTTAGCAAATTCCATCCGATTTAGGTCGATTGTCAGCAATTGCGACAATAGAGGCTGACTAAACCCGGTGATCAGTTTGATAGCTTCCAGTGCTGTTAAACAAGCTAGTGTTCCAGAAACAGCGCCTAGAACCGAAAAGCCGCGCTGATCCCACTCAGGCTTTTCTGGAAACAGACAAGATAGACAAGGAGTCACACCAGGAATAATCGTCGTCAGGTAAGCCTCCATCCCATTCATTGCAGCTTCCACCATTGGCTTACGCGATCGCACACAGGCTTCATTTAACAAATTGCGCTCTGTAAAGTTGTGGGCGCAATCAAGAGCCATATCAGCCGACTGCACTAACGAGTCTACATTTTCCGGGGTAATGTAATCATGAACAGCTTCCACTTGGACATCAGGATTAATCGCATCCAGAGTTTCTTTAGCTTTGAATACCCTTGGCTTACCTACCCAATCATCAGTCATGAGAACCTGACGATTCATATCATCTTGCCGCAAGTCACCACCCCGGACTAGGATTAGCCGCCCAACGCCCGCTACTGCTAAGTAAAGCGCTGCCGTACCGCCTAATCCCCCCACACCTGTAACCAGAACTGTCGCTGACTTCAAGCGTTTCTGTGCTGTTTCGCCAAAATTCGGAAGCATCATTTGGCGACGATAGCGTTCTAATTCGGTAGGCGTTAGGTTAACCAATTTATACCTCCTAATCAGAAGTGATTTCTGTCAGTGTGACTACATTTTTCGGCTTATCGTTAAACACTTTGAACAGCTTTTGTTCATAAGCTGTCGATTCGATAAATAGCTGATAAGCTTTTTGCAAAGCCAAAGAATATTGATTTAATTTCTCTTCTTGACTCAAGTCAGGAGAATTATCATCAATTTCCTGCATGTGTTGAGAAAACTTTTTCAGAATATGTAGACGATGTACATTCACAACTTCTAAGTCGTAGGACATATTAAAGAATTGGAAAAATTCTTCTGCATCTACGAGCTTCTTGAATTCATCAATAGTTTTAGTCATTTAGCACTCTCCAATTGTTTTAGATGTTGCTTAAGTTCATCTAACTTGCGATAGATTTCATAAGTTGCGGCGGCAACATCCATAAGTTGGTTGTAATCTGTTGGTAGCCCTTCAGCTAAATCATGCAGATCCATTTTCATTTGACCTGCTTTGCTGTTGAGGCGTCTGATTTGTCCCTGTAGTTCCTCAATTGTCATTTGTCCTTCGTCCTTCGTCCTTCACCTTTTGTCATTAGTCATGTGTCTTTTACTAATGACCAATGACCAATGACTAATGACTAATTAAATTTTGCCAACTTCAGGAAAGCGTTTCGCCAAATCAAGACCTTTTTTGACGTAGTTTTCTCCTTCTTCTGCTAATTTCTCTACTGAGTCAAAGCCAAAGCGATGAGCATCTCGCAAGGTTTTTACAGCTAGCAAAAGACGGCCAGAAAAAACTAGCGCCCAGCCAAATCCTTCATGGCTCAAATCAACTACAACCTGGGATATCAAACCTGTTTCTTGTTCAATTCCAGCAGCTACAGCCCGAAAAAATGCCATAATTCGTGCTTGTGTGATCGGATCAACTTCTCCCTCAACAGAGATTTCTCGTTTCTTTTGTTTGGTGACAATAAAGGGTTTGAGAATTAATTCATCCGACCAACTACGATAAACTCCATAACTGTCTTGACCACGGATTTGTTTAATTAATACCTTCAGGAAAGGTGAGTTCAAGACTTCAGTTGTAGCAGTTCCGTTAACACTATTATTTGTGGTCATACTGTTGCTTCGTCTTCAATTTCATCAGCAAAGTTTGTGGTTTTTGGCTGTAAAGCTTTACGCAACCAAGGTGGAGGATTACCTTTGAGCGTTTTCACTAGCTTGTTTAGCACTTCACTAATTTCTTCTTCTTCCGATCGCGCCTTCACTGGGGTGACACCTTTCTTGATTAACCGAGCGGCGGCGCTACCACCAATTGCTGTTACGTAAACAATCGTACAGTCGCCTATTGCCTCAAGTTTTGGGTTGATTTTATCTTCATTACCATCTTCCTTGAGTTCACCTTCAAAATTGAGGGTTTCTACGAAGTGATATCCCTCATCGGTAATTTCGTAAACATCAATCATTTTTGCCCATCCGAAGTGAGCATTAATATGAACTCGGTCACTCGTCGTGAAGGCTATTTTCATTGTAATTCTCCTCTCTAAAGTTTTGAATTTTGAATTGGGAAGAAGGAATTCAGGAGTCAGGAGGAGGTAGTGCGGTCTTGGGGCCTCCCCAAGTAGAGCAACTACCGTTCAGAATTCAGGAGTAAGAACTAAATCTGCATATTTAGTGGTTTTCCCTACGGAAACGCCAAAGGGAAACCATCAGTGGCAGGTTTTACTCTTTCTGAAAAGCATTCTGAATTCTGAATTCTGACTTCTGAATTCTTGAAGAAGAATTCAAAACTCAGCGCTCACAGTTCCGAACTCTTGGAACTGCTTAACTCTCGCTTCTTCTGCCTCTAAAAATAGGTTGCCGATACCAAATAAAAGCTCCATCGTGCCTCGATAGCCAACTTTGGTAAATTGACCATTACCTAAGCGGTCATAAATGGGCAATCCTAGACGATAAAGAGGAATCGAGAGGCGTTTTGCGATCGCACCCACATTCGAGTTACCAATCAGCAAATCAGAACCACCCGCTAGACTCTCAAAGTCTTCCAAGTCGCCGATAGTGATGCTTTTAACTGGGAGTTTTTCTAAGAGATGCGATCGCGTGGTTGTCACCGCCGCATGAATTTGCGCTCCCATCGATTGCAGGAAATGCACTGTAGACCACAACAAATCTGGTTCCAGTGCGAGGGAAACTCGTTTTGCACCGAAGTAAAAATGAGTGTCCAACATCGCATCTTGCAACTGACGACGTTGGCGGCGGTATTTTTCGGGTACGCTGTTACCGCTCAGAATCGCCAATGCTTGGATAAACTCATCTACTGGTTCTAATCCCGTCAGTTCGCCAAACACCTCATAAGGTGTGCCAAAGCGTTCTTCCAGAATCTTTGCAGCCCCCCGCATACTTTCACCCAATGCCAGGGTAAAAGCAGAACTACCTACTTCTCGTAGCTGTTTTAAGGTAGTTCCACTGACTGTAACCGCACTGTAACTATCCTCTAAATGTCCATCTAGAGAAGCGCCAAGGTCAGGTACAAAGATTGGCACTAATCCAAAGGATGTGACTATCTCTTTGATTTCTTGTACATCCCCAGGTGTGAAGGCAGAACCCGCCAAAACTGTGACTTGTTCAGTTCTGAGTCCACCCGCGCGAGGAATTTCCTTAACTATGCTTTCCACAGCAACAGCAAAGCCATCTTGCAACGCACCTTTAAAATCTGGGGTAGGTGCAAAAACGATCGCTAAATCATTCAATTCGGGATGGCGATCGCGAATTTCCTTAAGAAAACCTTCGATGTCATCTCCTCTAGTTTCCGTTAACCCAGTGGTACATAAACCAATAATTTCTGGATTAGCCTTTTCTACCAGAGTCAGAATTGCTTGCTCCACATTCTCTTCACCACCCAAAATAGTAGTGACTTCCGTCATCGCTGTCGTAGCAAGGGGAATCGCTTCCCGGAAATGCCGCACTAGGACAACTTTGGCGAAAGCAGTACAACCTTGAGAACCGTGGAATAAGGGCATCGTCCCTTTCAATCCCAAAAAGGCTAAGGTTGCGCCCAAAGCTTGACTTTGCTTGAGGGGATTAACTGTCAGTGCTTTGTTAGAAGCGGTAACGATCGCCATTAAACTTCTTCCTCTTCTTCCCAAGGAGCGGGTTTGCGTATTTGTTCCCAAATCGGGCTATACAAAGCTTCGTACAGTTCCCGCGCCATCTCAATCATTCCCACATAACCTGCATAAGGATGGTGGCGTTCTTGGTTGATATCAAGGAAAGGAATTCGAGCTTTCAAAGCTGTATATTGGTTACGTCCACCTGCAATCAGCATATCTGCGCGAGTGTCTTTAACCAGTTGTAGCAATTCCTGAGCGTTGCCTTTCTCCAGCATGATGCCGTCGTTGCCAATCAACTTCTTGATTTTGGCTTTATCTTCTTCAGTACTTTTCCGAGTACTGGTAGCAACAACTTCAATACCTAAGTCTCTAGCAGCCGAGATAATCGACCAACTCTTAACACCACCTGTATATAAAACAACCCGCTTACCTTTGAGTCGAGCGCGATAAGGAGCCAGTGCCAAATCTAAAGCAGCCGTTTCTTCTGCAATTAGCTTTTCTGTCCGCTCTTGTAAATCAGCGTCGCCTAATTTAGCGGCGATGTTTCGCAGACAGCGATTCATATCATCGATGCCGTAGAAAGACTCTTCAATGTAGGGGATGTTGTAACGCTCCTCCATCTTTCTCGCCATATTGAGCAGCGCTCGCGAGCAGATCATGACGTTGAGCTTGGCGCGGTGGGCGTAGCGAATTTCATCGTAGCGAGCATCGCCCGTAATTTTAGACAAAATACGGATGCCTAATTTTTCTAGCAGTGGTGTTACTCCCCACATTTCACCGGCGATGTTGTATTCACCGATTAAGTTAATATCATAGGGCGTTGTATGTTCCGGTTCTGCTGTTCCGACAACATATTCTAATAAAGCTTCACCGCCAAAACGGTTGCCCAGATTTTTACTGCCAATGAATCCTGGGGCAATAACGGGAACAACAGGAATACCGATTTTTTCAGCCGCAGCTTTACAGACAGCATCCATATCATCGCCAATTAGGGCTGTAACGCAAGTGGCATAGACGAATACTGCTGCTGGTTGGTAGCGCTCGTGAAGTTCTAGAATCGCTTTGTAGAGTTTCTTTTCGCCACCGAAGATGACATCATTTTCACCCAAGTCAGTGGTAAAGCCCATTTTGTAGAGTTGAGGACCAGACGACAGACTACCACGACTGCCCCAGGAATTACCAGCACAGGCGATCGGCCCGTGGACTAAGTGAGCAGCATCTGCGATCGGCACTAGAGCAATCATTGCACCATCAAAAGCGCAGCCCCCTTGAGCCGCGCCAGGTTGTGCCTGTTGGGCGCAAGATTTGTTTTTCTTTTCCGCTTGTTTGTGCTGATTATGCTCGCATCCTGTCTCAGTCAGCAGCTCGTTGATTTTGCCTTGGGTGCTTTTCATCTCTCTTCTCTTAATTGTTAATTGTCCTTTGTCATTTGTCATTTGAATTGACTATTGTACAGACGCGATTAATCGCGTCTCTACCAATGACTAATGACCAATGATTAATGACCAATGACTAATGACCAATGACTAACAAATGTATCTCGTGACATCCTCTCCACAGACATCGGCAAGATAAGATAGAGCGCGAAAACGCAATCCTACAAATTCGTCATATAAAGGATTGAGTTTACATAGTGGTGGGATATCAATACACTTCCCAAATAATTTAATTTGTCGCTCAAAGGGACAACAACAAGGAATTGTTTGGCAAATTAGATGAGCGATGCGATTATTTTTAACCTGAATTCCATCCACCACACGGCGCAACGGATTAAGAAGATTGTTGAACCACCCTCGTTTTTTCTGGTTAGGTGGATGGTAATTAGGATGAGGATGAGTGTGAGTATGTTCGTGGGTGTGATTGATGGTTTCCATCTATATATACCTTGGGTAAATGCTAGAAAGAAAAAGGGGGAAATAATTCATAATTACGAATTACGAATTACGAATTATTTCCCGCCCTTTAATTAACACGTTGTGTTTCTACGCAATTTCTAACGAATCAAGTCGTAGGAAATATCTGTCTTAGAAGGAATGTTGGTGTTGCGATCGATTTCTTCAAACAGGGTGTTTACAGTCCAGTTGAGGAGGTTGATTATACCTTGATAACCAATGGTGGCGTAGCGGTGTAAGTGGTGGCGATCCATGATGGGGTAGCCGATTCTCACGAGGGGAATCTTGGTGTCGCGCCACAGGTACTTACCGTAGGTGTTACCAACCAGGAAGTCTACTGGTTCGGTGAACAACAATGAACGCATGTGCCACAGGTCTTTACCACCCCAAACAGTTGCATTCTTACCAAAGGGGCTAGAAGCAAGCAGTTCTTTCATTTCTGCTTCAAATATTTCGTTGCTGTTGTTAACCAAGATATGCACAGGTTCAGCACCCATTTCTAGCATAAAGCCAACTACGCTGTATACTAAATCTGGTTCGCCGTAGATAGCGAAGCGCTTGCCGTGAATCCATGAGTGGGAGTCAGTCATGGCATCAACTGCACGACCGCGTTCGATTTCCAATTCTTGAGGAATGGGGATACCACTCAATTCGCTGAGTTTCATCAAGAACTCATCAGTACCCTTAATACCCCAAGGACGGCAAACTGTGGTTGGTTGCTTCCACTCTTTTTCGATGTACTCGCGGGTTTTGAGGGTAGAGTGTGATTGCAGAGCAATTGTAGCTTTCGCATTGATTGAATCTTCTGCATCTTCTAGCTTTGTTCCACCTGGGTACATATCGAATTCACCTGTGTTGGGTGAATCCAAGTAGTCGCTGTTGTCGGCTAGAATTGTGTAGTCAAAGCCGAACAGCGAAGCAATCCGCTTGATTTCGCGGTTGTTGCCTACGTAGGTGTCAAAACCTGGGATGAAGTTGATCTTACCATTGCTGGTTTCTTTCTTATGACCTGCTGTCAGGTTAGAAAGAATTCCCTTCATCATGTTGTCGTAACCAGTGATGTGGGAACCAACAAAGCTAGGGGTGTGAGCGTAGGGTACTGGGAAATCTTGAGGAACTGAACCAGCTTCCTTGGCGTTGTTGATGAAAGACTGCAAGTCATCACCAATTACTTCTGCCATACAGGTGGTGCAGACAGCGATCATCTTGGGCTTGTAGAGTTGGTAAGAGTTCGCCAAGCCGTCAATCATGTTTTGCAGACCACCAAACACGGCTGCATCTTCAGTCATTGAAGAAGATACACCAGAGAATGGTTCTTTGTAGTGACGGGTTAAGTGGGTGCGGAAGTAAGCAACGCAACCTTGAGAACCTTGAACGAAAGGTAGAGTACCTTCAAAACCAACAGCAGCAAAGATTGCTCCTAGTGGTTGGCAGCCTTTAGCAGGGTTAACGGTTAAAGCTTCACGAGCGAAGTTCTTTTCACGATAATCCCAACCTTTTGTCCACTCTGCAACCCGTTGTACTTCTTCGGCTTCGTGACCGTTTTCAAACTGCTTTTTGTTTTCAAATAGCTGTTGGTACTCAGGCTGGTGGAATAACTCGACGTGATCTTGAATTTTTTCTGGATTCTGAGGCATTTCTAGATCTCCAAGGTTACTGAATTCTTTTACTGATTGAGGAGGGAGAGACGCGATTAATCGCGTCTTTACAAGGGAGATGGGAATATGATTCAAAATTCAAAATGCAAAAATCAAAAGAAATTTTAATTTTTCAGTTTTGAATTTTGGATTCCCAACTCCCCCCTGGGGTTTTAGCCCCAGGTTATCCTTACTTATCTCACTCTCCCATTTCCCTAAACGGCAGCCTTAGCTTCAGCCTTCTTAGCCTGAGCTTTTTCATTCCAAGGAGCGCCAATTAATCCCCAGGTTGGGCTGTTGAGTGCCAAGTCCATATCACGAGCGAAGATGGCGAAGCCGTCATAACCGTGATAAGGGCCGGAGTAATCCTTTTTGTGGTTTAATTCTTTTCAACAGCCTAATGTTTGCAGTAAACAGTGTCAGCGATAAGCATTGTTCGCTGATAACACATTTATTTTTAGGCTAAATATAGGCTAAAAACACAGCATAACTAGGTTCAGGACTCACGCATCATCTAAATGTTGTCCTGAACCAAGGCGATAAAAAAATCGCCTGTTTTTTTGCTCATCTCTGCAAGCACAGCAGCAAAAAGAACACATGAGAACGAAAGTACTACTGGAATTAGAGAAAGTTAATCTGCGTTTGAAGTCTGCAAAGGCAAAGGTGACAATTAGAGAATCGAATGGAAGTCTGCAATTACGAGCGACGTTGCCAATTAAACCGGGAGACAAGGACAGTAATGGAACTGGGAGAAAGCAATACAATATCAGTTTGAATATTCCCGCTAACTTAGATGGACTCAAGACGGCTGAGGAAGAAGCTTATGAGTTAGGGAAGTTAATCGCTCGTAAAACTTTTGAATGGAATGATAAATATTTAGGAAATGAGGCAATTAAAAAAGAGTTTAAAACTATAGGAGAATTACTTGCAAAATTTGAAGAAGAATATTTTAAAACTCATAAACGCACAACCAAAAGCGAACATACTTTTTTTTATTACTTTTCCCGCACAAAGCGATTTACGAATCTTAAAGATTTGGCAACTGCTGAAAATTTGATAAGTTCAATTGAACAAATCGATAAGGAATGGGCTAAGTATAATGCAGCTAGAGCCATATCTGCATTTTGTGTGACATTCAATATCGAAATTGATTTATCTAAATACTCCAAAATGCCTGAGAATAATTCCCGCAATATACCTACAGATGTGGAAATATCTGAGGGAATTATCAAGTTTGAATATTACCAAAATAGTAGAGGTAATCAAGTTAATCAGAATGTTCAAGATAGCTGGCAACTTTGGCGCTGGACGTATGGAATGTTAGCAGTTTTTGGTTTACGTCCACGGGAACTTTTTATTAATCCTGATATTGATTGGTGGTTGAGTGCAGAAAACTCAGATGTAACATGGAAAGTTGATAAAGATTGTAAGACTGGTGAGAGACAAGCATTACCATTATATCGGCAATGGATTGATGACTTTGATTTGAGAAATCCGAAGTATTTGGAGATGTTGAGGAGTGCGATCGCTAAAAAAGATAACACTAATCATGCTGAGATAACGGCGTTAACACAGCGAGTTAGCTGGTGGTTTCGCAAAATAGGATTAGATTTTAAACCCTATGATTTACGTCACGCTTGGGCAATTCGGGCGCATATTTTGGGAATACCAATTAAAGCGGCTGCGGATAATTTAGGGCATAGTGTGCAAGTTCATACCCAAACTTATCAGCGTTGGTTTTCGCTAGATATGCGGAAGTTAGCGATTAATCAGGCGTTGAGTAAGAGAAATGAAGTTGATTTGATTAGAGAGGAGAACGCTAAGTTGATGATTGAAAATGACAAATTGAGATTAGAGATTGAGAAGTTGAGAATGGAAATGGTTTATAAGCAAAGTTAAATTTACTGATAAATCATAACAATTTTATATAATTTGCTATGGTTTTTGGGTAAAGAACTATCATTAGTGACTTTTGCTAGCCATACAGCATCTACATACAATAAAAAAGGAGTCATGCATTGATTATAATTTCATCACAGTATGACTGCAAAATTTAAAATTAACTAAGGAGTATAACTTAAATTAGCAATACAATTGAATTTGAATTGTGAATAACAGGCAAAGATATTATGCGGAGGCGCAGCCAAGAGAGATCGTATCAATAAATATTGAGTGTTAATAATAAATTTAGCATTATTGTATGATGTGTTATTAAAGGAAAAAAACATGGACATTACTTTTAAAGAATCTATTGGTCATGGAATGTTTGGAGATATTTGGGCTGGAAATGATGAGATAGGAAGAAATGTGGCTATCAAAGTTATCCGAGAGTCAGGAGAAGGTGTATCTACTATATTGCAACACGCCCAAGCTCTTGTTAGGGTCAAGCACACAAACGTCGTGGACGTTTACTCTATTGAATATCTTGTACTCCCTGATTCTGAAAAAGGAAAAAAATGTATTGTTATGGAACACATAGATAGTGTTTCGCTGAGACAAAGAATAGAAGTAAAGCTCACAGCTAAGGAGGCTTTTAACATTGGTGAACAAATTCTTGCTGGAATTAAGCATATTCATTCTCAAGGGTTAGTTCATATGGACTTACATGAAGAGAATGTCATGGTCAAACAAGACGACACAATTAAGATTATTGATATTCTTTATATGAATTCTATGTCGGAATTAGCTCCGAATGCTCAAAAGCAACGCTTAGATTATGATATTAGGCAACTAGACTGTATTCTTTCTTCATTAATCTATAACTCTGAATTAGGCATAGTGGGTTATGATGAATTTAGAAAAATGCTAGGTAAACCAGAAAGCATTGCAAAACTTGAACGAAGCTTTTTAGACTTATTTACTAATGTAGCGAGCGATCTAGACAGCATTACCGATTTATTTGGGTTAGATCCTTTAAAGCTGCGCTCATATAAGTTTAGGTCTGAGTGTGAACATGATGTAGATTCTCTTCGACAGTTACTAGGAAAAGATGTGGTCAGCATTAGTAAAACAATCAAAATATTTCCAGATACTGAGGTTGAAATAGTGACAACCCTTGAACTAGAAGCTCTTAGAGATAGAATGAGGCAGGTTGAAGATGGTCACGTAATGGTTCAAACACTTTTACATAAAGCAGATTATACAGGTGAGAGAAACTTCGATATATGGTAATTATCTTAAATCTAAAGAAACAACAAGTGCAATCGCCTCTCTCTTGTAGCCTGAGTGTGTAAGTCCTGAAATCATCTTTAGCAAACCCTAACCTCAACCGTTAACAGTGAATGCGATCGCACCCCTCCCATAAGGTGCATTGTTGCAAAGTACAACGCAGTATGACCTCAAATTTACAAAGCTGATATCGCAGCCTGATAAAATTTGTGGAAAGATAGAAATGTTGATTCATCTCCAGCATGACAATTATGAACGCCGTAGAGCTATTTCCTACCTTGCGAAATTTAACTCGTGCAGACAAACTGAAAGTTATGCAGTTTTTAGTTTCAGAATTATCTAGAGATGAGGAACCATCATTAGAGCAGGGTGCAACCTATCCTATTTGGTCGCCACTTAATTCCCACGCAGCTGCACATCAACTTGCTCAACTGCTAGAGTCGGACGAATAAATGCACAATGGTTAATCCTCAAAGATTTTCCTTTACAGAGGGATATGATACATTTGGTGTTCCTGATGCGCTGCCAAAGCTACCATTAATATTAACCTATCGTAACTCATCAGTCTTGAGGGGAGACAAAATACCCTGGAATAGATATATGGCAAGTAGTGTAGCAATTTATGGTAAAAGAAAAAGAGCATTAATTCTCAATAAGCTCTATTTAATGATAATGTTACCAGAATTCTACGAAACAAACCTCAAGCGAGAATTGGGACGTGCAGAATATTTATTACTAAAAATCCTGATAAATTTATTACAATCTATTAAAACTGTAAGCCTTGAGACATTGGCTACAGCTTTACCTATTCCAATATTGTTTGAGAGTAGAAGAAAAAAGATTCAACGTTTTTTATCTCTGAATTACATAAATGTTGAAGAAATATGGTTTCCCATAGTTAAAAGCTGGCTAGAAATATATTTTCCTTTGACTGAAGTTGTTTATGTAGTTATAGACCGGACTAATTGGGGATGCATTAACCTATTAATGATTAGTGTGGTTTGGGATAAAAGGTCTATTCCAATATATTTGGAGTTATTAGACAAGTTAGGCTCGAGTAATTTTGACGAACAAAAAGTTGTTTTTAATAAAGCGCTACCCCTGTTTAAAACTTATAAAACTGTTGTGCTAGGAGACCGCGAATTCTGTTCACTGAAATTGGCTAACTGGCTTACAGAGCAGCAAGTGTACTTTTGTTTACGTATAAAGAAAGATACTTTTATAGAAATAGAACCGGAGATTTGGCTGCAATTAAAAGATTCAGGTTTATCGCCTGGAGTTTCGTTTTTTTATCAAGGGGTTAAATATACAAAGTCTACAGGATTTATCAGTTTTAACCTTGCTGGTAAATGGAAACGTAAACGCTTTGGAGCCGCCCCAGAAGAAGGCTGGTTTATTCTCACTAATTTTGATACTTTAGAGGCGAGTATTAAAGCTTATAAAAAACGGTTTGATATTGAAGAGATGTTTAGAGATTTTAAGAGTGGTGGTTACAACTTAGAAGATACTAATGTATCAGGACAACGGCTAATTTCATTAATATTATTAATCTCACTTGCCTATACCGCTGCAACTATATCTGGTCAAAAAATTAAACGTATGGGTGTTCAAAAATATGTCGGACGAATTAAAGAATCTGGGCGGATTGTTCGACGACATAGTAGTTTTTATATTGGATTATATGGATCTAACTGGGTCAATTTTATGGAAAATTCTTATGAATTAGTCGCCAAATTATTGACACTAAATCCTAATAAGCGTAAGTACTACCAGCAAGGGGAGAGGGCTATGAGGCTTATTTTATCTGCATCCTAGCCCTTTTTGTAGCCCCGCAAGCTCATCAGTAGACGTTTCAGGCTTGTTAGATACTGGAGCAAGCGTCAGCGTTCTGCCATACAGTATTGGTGTCCAACTAGGCGCAATTTGGGAAGAACAGACGGTTTCTGTAACATTAGCTGGTAATTTGGCTCCCGTTGAAGCAAGAGGTTTGCTTGTATCTGCTCAGATTGGATCATTTGAGCCTGTTCGCTTAGTTTTTGCGTGGAGTTTGTCTAATGATGTACCTTTGTTGCTAGGACGTATGAACTTCTTTTTGGAGTTTGATGTGTGTTTCTATCGTTCACAACTGGTATTTGATGTGTGTCCACAGTCGTAATGCGATCGCATCTCTCCTGTAGCGTCCATTCATTTACTCAAAAACAACGCCGCGATAAATTTCCGCCATTGGCAATTCAATATTAACTGAATCTAAAGAAATAGATACCTCTAAGCTGCTAAAATCACTGAGCAACCAACCTTCAGCTTGTTTACTGTAGCGTTCCACAAAAGGTTCATCTTGCTCGACTAATAAATATTCGCTAAAACTCGGAATTGATCGGTACATCCGAAATTTACTTTGGCGATCGTAATCTGCGGTGGAAGGAGATAGAAATTTAACAATCAGCACGGGATTTAATACTTCATCTAAACGATCGCCATTTAGTTGCGGTTCGCCGTTAAAAGCCATTACATCTGGGTATACTCCGCGTCGATGTTCAGGAATCCACAGCCGTAAATCGCTGTTAATTGGCTCAAATTCAGTATCGCGGAGCAAAAACTTGAAAAAGGCAAAAATATTGCCACTGATGCGCCTGTGTTTGAGCGTTCCTCCAGACATGGGTACAATTTCTCCATCTCGATATTCACTCCGTCCTTCGGCTTTTTCTTCGATCGCACGATATTCATCCAAGCTGTAGCGGCGCGAGATGGTAGAAATCATAGGTCTTAGGCGATCGCATTAGCTATAACACAACAATATTATTTTGTCACAGATTTACTTGTGAGGTGATATAATCCTGCGGTATATATTTATATTCTTTTTTCTACAAAAGACTTTATCTTTCTGGTTAGCTGTCTACGATGTCTGCAAGAGATAGATTTCATGAACTGGTTAGAACTGCCCTTGAGAAGGAAGGGTGGATAATTACTCATGATCCGTACCACATTGATTTGGGGTTTGTTGATTTTTACATAGACTTGGGTGCGGAACTGTTGCTAGCAGCGACCAAGGATGAGGAAAAGATTGCAGTTGAAATCAAAACGTTTTTGGCACCCTCAACTATTTCTGAGTTCCATACTGCAATTGGACAATTTATTAACTACCGCATTGCGTTGGAAGATGATGATCCAGAGCGGAGGTTGTATTTGGCAGTTCCCCTCGACGTTTATAAGCGATTTTTCAGATATCCATTTATTCAAACGGTTATTGTCCGTAACAAAATTCCCCTTTTGGTGTATGACACACAAAAACAGGAGATTGCAGAATGGATAAGCTAAATTTGTATCGTGAACTAATTCAGAAATTATTGACGGCGCGAGCAAAGTTGCGTTCTAATAGCGATCCAATAGAAAGTCAAACCATTTTTGATACTACAAAAGACCACTATCAGCTTGTGCATGTGGGATGGAAGGATAGTAGTACCCGGATTTATGGCTGTGTGCTGCATCTAGATATTAAAGATGGAAAAATTTGGGTGCAGCATGATGGAACGGAGGATGCGATCGCAGATCAACTCGTGAGCGAGGGAGTGCCTAAGCAAGATATTGTGATAGCATATCATGCACCTCATGTACGACAGTATACAGAGTTTGCTGTAGGCTAAATCTATTTAAAAAGCCTGTTTGCGAATAACGATCGCAAACAGGCTTGACTTTTTTATACTTCTAATTAGGCTTGTTCCCAAAGCTGACGTACATAGTCAGGTAGCCAGCTAGCAATTTCCTGAATCCGCTCTTCGGAAAGTTCGTCTTTGGTGGCAGAAAACACTGCTTTAACCGCTTGCTCTCGTTCGACCGATCGCGGCATTCCACTTTCATTAGCAACTCGGAACAGGAAGCGATCGGAATCAATCTTGAAGATGCCTGGGCCTTGCCAGGGTGGACGAACCCGGCTCAAAAATCCCACAATTGGATTGGTGTCTTTCCAGAGATCGGACACTTCAAACTGGAGTGCTTTCTCATCAGTAGGCACTGCCTCTGTATGTAGTTCTGACTCGACGCGATCGCTGGCTTCTGTGGTCATTAAGTCGCGCATGACGCGAAATACAACTTCGGTAAAGTCTCTTGCATCATAGGGATCTGCAAATCCGGCTTTGACCTGGACTTTTTCTAGGAACGAGCGATGTTCGTCAGCGATCGCAGTTCGAGTATCTTCAATCTCTGTTGGGTCAACTTCTGGAATATCTGTTCTAAAACTTTGATCTGGCATTGTTTTTTCTTCTGGTTATTAATTTTGAGTCTTTATGCTTACTTTATGTAAGGTCGCACAAATCAAAAACCCTTGTAATCTTCCAGAAGTTTGAGATGGTATCTATTCAAAAGTTAGAAATTTCTTTGATCTGCTCATAGCTGTAAAGTCATGGTTGAGGTGAGGAGAGCAATACTTCTGATGTTTGTGCCGGTCAGTGCCGAAAACCAGTCAAAATAAATGAGTTGGTATAAAATCAGCCGAAACAAAGATGCTAGAAACAACAAACATCGAAATTAACACCTCCTATGTCAAAGTACCCAACGATGACTTAGAAATCGATGCTTACTTAGCTCAACCAGCACAAAAAGGGACTTTTGGCGCGATTATAGTCTTTCCAGAAATTTTTGGAATCAATAGTAATATTCGAGATATTACAGAATTAATCGCCAAACAAGGATACGTGGCAATAGCTCCGGCGATGTATCAACGTATTGCTCCCGGTTTTCAGGCTGACTTTAGTGCTGAAGATGTTGGGTTTAGTCCAGAAAGCTATAGGCTGGGCTTGGAATATTATCAACAAGTGAAGTATCAAGAGATATTCAGCGATATTCAAGCTACCATTACTTATCTCAAAACTTTACCCAATGTCAAAAATAATGCAATTGGTGTGATTGGTTTCTGTTTTGGCGGTCATGTCGCTTATATGGCTGCGACTTTACCCGATATTAAAGCCACAGCTTCGTTTTATGGTGGCGGGATTACCACTGCTAGTTATGGTGAAGACACTCCAACCATTAATCGCACCTCGGAAATCCAAGGTACTATTTATGCATTTTTTGGTACAAGAGATACATTAGTTTCCCAGGAAGAAAACGAGCAAATTGAGGCAGAATTAAAGAAACATCAAATCAATTATCGTGTATTTCGATACGACGCCGGACATGGATTCTTCGCCGGATTTTTCAAAGACAAGTACCCATTTATGGAACAACACCCAAGTTACAATCCTGAAGCTGCTCCTGATGCTTGGCAACATGTTATAGAACTGTTTAAAAACCACTTGTGAGAAATCCGGGAATCGCATCGATCATGCAAGGTGCGTTACGTGAACAACAACAAACCCTGCTTTAGTAAGCTATGTGTCAGCCAGAGGCATACCGAAAATTATATGTATCTGCTCTAAAAAAATATACATAATTATTTGTACAATAAACAGATATATAATTTCCGTCTTCGTGTATGCCTTTATTCTTAGAGCAAGTTGAAAAGACAATACAAGAAATCGACTGTCTTGCTGACCCTTTAAGTCAGCGATATGGACGTTTACTTAACTGGCAAAATCCACCTGATCCGTTTTGGCATTATGGGATTGGTCTGTCAGATACACGCATTTTTGATACAGGTCGTGGGTTGTGTTCCTTTGAAAGAAGGGAGTCAAAATTTGTTGTTGGCATTGACCATATTGCTTTTGAGCCGAAGCAAACAATTGAGCGGCTCAAACAAGCCCTTCATGTTTTTGCTAATTGGGAGTACACTTTCACTGGCTGGAATTGTGAACACCTTGGTCGATTAGTTGCAACAGATGAACCAAGATGTTATCAAAGTAGTTTCATTTGGTGGTTGTCCGATATGACTCCTGAAGGAAACCACAAAACCGCACATCAAATCTTTCGAGATTACCTGAAGAAGGTTGATCCTAGTCTTACTCGGTAGTCCCATCGCTTGATTGCGTAGAAATTGTTTTTCAACCAGCCTCCGTAAGCGCAGCCTATTTACCCCTGATGATCAACTCGAATTAAAATATCTGCGTATATACGAAGCAGCTTTTTGTAGACATCGCACTCATTGAACAAGAGTGCGATCCTATTGCCTTTAAGCTTTTGAGTTTTTAAGCAGTAATTGACAACCACATAAAAATGGGTTTGGACTTTCGATGCGATCGTCTGCAAGCACTTCAATGGGAAGCTTGCTGTTGTAAATCAATTCGTCATAATCCATCAATGCATTCCACTTGATCTTGCCAGTTGGGAAGCCTAGCTGTGAACTACTATCTGATATTAATTCTTGCCATTTCTGAATTTCTGGATCTTGTGATTTGCAGTAATCGAGAATGGCAATCAAGGCACCAGGCTTAGTAACTCGCAGAATCTCTGCAAGGGCGCGGACTGGATCGCTAACGACACAGAGGGTAAATCCCGATGCTGCTGCATCAAAACTATTATCAGGAAAATCAAGATTGCAGAGATCCGATACCTTAAAGGTGATGTCTGCGGATACGGGCTTTTTACGTGCTTCATCCATCATCTTCTCAGAAAGATCGACACCGACGACACGTACATCTTCAGGATAGGCTGGAAGATTAAGACCAGTTCCTACCGCAGCATCTAGGACAGTTTGTCCTGGTTTTAGCTGCAAGGAAGCAATTAAGGGTTCGCGCTCAATGTGCCAGTAACGCTTCATAATTGCGTCATAATCCATCGATCCGCGATCGTAGGTTTCAATCACCTGATGTATTTGCATAAATTTTTTAACAAACAGAACTTCTGATTTGAACTATCTGTTCAACTGTATAATCTGTTAGCGCCCAAAATTTATATATTCTCTTACCAATAAAAAAACTTCATTGTATATTCTTTTACCAACAAAAAAACTTCATAATAGACATATTCTCTGATATACCTTGACCGACTATAGCAGCGAAGTGACAAGAGCGGTTGGTGTATTATCAATAATAGCGAGCGATCGCTTTAAACAGCAAATCATTGCTCAAGCTTCGTAAATTAGCAAAGGTATTGTTACTAACAGCACTTTCCAAGTCAATGAAGTGTACCCCTCCTCAACTTGAAATCTGCTGTATAATTCAAAACTATCTACATCTTCCTGTTCCCCCAAGCCTCAGCCATAATTCATATTTCAACCATTCCTTAGCCGCAGAGGAATCTGAATGATAAACTCGGTTCCTTTTTCAGGAGTTGAGAAACACTCCAGTTTACCGTTATGTTTTTCTGTGACAATTTGATAGCTGATAGACATACCCATGCCGGTTCCTTTGCCAACGGGTTTGGTAGTGAAAAAGGGATCGAATATTCGTTGCTGTAAATCTTTGGAAATACCGATTCCGTTATCTGCGATCGCCACTTCTAACCACGTTGAATTAACTACCGATGTGCGAATCTTAATTTGGCTGGGATTTTCTTTAATTTCCTGATAGGTAAGCTTAGTATTATTTTCTTCTAAAGCATCAATTGCATTTACTAAAATATTCATAAATACCTGATTGAGTTGTCCGGCATAGCATTCTACTAGGGGTACAGTGCCATAGTCTTTAATCACCTCAATTTCAGGTTGTTCTGGTTTCCCTTTGAGGCGGTGCTGCAAAATCATCAAAGTACTGTCGATGCCTTCATGAATATCGACCCGTTTAAATTCCGCTTCATCGATGCGAGAGAAATTCCGCAGCGACAGTACAATTTGGCGAATGCGATCGGTGCCTACTCTCATTGAAGACAACATTTTTGGCAAGTCTTCCTGCAAGAACTCTAGATCGATTTCTTCAGCAACGGTTTGAATTTCAGCAGCAGGGTAGGGATTATATTGCTGATACAACTGCATCAGTGCTAATAAATCCTGAGTATATTCCTGCACGTGGGCGAGGTTGCCATGAATAAAGTTAACTGGATTATTAATTTCGTGTGCAACTCCAGCCACTAATTGTCCCAAACTAGACATTTTTTCACTTTGAATAACTTGAGATTGAGTACGCTGCAATTCTCCTAATGCATTTTTAAGTTCAGTAGTGCGTTCTTCTACCCGTTCTTCTAGTTCTTCTTTGTTTTTCTCTAAAGCACTAAAGGATTCGTGTAATTGCCCTGCCATCTGGTTGAAAGAGTTAGATAGGGTATTAAGTTCTTGAATGGGGCTAGTTTCTAATGTCTGATTGAAATTACCAGATGCCATTGCCTCACTTGCCCAATTCAAACGCAAAATCGGGCGGACAATCCAATGAGAGGTAAACACGCCCATCACTGAGGCAACGACTAATGCGCCCAAACAAAGAGCGATCGTGGTGCGCGTGTTGGCGTTAATTTGTGCCATGAATGCGTTTTCTGGCACACTCACTACCATCAGCCAATCCAAGCCATATTTGTCACGCCAAGGTAAAACATGGACAAAATGCCGTTTTCCTTCCATCTCAAGTTGAAAATCTGTGTCTTGGGTGATAGAGCCAAACCCAGAGGTTTGGAAATGTCCGGCAACGTTCTGGATGATTGGGTTAGAACTATCGATCGCGTGCAATCGCCGGATCTCTTGATTGACCACGACAAAAGGCTTCTCTTTAGCAGAACTGGCAATTAATTTGCCATCCCGCTCCAAAAGGAACACCTGCCCAGACTTACTAATATTCAAACTGCGTAAAAAGTGGCTGAGTTTCAATAGGTGAATGTCTGTTGCAATCATTCCTAATAAGCGATTTTGCGAATCATAAATCGGACGACTAGCAGAGGCGCTGATGTAAGGTCCCGTTGGCAAATTTGTAGTCGCAATCTTTGCCCAAATAGGTTTACCAGCAGCGATGGGTTGGGTATACCAAGATTCAGTAAAATTGTTCCAAGTCCATCGAGTATTTATTTGAGTTCGATTACCTTGATTATCTGTGGCATAAGTGAAAGTATTATTGGGAAGCTTGGCAGTCCAATCATCAATAGTAATGGTTTTGCCATCATAACGAGCAACTCCTAGCCCCTCACCCGTTGTTAGTCCAATACCAATATAAGTTAGGTCATTAGCCTGCATCTGATCCCAGAAATACTTGCCAAGGGTTTCGCGATCGTTCACATCCAATAGTCCCCTGTGAATAGCATCTGCGTTGATCTGATTAAGTGTTTGCGGAATGGAAAGATAAGACTTCAGGTGTTCATCGACGACATCGCTGGTGCGCTCTATCAACTGTTCGGCTAGGTCGTTAACTGCTCTTTGTCCATTTTTAAAAGACAAATAACCTACTAAGCTGACTGCTGCAAAAATTTGGATAAGGAAGGGAACAATAAGAACAATCTGTAATGGTAACGCTTTAGCTTTGCTGAAATAGGGAGTCTTCATTACTGGAAGCTGAAAATTGTGCTGATTTGCTTCTATAGTTCCCAAGATGTTCGCATACTCACGTTTGTTGAAATTTTTTTGTCAAGTCAAAGGCGGCTTTAGGGTGAAATGGTACTTTCTTAAGCAAAAATTGCTGCCCAGATTCCCAACTTCTACCCTCCGGGTGTCTGTAAGAAGTCAGGGATCTAAATCCAGCGATTTAATTTAGTAAGTGACATTTAGATTTAGGGTGCGTTGCGGGGGTTTCTTCTCCTGTATTCGCCTTGTTTCCCCACAGGGAAATCAGGCATTACCCACCTAACTGGCTGACTCCCAATTGTCGCTGGCGTGACACAAAAAAATCAGAGTTTGAGACGTTCTAGATATTAGTAATAGCATCAGCACAAAATTTGGTTTTTTTAATGTAGTTTCATCAGTTCAACTTTTAAATTTGGAGTAATTTATGCAGCAATTTCAAGTAACATCAGATAGTTTGAATATACGTTCAGCACCGATTGTTGATGAAGCTAATCAAATAGCAACTCTTCCAAAAGGATATATTGTATCTAAAATAAAAAATTCGGATAATGACAAGTGGTGGAAGGTTGCAACTATCCTTGAAGGAAAAACTTTAGAAGGTTTTGTCGCTCAAAAATTTCTTAGTCCAGTCACAAAATTTTCGATCGAGACTGTTCTTAAAATTGGTGACATTCCCATTCTCCAGGCAAATGGAGAATCTGCATTTTTCTATGAAGCAGGTATGAGCATTAATGCTGATGGTGCGCCTAATGCTTATCACCCCGCAGATAAAGGGATTGATTTTTTGGCAAATGCTGGGAGTCCAAATAACTGGTGGGCACTAGCTGTAAATAACAACGGCAATCCATTTATTCAAAGTAGTACCGATCCATATCCTGGATACTATATTTCTACAACTGCATTATTTGACTCTGGATTTGTTAAACAAGATCCACATCGATATGTTGATTCAACAAAGATTCCGTATATTGTTCTTCCGGGAAATGGTGATTTTAGAAAGGCTACAGGCGTTAAATTAGGAGATTTTGCAGTTGTTTACAACACTAACAATGAAAAACTCGCTTTTGCAATTTATGCTGATGTTGGCCCTAAAAACCAGATTGGAGAGGGTTCAATAGCTTTGTCTCAGGCTGTTGGAAACGATCCATTAGTACAATCAAGAGTCAGGCGAGGAATTGCCAAGGATATCGTTTATATTGTTTTTCCGGGTTCTGGCAATGGAAAGCCAAGAACAATTTCAGAGATAGAAGCTGAAACTAAACGGTTTTTTGAAATATGGGGTGGCGTAGAACGGATCAAGTCTCTATAAAAGTGTACCTGATGGAAAATCTGAGGTGCGATCGCATCTAATATGTTCGGTTGCAGCTAATACTTATCGGTTAAGGGGAAAAGGGAAAGAAAAAACCTTTAACCCTTCCCCTTTAACCTTTTCCCCAAACCCAAGCCTGATACCTGTTCCCCTCATTTTCAGTAATAACGCACATCCTAAGTTGTCGCTGCTGGTTTCTTTCCATTCTTGCCCTCCACACTGGCAACGAATGAAGGTTGCTCATTACTGGGAGTTGGTGACTCGCCTCGTAGTCTTTTACGACGCTGTTTTTTAGGAACTCCTCCCGCCATACCGTACTCTACACTACTTTTGCCATATCGAGTTCCAACTGCCATTAGCATGTGTTCTGTCATATCTCCCAGTTCGTCTTCTGTTTCCAGCATTTCCCGATACAATTTATCCAAGCTAGAAAGCGCACTGTTATATGCATTTTCTTTAGTTCGCATCGTTTCGATCAGGGTTGAGAAGGCAGGTAAGGTGAGTCCATTGCCTAAATCTAAACTTGGATCGATAGAGTTTATGCTAGCCGCACGACGCACTGCTCTTTCTAACACTGAGGAAGTTCTTTTTCTCCGAGCCACGATCTACACCTTCTAATACAGTACGGTTAATATTCTTTACCTTAAAAAATTTCCGTATAGATCAGCCTGAGAGAATTCCGGCAAATCTGTAATGTTTTTTGCTACACAGAGATAATTACAGCAGATTGCGCGAACTACTTAAATGAGAAAGCAAACTGGGGTTTGAGAAAGTAAAAGCTGCTTTTGCTTGCGGAAAACACCAAAATGAGAAAGCAAACTGGGGTTTGAGAAAGTAAAAGCTGCTTTTGCTTGCGGAAAACACCAAAATGAGAAAGCAAACTGGGGTTTGAGAAAGTAAAAGCTGCTTTTGCTTACGGAAAACACCGAAATGAGAAAGCAAACTGGAGTTTGAGAAAGTAAAAGCAGCTTTTGCTAACTAAATTTGACTTTATCTATTTTCCCGATGCAGTAATCAGATTATGGTCATAGTAAAAATTTCAAATCGAAAATGGGTATAGCAAAATACAATAAAAAACTGTATTTTGTAAAACTAGTTAGGCAGTTTGCGGGCGACTACCATCCTTTTTTGCCTTGTACATTGTCTATAATTACAAAAGTCTAAATGGTAACACGCCGTGACCTTCAATTTGACTATTCCTTGCTCTGCTGGCGAACCAATCAATCTCACTGTCAGCGTGGGAGAAAACCTATTCATTCTTGGTGCTAACGGTACTGGCAAGTCCAGTTTGATGCAACAGTTATATACTCCTTATCATGCTAATGCGCGACGAATATCGGCACATCGCCAAAATTGGTTTTCTTCCAATGCAATGGATTTATCACCCAAGCAAAAGCAAGACTATGAATCCACTATGCGAAGCGTAGACACCAGTCTACACTCGCGCTGGAGAGACGATTACGCTACACAACGCACGAGCATTGCGATCTATGACCTCATTGACGCCGAAAACGTGCGTGCTCGATCAATTGCCGGTGCAGTCGATAGTAACAACATTGAGCTTGCAAAGACTCTTTCAAAGAAAGATGCTCCTATAAAGCTCATCAATGAGCTTCTACGTCTTTCAAATATTCCTATTGAGATATCTGTCGTTGAGAGCGCTCAGGTAGTTGCAAGCAAATGTGGCGGCACCCCCTACAGCATTGCGGAGCTTTCGGACGGCGAACGTAATGCCTTATTAATCGCGGCAAACGTACTGACTGTTAAGAACGGTACATTGTTACTAATTGATGAGCCGGAGCGCCACCTTCATCGCTCCATCATTTCACCGCTCCTAACACATTTGTTCTCCATACGGCATGATTGTGCATTCATTGTGTCTACGCACGACGTGATGCTGCCCCTCGATAATCCGGGCGCACGTACACTGCTTATCCGAGGCTGCACTTATGCTGGATCTTCCGTCAGTGGTTGGGACGCGGATCTTGTTCCCCTCGACACTGAGATCGATGATGACCTCAAAAAGGACATCCTTGGCGCACGCAGAAAGCTCCTATTCATCGAAGGCACCGAACGAAGCCTTGATAAACCGCTTTACAGTCTAGTGTTTCCAAACGTCTCCGTTGTTGCTAAATCGAACTGCCGTGATGTTGAACATGCTGTTTCCAGCATCCGGGACGCTGGCGATCTTCACTGGCTTCATGCTTTTGGTATCGTTGATAACGACCGACGGACGGAAGCGGACATTAACCAGCTCAAACAGAAGGGTGTATATGCCCTTTCGGTCTTCTCTGTCGAGTCGATCTATTACCATCCATCCGTTCAAGACCTTGTTGCACAGCGCTATGCAGTCGTTACTGGAGATGACGCTCCTACTCGTCTCGCTAATGCCAAAACTGCTGCGATTGCAGCAGTCCAGCCACATGTTCAACGCTTGAGTGAGCGAACTGCTGAAAAGGCTCTTCGTGAAGAGTTTTTTCGGCATTTGCCTCGAAGAGAACAAATTGCTAATGGTGAACCCATAAATGTTTATATTGATGGGGTTAGTGTTGTCACAGCAGAACGTGAAAGGTTACAAAATGCACTTGATGCTGGCAATTTGGCAGAAATTATCTCACAATATCCGGTTCGCGAAACGCCTGCCCTAGACAAGATCGCAAAAGAACTTGGGTTTCAAAACCGTGAACAGTATGAGAAGGCTGTACGGAAACTACTAATGGATGACAATGAGACACTAACTTTTATGAAATCTCTCTTCGGCACGTTGGAATCTGATATTGAGGCAGCATGATTGTATGTAATGCGATCGCATCCCTCTGTAAGATGCGTTGCGCTATGTTACACTAGTTTGTCTACATTTGACTAAAGCTCGGTTCTAATAGAACCGAGCTTTGATTGAGATTTTATTTGATGAGCGTCATAGCACTTAGAGGATGTTTTAAAAGTCCCGAAATTGATAAATTTGCAGTTCTGCACTGGGTTAAGTACAACGCCAGATTAAGGTTTTAGCTATGTACTAAGATACAGTGCTTTGCTAACTATGAGAGCAAAAAGCCCTTTTTAAACATCATCTTAGACAAGCGCAATTACTTTTGTATTAAGACAAAGGAATTTTACTTCCGAGTTAGGTTAAGCAGTTCTTTGGGAGAAGCAAGTAAATCAATAGCCACGAAGTAAATTTGACCTTGAGGATCGAGTAAAAATCGCCAAGCAATATTCATCCCAACATTACCGCCAAACCAAGGAGTTTCGACCGTACCAGTAATTTTATGCTGTGTATAACCATCTTCTATGGTTTCCGAAACGCCTTTGGTTGGCTTCATCACTAACCCTTGTCCCTCATCTCGTAGATAGGAAGTGATCGCTTCTCGACCAACAATTGGTTTTTGGAATGGTGGTTGCAGCGCACCATTGTTAGCAAATAAAGCAACAGCAGCTTCAAAGTTATCTGCATTCATCGCTTCAATGTATTTCAGCACTGTCGGTTCTGTAACTCCCTCAATAGTAAATTTGGGACTTAGAGATGCACGTGGAAACTTAAAGTTTATGACTTCTGCCTGTTTGTTATCAGCCACAGACGGATCGAAGCCCATATTTACTACAGTATTGCGTAGTACAGTAATTTGCTGACTCTGATCGATTCTCTGAACAGCTTGTAGCACTGTTTTAACTTCAGTTGACATTTGATAGCCAACTGGCATAGGAGCAACGATACCCTCTTTCATCCACTCTCCTAACTGCCACCAGAATCCCAGCTTGGCGTTGACACCAAAGTATGCATAGGAACGGCTAATAGGTGTATCAGCATTACTCGCTAAATCACTCATTAATTGCGTTTGCTCTTCATGAGACATCCGCTTAATATCGTTGAATATACCTTCCATTAATTGGAGATTTGCTTTTCCGGGAGCAGCTGGAGTAATTGTACGACCTAGTTCAGCGTAGGCATACCAAAGAAATGCCAGTTGATCCTCAATGTTGAGTTTAGCAAACATTGCTGTAGTGGCTGGAACAGCATCTGCCACTTGAGTGCTAGAGAAAATATTGCGTGCGGAATCGATAGTATAACTCATGCTTATTACCTTAAAGATTTAGCTATTTAGTAGTTGCTTTCGGCGACAATTTTGCAGTCTAGGGAATAAATCTAGAGCATTTTTCCTGGATGACACAATTATCTCTAGATATCCAAATCCGAATTATTATCATTCACTATGGCATCATAACTGGTAAACGTTAACAAAAGACTAAGGCTTAGAAGATTTATCTGATGAATATCATTGAAGGAAATGTATATCCACTATTTTTTTCAAATTTATAGTTTAATAAAAGTTCTGTTTTGAAAACCATATCTTCCTAAAGAAAGATATGTGGCTATATATTATCTATCTATATAGATAAATGTATCTGCATTTTAGACTTTTTTAGCAATAAAAATACAATTGCTCAATTGCTCAACTTTGTTTAAAACTGGCCGATAGTATTTCGGATAGTGAGGCACATTGTGGGATGCAGGATTTCTGCCAGATTTATATTCCACCAGAGACTATTGCTTGAGCGATCGCAGATGCAATCGAACAACCTGATGACATGGATGTTAGCAAAATTCTTATGCGCCTTACCGCCAGCCCTTATTGATTTTAAAGGTCGGATACTAGGTTAAAGAAAAATTTATTTTATTTGCGATCGCCATTTGTTTAAGGGATGACTTTGCCTCAATCCATGAAGCCAATCGCCTGGAGGTTATCTGTAGGTCAGTTGCTCAATCCTACCTAGACTGTATTAAATAATTGATTACACCTAAAATTATTAAATGAGCCGGGTAGAACACATAAAACCATCTAGCCCGCGAACCTTGTCTACCATTGAATTGAAAAACAATGAATCCTGCAAAAACTGCCCAAATTTGAAATATATAATTAATCGATAGAATTACTAAAATAAAGTGCAAGATGCACCAGTAGAGCAACCATACACCGGGTCTGAGTTTGTCTATTAAAGACATCAATAAAATTACTCCAATCCCATATCCTCCATACTCAAAGCCCAAGACCTCAGAAAGTGCTGCACACAATCCAGTAATTATTAATTGTTGCCATAATTGCGAGCAAAGCTTTACTAAGCGCAACATCACAAGTCCAAGAAGAAGCGTGAAGAGAATATTAAACGAGTACTTTTGGAAAACAAAAGTATAGATTGGCTGAGATATAATTGCTGTAATTAATAGCCTGCTTCCATAGCGGTATACATTTTGAGTGTGTTTTTCGCCTTTAGCCAGAAGCCATGCAAATAGGGGAAAGCTCAATCGCCCAAAAAAGTGCAATATTAAGAAGTCTGGCATTAGCAAATAGCACACATGATCCATAACCATGAACACTGCTGCTAAAATTTTAATGTTGAAAGCTGAAACTTTAATCATAACGCTGAGTTTTACCGTCAAAATTGCCAAATAGGTTCTTAACGATCGCTTACAGGTTCAAAAAATATCCTGAGTGAAATCTTCCGCTTCTTGGGAGTTGCCCAAACCTTCAACGCCAGTTCGCCGCCCAAGGAGAATCTTAGCTTGCTGGGTTGGCTGTGGTTCCCCAACCTATCTATAGATTCATAAAGCCGATGAATGAAAATCAAGATTTCAGGACTTACGCACAGTCTACAAATTCTCGGCGCTCTTGGCGTCTTGGCGGTTCGATAAATTAAGCTTTTTAGCAATTTTTGCGTAAGTCCTGGATTTCTAATTTTTATTTGGTAACAGTAATAAAAGAGCGCTACTAAATACTAGCAATTTGATAACATTAACAAAGTTGATGATTGTCTACGATCCAAATTAGGCGATGTCTACGACGGGCTAACGCCTACGCCCTCTTCAGCAGATTGGCAAAAACACTATGGCAAAGCGTAAGAAAAGCAATCTCCAGTGGATAAAAGAAACGCTTGAACTAAAACCCGATCATCGCTGGGAATCTCCATCAGGCTACAAAATATTTGTAGGAGATAGAGGCGCTATTCGCTTGAATGTTCCCCAAGACTGGGTTTTGGAGCCACAAGAAAAATCTTTCAAGTTCCTCGATAAAAAACCGCCCAACGATGATTGCTGTCTGGAAGTATCTTTCAATCGTCTGCCACCCAATGACTGGAGCCAGTTTCCGCTAAAATCCACGTTGAAGAAAGTCCTGGAAGACGACAGCCGCAACATCATTGCCAAGGGAGAAATTATTACCGTCAAGCGTCAAACTGCCAGAATTGTCTGGACAGAGATGAAGTTCATTGACACTCAAGAAGAACCACGGGAAGCTTTTTCGCGGACTTGCATTGGTTTGGGGTCGAATGTTCAGTGCTTGATTACATTCGATTATTGGGCAGATCAAGCAGAACAATTAATACCTGTTTGGGATGAAGCAATCCGTAGTCTCACATTAGGGTTGTATATCCGCGACCCCATGACTGGTTTGGCTTTCCCAGACTGAAGCCCAAGAAAGCAAATATCAATGAAAACACTATTCATCTTAGTTGCTCCAAAAAGAGCAAGTAAAACTCATATTGGAATTTTAGTCAATGCTCAGAGTCAGCGGCGATCGCTCATCAGATTGTAGTCGAAAAACATGGTGGAGCGATCGCTGTTAATTCAACTTTAGGTGATGGTACTGAATTTATAATTACGCTCCCAGTCAAAGGGGGATGAAGAGGCACAGGGGATAATTCCTAACTCTTAACTCAGCACTCTCAATGCCCAATCCCTTTATGCTAGATTTGAAGCGGGATAGTAATAAAGTTACAAAGCTATGGTTTAGGTTCTAATGCCTAACTGGTGCGCCATCTTTTAGTATGAGCGTATACCGCCGAGTACTTTAAACTATATTGCTTGATTAGCTCAGTTGGTAGAGCAATCGACTCATAATCGATCCGTCACAGGTTCGACTCCTGTATCAAACCCCAGGAAGTTAGCTCACTGGTAGAGCAATCGACTCATAATCGATGTGTTGTAGGTTCAATTCCTATACTTTCACCCAACCCTGTCCGGGTCAAAAGACAATACCCTTCCAAGGTAGCCAATATGGTACGGGAGAAATCCCAAAACGGTTCAAGTCCGTCATTTTCCAAACTCTGCGGTGTAAGTGTTCTGCTGTCGCTCATTACTCGTAAGGGCGATCTTCGGTAGCCACAGTCAAGGAGTAAGCGCAACTGCATTTCTTCCTAACTTGAGTATGTCCCTTCGTTTTCTACATCTAGTTTTCCTTTAGGATTCTAGATTGGTAAATTGAACGGTATATTTGAGCGCGGTTCTTTTTCTAGATTGCCATTGAGCAGTCTGGTAAAAGTAACAGCAATCTTAATCCAGTTTTTGAGAAGCTTTTGCCCACACCTAAACTGTAAACACTTGCACTTGCAGAGTAAAAAAAGCTTTTGTATTATGTACAGCAAAAATATAACTACTACCCCATTAGCGGCTGAAAGTAATCTAGAAAGGTTACGAACTGATAATTTAGCACTTTTGCGATCGCATGGTTTAGCTGAATATAATACTGCCGAAGAAATAGCCTTTGCAATGGGAATAAGCCTGGAAAAACTGCATTCTTTAACAACTAGTACATCCCTAACTACACATTATCTCCCCTTCAAAATTTCAAAAAAGACAGGTGGAGAAAGAATTATTTCTGCACCAAAGCCCGAACTTAAAGCTGCTCAAAGGTGGATTCTAGAGAATATTTTAGAGAAATTAGAAATTCATAATGCAGCGCACGGCTTTTGCAAAAATCGTTCGATAGTCACCAATGCTAAACCCCATGTTGGTGCAAATGTAATAGTCAATATTGATTTACAGAATTTTTTTCAGTCAATTTCTTACAAACGTGTCAAAGAATTATTTTCTGGATTTGGTTATTCAGAATCTACGGCGACAATTTTCGGGTTGATTTGTACAACTGCTGAAATAGCAATAAATGGACAAATTAACTATACAGCTTCAGAAAACCGCCATTTACCTCAAGGTTCGCCTGCAAGTCCTGCTATTTCTAATCTAGTTTGCCGTAATCTCGATAGTCGCCTTGCTGCGATCGCTGAAAATCTTGGGTTTTGCTATACGCGCTACGTTGACGATTTAACATTTTCTGCTTTTGAGGATGCATCGTCCAAAATATCCAATTTGATTAAAAACACTAAATTTATTATTATTAATAGTGAAAATTTTACCGTTAATGATAATAAAACCAAGATTTCCGGTAAATCTGTGCAGCAAGAAGTAACAGGTGTTATTGTAAATACGCAATTAAATATATCTAAAAAGACATTAAAAGCCTTTCGTGCAACTCTATATCAAATAGAACAAGAAGGTTTATCAGGAAAAAGTTGGGGAAAATCAACTAATTTAATTGCCGCAATTACCGGGTTTGCAAATTATGTAGCAATGATTAACCCGAACAAAGGTGCAGAATTGAAATCAAGTGTGGAACGCATCAAGCAGAAATATGGTGACTCCCAAACAGATGAAGTACGTTTTTAAAGCTGCTTATTTAGCTAGAAAAGAATTATTTAGGTGTACCTCAGCCAATAATAGCCAGCGCGAATGAAATTCACCCTTTTAACTTTTTTCCTGTGCTAGATTTGAACCGGGATAGTAACAAAGTCGCAAAGCTGTAGTTTGGGTTCTGTATACCCGACTGGTACGCTAACCTCTGGTAATAGCGTATACCGCCCAGTACTTTCAACTATTTCACCATGAAAGTTAGCTCATTTGGTAGAGCGGTCGGTGTATCGCCGATTAGTTGTAGGTTCGATTCCTATACTTTCACCAAAAACCCTCGCCCTGGGTACGGGCACCTTGTTAGGGACAAGGCCGCAGAATTATTGGGTATTGAAAAAGACCCAATCAAAAAACTTCTTGTTTTTTCTACTCTGTCATGCAGGTACTTATAACAGTAAAAGAGCTAGCGCAACTGTATCTCTCCATAACTTGAGTATGTTCCTTCCTTTTCCTACATCTGGTTTTCCTTTGGGGATTCTAGATTGGCAAAGCGAACGGCATATTTGAGCGCGGTTCTCTTTTTTTAGATTGCCATTGAGCAATTTGGGAAAAGCAACAGCAATCTTAATCCAGCTTTGGAGAAGCTTTTGCCCGCACCGGAACTGTAAAAACCTGCACTGGCAGAGTAAATAAATCTTTTGTAGTATATAGTAGTACAAGCTGCTAAAACTAATCTTTTAGCTTTTGTTTAAAGGGTTGTAAAGCCTAAGAACCTCAAAATGAATTCTGTCTACTCCAGTAGTTTAGCCGTGATACACAAGTGGTATTTGAGTTCAAGCAAGGTTATAAATGTGTTGTTCTAATTTTTTTAGCTAGTTGTAATTGCCTAGTTTAGTTAAGCTATCACACAAATTATTTATGCAAATTACTATGTGGGAAACGTTTTATATCAAACCTAACGAAATCGGCATCTTATATCACCGCAGTGACTTTAAGAAAATTTTGCAGCCCGGTACACATACTTATTTTGGTCGGCATTGGCAAGTAAAAATTCATGACCTCAACCAGCCACTAGCTCAGATTGAGAACCTAGAACTGTTGTTGCGAAATCACGAAGCCGAACTACAAGAACATTTATTGATTATCAGAACCGCATTCAATCAAGTTGCGTTAGTTCGCTACGGTCAGAATTGGGTAAGCGTTGCACCAAATAAATTGATTGCTTTTTGGCGTGGTTTTATTGAAGTAGAGTCTCATCTATTTAACTTGGAAGAAAGCTTAGAATTACCTAGTTATTTTGTACAGCAATTGCGCTCAGTTGCGTTGAATGGAGTGAAGAAGTTCCAAATCTCGGAGTCTGAGATTGGTTTACTATATCTGCAAAACAATTTTGTGCGACCTCTAGAACCAGGAGAGTATGCTTTTTGGTCGGTAGATAGAGATGTTACAGTCCGAATTCTCAGCCGGATTATCCCTAATCCAGACTTTCCCCTAGAAGATGTACTCATTGAAAAACATCCCGACTTTATTGCTGCCTACTGTCAAACAGTGCAATTGCTGACTTCGCAAGTAGCAATTGTGAGATATCGAGGGAAAGTGATTTCTATTTTGCCACCCACCAGCCGCAAGTTATTTTGGCAGGGTGTTGAAGTGGAAATTCTCGACATCAGCGCTGACGCTCAGTTGCAGCCTGCCTTAGTCGCTGAGTTAGTTGAGGGTTCAGCAGAAGTGAAATTGCTCAGTCGCAACTGTTTGCATATTTGTCAAGTTCCCGCCCAACACGTTGGACTAGTATACATTAATCAAGAGTTTCAAGGACTGCGATCGCCAGGAGTACACGCTTGGTGGTTATTTGGCCGCTCTTTTCAAACCGAAACCATTGACCTCCGACTCCAAAATATGGAAGTATCCGGTCAAGACATCTTGTCTAAAGATAAAGTACCTCTGCGGTTGAATTTGACCGCAGGCTTCCGCATCCAAGACCCATTGAGAGCAAAAAATGGGTTGTCAGATATTTCTGGGTTCTTATACAAAGAATTACAGTTTGCTTTGCGTGGTGCGGTCGGCGAACGCAACTTAGATGCTTTATTAGAAGATAAAGGTGCAATTGATAGAAGCATCTCTGAATACATTCGCCAGAAAGCCGCAGAATATGGAATTGAAGTAGATTCTGTAGGTGTCAAAGATATTATTTTACCTGGTGAGATTAAGACTATCTTGAGCAAGGTAGTTGAGGCAGAAAAAGCCGCTCAAGCAAACGTAGTTAGACGTAGAGAAGAAACTGCTGCTACTCGCAGTATGTTAAACACTGCCAAAGTGATGGAGGATAACCCTGTCGCATTGCGTTTGAAGGAACTCGAAGTATTAGAACGGATTGCAGAGAAGATCGATCGCATTCAAGTTAACGGTAGCTTGGATAGTATCTTAACAGACTTGATTCGCATGAATCCGTAGCGATCGGGGGGAATATTCACCAAAGAGAGCAGTGGAGGAAAGAAGAATACCTTTTCTCCCTCTGCTCATTAACTGGAGTTTAGACTAAAAGCGATATGAAGGAACGTAACTCAAATCAGATTACGGATTAAAAATACTTTTAAGCCAGTCTCAAAGCATACACAACCTTTCAGCAGTGTATAGTATATACACCTCAAAATAATTACAATAATAATCATGGATCAGGAGATTATTTGTTTTTTAGGGCTATCCCTGATATTTACAGCAATCTTGTCGATAATTCCTCTTCATCAAATCTTCTTCCGCGAACGGTAAGTGATTACAAAATCTTTAATTATTTATGTAGTTCTACTTAATTATTATGATGAGAGGATTCCAGATGAATATCCCAAATCGGTTAATTAGATGGAAACTTTCAGTCTAATAAATAGTTAAGTGGCTCCGCACACATTCCTTGCACTTGCCCATGAAAACAATCACTTTTGGCAGTTGCTTAAAGGTTAGTTTATGGTAGCCGCAGCATTGGTCAGTTATTTATAGAGTCGATATTTGAGGGGCTACAATGATTGGCTGCTTAAAGTTAGTTGGTTTTTTTATTCTGGGGCTTATTTACCTAATCTTATTGGCAGCAGCACCTAAAACAGCGATTATCTTAGGTGTGGTTAACCTTATAGGATATCTTCTTTGGTCAAGGCAGAAAAAAGAAAAGCAACGTAGAAGGGCTGAGGAGCAACGTAGAAGGGCTGAGGAGCAACGTATAAAGTCAATTGCCTTGGCGCGACAACGAGAAGATTTATATGAATACGACCCATCTATTCAAACTTCACATAAGCGGTCAACGAAAAACATTTTCGAGAACCCTAAAGAGTGGGCAGAGTCAATCGAACGGCGCTATGAGATGGCTCAAAAACACGTACAAGATGCAGAATTAGTTTTTAATGATGATGTTAAGAAATTCAATCAATATAGAAATTATTTGCAAATGGAGTTAATACCAAAGTATGAAAATGCAATTAGCCTATACTTCGATGAACTGTATCGCATAGATGAGAATATTCCAACACCAAGAGAACTAAAGGTTGCTATTGATTTTGTCTATCCCAGTAATTTACAGCCCAGTGCGATTCATGGAGAGTTGACGGAAATATCTCAAAAATTTGCACAGAACATAGCAAATTCTTTGCAAGGTAAAAATATTATGAATCTACAAAAAGGAGATGTTTCGTCTATTGCTATTTCCGTAGCAATTAGTGGGATTTTCTATCTATTTACTGCATCTCAGCAGCGTACAAAACTTGAGAAATTACAAGCAGATGTTGATCTGACGTGTGAACAAATCAGTGGGGCTATAAGAGCATATGGAAAATCTTCAGAAAAAATTAAGCAAGCAAAGTTGATTCATGAAATTGCTGTGAATTATATAATGCGCCATCTTGATACTGTGATTCAATTATCCTCGCAAAGCAAGAAATTTTCGGAATTGCAAGAAGCAGAGCGAAAAGCTGTTGAAGATTGTTATCGAGGTGGAGAGTCATTAAAGAAAATCTTGCAGCAAGACCTGATTCAACCTATCAATTAGGAATAATTGTAAACGTATGGATGACCAAATTATACCAAATAGACCCTATTCTGAAATTGTTGAAATTCGGCAGATTTCAGAATACATTGAATTGGCTTTTCAAATTGTCCCATTGGTTAACAAGGCATTAGAACTACCGAAACAACTTGCCGAAGAAGAGACTAAGAGATTAGCGATTCGAGAAAATGCTGACAACCAACGTAGAATGATTGAGCGTCGAATGGATCAGTTAGATTCTGAGTTGGCAGCTGATATTAATGCTATCAATGTTAGTATGAGGGTCTTTGAAAAAATGGTTGAAGATGGTCATATTGAACAGGCTATGATCTTGCATGAGCGAATTATTAGCAAGCTCTCAGGTCGGGTGAGCATTGCTGCTGACAAGTTCAATCAAAACAACCCCGATGGACAAGTTAAGTTTTACACAACTTGAAAAATGATAGTTTGGAAGCCATTTATTTAACCCTAAATTTTAATCGATGAGTACTCTGTCTATTACCAATAGAACCCTTAAGCTGGGTTCTACAGTTTATCAAGTTAGTAATATAACTAGCGTTGGGAAATATCGCATTAAACCGCGTTATACTTTTAAGATACGCTTCATAATCATATGTGGTTTATTCAGTTGGTTAGGGGTTGAATTGGCTAAGAGAAATCCAGATATGTTGGTCTTGAATTGGGTTATAGGAATTTTATCTTTTTTTGTTGTTCTGGGAATTTTAGAGCGATTTATTAGATCCAAGAAATATGGTCTCAGTATAATAACAAATTCTGGAGGTGTGCAATTAATTGCATCTACTAATCAAAGGCTTATAGATAAAATTATTGATAAGCTTATTGAGATTATGAACAACCGAGATGCGCCGGCAAACTACACGTTCAATGTTTCTGATGGCGACATTATAAATCAGAGCGGTCTCTTTGAAAATGGAGTCAAAGTTGGGTAATCAATATTCACTAGAATAAATTGGAGGCTAAAAGCTATGAGTAATCAAGGTGGACAAACCAATTACAATTCTGCTAGGGGAGATATTATTAATCAATCAGGATCTTTTGTAACTGGTGTTGATAAAAGCAAAATCCAAATCAACAACTCTCAAGATTTGGTGCAAGCTGCCAAAGATATTAAAGCTTTGCTAGATCAACTTTCAGTAGATTATCCCAGTGATAGTCCCAGAGTTTTGGGTGCGAAAGCTTTAGATGAAATTGACAAAAGTCCTGAACTAAAAGCCCGAATTCTCCGAGGAATGAAAGCAGGAAGTTTTGCAGCTTTGGAAAAGATGATTGATCACCCTGTCGCCAAATTTTTTATTGAAGGTGTGAAAGAAGTCTTAAAACCCTAAGTATAATGCTTTAGCAACGCGGCATAAAAACCCATAACTGAACTACCTCAAGATGTTAGCGATCGCAGTATTGTGATGACGTTAAGCATCACATGGCTATTTCAAATATCCCCAATGCTTTGAACCATCCAAACTAAAATTCCTAGAATTTCTTCCACAGGTGGGAGGGGATAATCCATCAGATCGATAGTGACAATATTTTCCTCAAGCTTCAGAAATCGCCATTGCGTACCACTGCTAATAGAACCATATATTACTGGAACTAGACGATTTTTTGCGGCATTGAATCTTTGTGCTGCAACCATTTCGGCAATACATTGTCCAAAGCCTGTTCTTAAATCAGCTTTTTTTTCTTCCACAATCACAATTGCAGGTGCTTCAATTTCTAAAACTTCAGGCGATCGACTCAAAAGGAAATCACACATTCCATTAAGTCCAACTGCCTCATCAACTGTAAAATCTTCTCCAGAGAATAAACCAATTTGCCGATTTAATATCCGTCTAACTTCCAATAATATTGGGTAAATAATTCCTTCTGAACGCGCTTTTTCACTTGCTGAAGAAACAAGTGGTAGACTTTCTTGAAGATATGCAGTCAGTGTAGCAGATGCTTCGATAGGTTTAGTGACAGGAATAAATCGCCCACCCTCCTGGGTTTTTAACCCGAAAGCTTCTTTAACTTTACTGATATTTGTAAACTGACTATAAGGCATAATTTCTAATTACTTTACAACTCCACATTCAGTCTAACGAGTTAGGGCAATGTCTACGACTGCTTCTTATATATCGCTACAATCATTCTCCGAGAACATCTGTGTATATTTACACTCAGCTCATTTTAAAATATATACTTGATAGATAAACTCTAATTATGCCGATTCAATGGCATGGAGTCGCTGTTATGTCAATTGATGAAGTGAAAAACCAGCAAAATAATCATCTAGTTCAACCCCCTACAGACTTAATAGAAAAACCAGTAAAGGCAAAAGACAAGAAAAAATCTAAAAAATCCAAACGGATTTTTGATGGTAGCACAGAAGTTTTTGCCAAGAAAATTCCCAAAAAGACTTTTGAAACTGAACTAAAGCAACTCCAGATTGAGCTAGTCAAAATGCAATACTGGATTAAGCACGTCGGCTATCGGGTTGTCGTCATCTTTGAAGGGCGCGATGCAGCAGGCAAAGGAGGAGTAATTAAACGCATTGCCGATCCACTCAATCCTCGTGGCTGTCGTGTGGTTGCTCTGGGAACTCCCTCCGATCGCGAGAAAACTCAGTGGTATTTTCAGCGCTACGTGCAACATCTTCCGACAGCAGGCGAAATTGTCCTCTTCGATCGCAGTTGGTACAACCGAGCCGGAGTTGAACGGGTGATGGGTTTTTGTACTGAAGCAGAATATCAAGAATTTATGCAATCTTGCCCGGAATTTGAACGAATGCTGGTGCGATCGGGCATTGTTTTAATCAAGTACTGGTTCTCCGTCAGCGATGACGAACAAGAAGAACGCTTTCTTTCTCGCAGTCACGATCCAGCAAGGCGATGGAAACTCAGTCCAATGGATTTGGAATCACGCGATCGCTGGGTAGAATATTCCAAAGCCAAAGATACCATGTTTGCTTACACGAATATTCCAGAAGCTCCCTGGTTTACCATTGAAGCAGATAATAAAAGACGAGCGCGGCTCAACTGCATTCATCATTTGTTGAGCAAAGTTCCTTACGAAGATATGACACCTCCTCCCTTAGAGCTTCCGTCTAGACCTGTGGCTGAGGATTATGTTCGCGCTCCCCGTAATGAGCAATTTTTTGTGCCTCAAGTCTATTAAGCAATATTCCTGAGTCAAAACTATGGCGTACAGCGACTTTACTCTAGAAAAAGTTTCGGCTGTTTTGGGAATCACCACCCAAGAAGCCGATTTATTTCCCAAGCTTGTACCTCTTTCTATTCCTTCGTGGTTAAATGAAACTTTAGGAAAGCGAACCCAATTAGCTCTGATTAGTGAAAAGGCTCGGAGCGAATTTATTATTGTACCGATTTTACTAGCCTGCCGCGATCTTAGCCAAGATAGCTTGGCTATTTTCTCTGGACAAAGACTTGACGTTGATCCTGCACAGGGCTTGATTGGGGAATGTGATTTTATTTTAGCAATCGCTCCACCTTTACCACCATTGCGTAGCCCAATTATCACTGTTGTAGAAGCGAAAAAAAATGATGTTGAAGCTGGGTTAGGACAGTGCATCGCACAAATGGTGGCGGCAGATTTATTCAATCGTTCATCTGGACAAGCAGAAATACCTGTCTATGGATGCGTGACAACAGGAGAAGTTTGGCAGTTTCTTCAACTTTCGGAAAAAGTGGCTTTGCTTGATAAGCAAAGATATTACTTGGATAACGTAGGAGCTATTTTGGCAATTGTACAGACAATTGTTCAGCAATTCAGTGGATGAATCTACTTTTGAGTTGGGGCGGTCGCTATAGTTTAGTCTAATAAAATGATACAAGTCAGTTGAACTTATTAGCCAATTATAGTGGTAGCGAACAGTCTAACAATTTGGTTAGATCAGGTAGTTTAAATAGATCGCCAGTTTATCTACATTATTCCTATTTATTACTAGGTAATATATATGTCAATTCATATTTTTTGGGACAACTCAAATATTTGGTTAGTCGGTCGTAATGTTTGCCAACAAAAGGAATCTAACGATGAAAATAACTTCCGTATTCACTTTTCTAATCTATTCGATTTTGTTGTAAATAATCGTAAAGTTGATTATGCTTTTGTTGGCGGTTCTATTCCACCAGCTAGCGATCCATTGTGGCAGAGATTTACAAATTTAGGAATTAATATTAATAAGCAAGAGCGAGGGCAAAGTAGTGGTGGCGAAGTTGCTGTAGATGAAATCATCCAACTTCAGATGGCTAATCAGGTGCTTGATGTAACCCCACCAGGCGTTATGGTACTTCTAACAGGTGATGGTAGCGGTTACAATAACGGTCAAGGCTTTATTAAACAATTAGAACGGGCACACAAGCATGGCTGGCAAATTGAGGTATTAAGCTGGGATTTAGGTTGCAATCGTTTATTGAAAAGATTTGCAGAGAATAACGGAGTTTACCGACCATTAGAAACTGTTTATGAGAAGGTGACATTTATCAATAATAAACGCTGGGCTATGGGAGCCTAGTTCTGTTCTAGCGATGAAATGTAAGCAGTATGACAATATGTTATAGCGGACGATTGACACTTCCTGTACAGTTGCAATTTTATTTGATTTGACAACCATTTAATTTAGCGATTAGACAGATGTTGCGAAGATAGCATCTACAGTTCCCAAATAATTTTCGAGCAAAAGCGATCGCACCATTTAATCTAAAAAATCGTCAATTAAAATAGTTTTCAATTTAACAGTTTTTCTTAAAGCAAAATGCAAGCAAAATCTAAAAACCAGACTCCATAAGAGTTATACTATCTAAAGCATCAAAACAGATTGTCCCTAAATAACCCTGCAACTTACATTTAGGCTAGAAATAGGCTCTTTTTTCTCTTGCCGCCAAAAAACCTTGCATTATATGATGTTGAGGAGCGATCGCTAGGTTCGGAGTAATCCCAAGAGTGCATTTGACGGAAAGGAAGACCCATCTTTTGGAAGACGTACTTCTCTTTCACACCAGAAGCAACTAGGTCAGGCTTCAGCGCTTTGATAAATTCCTCGAATTCGTAAGCGGTAACGTCGTCATAAACGATGGTGCCGTTTTCGATGTAGTGAGTGGTACGTTTGTAATCGTCATTATGAGCGAACTCATAACCTGTACCAATCATCTTCATGCCCAAGTCTAGGAAAGCTGGGACAACGTGGCGAGGACGTAGACCACCAACCATGATGGCAACAGTCTTACCATCCAAACGGGGGCGGTACTTAGCAATTACCGCATCCATTGTGGGCTGATACTTGGCGATAACTTTCTCAGCGTTTGCTTGGATTGTTTCGTCAAACTTAGAAGCGATTTCCCGTAAAGATTCAGCAATCTTGGTGGGGCCGAAGAAGTTGTATTCCAACCAGGGTATACGGTAGCTTAGAGCCTATAATGCTTATATATCAATGGTTCTGCAAGTCTGCGTTTCGCGTGGCTTGTTTTTGTCTTAAAGATTGCGATTTAAACATCCAAAACTCTAGTGAAATGGTAATTTGATTTGCAAATTGTGGCTTAAGGGGTGTGAAGTTTTAGCTGTATACCCAACAGAATTACTAATCGAACTTTAACCCTCGACTGGAGATGCAACAGTGGTGCATAAGTCAAAATTCGCTGGCGGATAACATTATGTTGTCCGGCAAATTTTTGCAACAACTTGCAGATTATTTGTCAAACTTTATACACTAGGCTAAAACGCGAGTGTATTGGCATGGAAGTATTGGGAAGGCAGATTAGCGAAAATGGAGTGCTGCATCTTATGGACAGCGAAAAAGCTGATCAGGAAACTTGGTTGACTCTGTGCGGTCGCCAAAATCGCACAACTAACGCTCTGCCGTTGCAAAAATTTGATGGTGGCAAGAACTGCTGTACAGTCTGCGTGAGGATGCAACGCGGTAATGAGTTGCTGCGCTCTCGACTAAATGCAGCATGAGTGCGTGGCAAGTGGGGTCTAGTTAGACTGCCTTTAAAATCCTTAGAATTCTGTGGCGAAACCTATTAGGTTTTTATCTTTATTGTTTGACAGCGTGTTTTCGGCAGGTAAATCATCCGTCGATAAGTATACTGTCCGACACGAACTGGGTGGCGATCGGTGGACTTGGTTTCTCTGGGGTTAATGTCGAAGAGATTAACTCCATTGCTGGCACTGCAATTTTAGGAAGAATTAAACCAGTGACAAGTTAACTTGCCGAAGAAATATTAGCGTGGTTTAGCGTGGTTTACTTTTCGGAAACATTAGATGTTTCCTCTAAGTTTCGCGTGGTTTGAAATTGTCGCTGTTTTTAGTGACTGACCACTGACACTCCCTATCGAGCCTTAACCCTTGAATGAGTTTCACTCAATGACAATTGCGTGACTACTGCGCGATCGCTAACTCTCAAGGGTTGAGCCTTAACCCCTAATCGGTTTGTCGTTGATTAAAACCGAATATTAGCGTATGAGATTTCCGCGAACCCTATAGGGGTTTGGAGAATATTAGTGCATGAGTTTTGCAACAGTTCTCGGACATAGAGAAATGTATAACATTTCCAAAGTACGCAACACTGCCACGGTTTACGGATGTTCGCCGGCTGGAGGGGTTAAGACTCCGCCAGGGCGATCGCGTTACGGTAGATTTATGGCGTGTCCCTTTTTAGTACCCATAAAGGCTTATTTTTCCAGCGGAGATATCTAATATCTCCTACTTCGATTTCCAATAACTAAGGTTTAATTGCAATAATTAAACCTTTGTTGGTGACTTGCTCTCTTCGATGGAGGAGTTGAGGCAGAGCCAGGGCGATCGCGTTACGGGCGATTTATGCCGTGTACTTTAGTAGCACCCATAGGGTATTAATCAACTTTTTGGTGACTTATAAGCAGTGCCCATTGCTGCACAACAACGGCTAAACCTTAAGGTTTGTATGAAGCTCTAGAGCGGATGGTCGCACCATTGCGGCTTGAACCGTTGAACCAACCCTTTGAACCACTGAACCAACTAACTGACGGGGAACGTAGCGATTTCGGCAACGGTTCAGAATTACGGTTCAGAACTTTGAACTGAATCAAACCGAGAGGAGACAGCCAAGAAAACGATTTTGAACCGTGGTTCAGGTCTTTGAACTGAACCAAACGCAAATCGCCGCAATGCGAACACAGAACGCTGTATCGCTCCTTGTAGCGTTTCCTCAGCACTAAAGGATTAAGCATCAATCGGGAGCAGTGCGATCGCATTGCGGATAATTTACGGCAACCTTCAGCGATCGCCAGATGATTTTGTACGCAATCAGCGGCCGCTGCACGTTGCGGCAGCTTCCAACTTCAACTTACGACTTCACCAACTAGCTGGTGGAAGTTGTAAGTCAGGAGTTGGAAGTTAAGGTACGACCAACCATCGCGGTGAAGATGGCTAACGTCTCCTCAATTCGGCAGCGGTGGCAGAAATAACCGAGCATTCGTATCCCGGTTGCGCTAACCAAAAGATATCCGCTTGAATTTCAGATACCACCAGTTTTTTGCCGTGCAAGCTAGGACGCACTGCACCGATGTACTCCACTTGATCGCCAACCTCAAAGGTGTCAATCGGGACGACATTTTTGGAATCGTTTACTTCATGATTTTGATTTTTGTGTGCGAAATTTTTTATTTTTGCTTCACTACAATTTTTAGGTAGCAACACTTCGGCTACATTGTTTGCTGTGTTTGGCTTAGAGACAGTTACTACCTTTGGAGATAATTGATTAATATCTTTAGTGGCTTCTGCTGCTGTCTCACTCTGTTCCTGTGGCAACCTCCACATTTGGGAGACCTTGCCATCAACTCTCTTCTTCTCACACTTCACCCACCCAATGCGCTTTAAGCACTCAGCTACCCGCATCTGTGAAAAGCGATCGTGCTTGGCAAGTTCGATTTGGAAACAGTCCCTCAAAATGTTGCTGACGGTGGTTTCTGATTGAAACTTCAAGAATGCGTCGATTGCTTCGTCCCAGGTATCGCTTACCTCATGGCGTTTATTTAGCAGGGCGTTACGCTTTTCGTCAGGTTTGTCCAAATAGTTCGCTTCACCGTTTCGGTAGGCGATAACAGCTGCTGCCCATAACAAATCCCGTTCTGAGGCCAGTTTGTCTACTGGGATTTGGTCAACGTTTACGGGGATAATCCAGTACCTTCTGTGTCCCTCTGGGTCAACTAAGAATTGCGCCGGGTTAACACTGCCCACAAAGCAGCTGGTTCTGGGGAAGGATTCAATCGAGCGCCCATAGGGAACCCGCAAGTTATCATCCTTGGTTGTGAGAAAACCTCGTAAACTCGCTATCTCTTTGCGTTTAAAAACTGATTCGAGTTCTGCTAGCTCTAAAAACCAAAATCGTCTCAGCTTGAGCCGTTCGTCTTTGTCATTGTTACCACTGGTAATCGTGTCATCGAACCAGTCAGGGTTAACAGCTAGCGTTCGCCAAAAGGTCGATTTTCTGATGCCTTGGTTTCCCTGCAATACTACAGCTGTGTCATGCTGACACCCAGGTTCAAATACCCGCTTCACTTGTCCAATTAAGTGTTTTCTCATGAAAACGTTGTGCAGCGGTTCATTGCTGCCAAAGTAGCGAGTCGCAAGATCATCTAATATCCCCTGGTCAACAGATGAATACTGTTGGGCTACGCGCTCCAAATACTCTTGTACCGGAGAGTAAGAACGTTTTTTGGCAAGACTAAGTACTATCTGCGATGCCTTCTCGCTGCTGATGTCGATGTCAAACTCATCAATCAAGTTAATTGCCAAGGTATCCATGTCCAGCGGTTCGCCGTCTAATTCCGGTCTGATGGTCATGGTGTTAAACCGTAGGCGAGTCCCCCATTCATCTCTCAGCAAGTTAAGGATTTGCTTGCTTTTACTCCGAGCTGGGAATATCTGCTCAAGGCTTGACTCAACTGTGCTTTGAATTTCTTGCTCCAGGTGCTTAATTTTATCTTTACCCCGCCGTGAAAGTTCTTTTTTGAATTCTTGCTCAAAATTGACCATTAACTCCCTCCATTCATATACGCTTTGTTTACACCGCTGTCTGAGTGTCCCTAGCTCAAGGGTTCTCTCCGATCCTCTCAGTAGCTTCATGGCAACTTTAGCAACCTCAGATGCAAGCCTGAATGCCAACGGTCGTTCGTCCTCCTTGATTCTCCAATTCTCGTAGGGTTGGGAAAAATGATGAATTTGAACTGCTAAGTCCCTGGCGCTTACAGCCTCGGTTACTAGGCACTCAAGGGGCTGATTTATCTCGTGGATGTAGCAGCTACCTCCAGCGGCTCGAATTCGCCAAACTGCGCCCTTGAATAGTGCCTCAGATGTTTCCGGCTCAAGAAGAATGTAATGTTCACCAGTAGATATCTCTTGTGTGGCTTGAGAGTACTCTATGACCTGAAATAACTGCGCCAAATGTCTTGCTTTAAATGCGTCAGCTACCCAAAGTGTCGGTAGGGCAATCTTGCTAACTCCAGTGTTTTCAGTCCACTCTGTCAACTGCTGCGTTGCTACTGGAAGTGTGGTACTCTGTTTCATAGGTTATTTGTTGGTGGGTGGGCATTCGTTTTCTCTGCTCGCCCAGCAATTTCCAAAAGCTTTACCCAATCTCAACACTGTTTACACCTCTACCCGGTTGTAGACAAGCCCCAAAACTTGATAAATTCAAGCTAAGTTTTGTTTTTTGTTCGGTATGCGGACTTGGGGGGGCTTGTCTTGGACTGGGCATGGAAGTGTTTCAGTGTAGAGATTGGTTAACTCTTTTTCAATTACCGGACTTTTTCTTATGTAAATTTTCTATAACTTCTGCATTTGTGTAAATGCAAAACTCCTATTAGAAAAACTTACAATTTCAGGAAAAACTGTATTAAGCATACATCGGTTAGAACCGTGTATCAATTGGCAATAGACTGGATAAACTCGACATTTTCCCCATGCAATCATGCGTATACAATAAGCATTTTGGCGGTAAAAACATTGTACAGCCGTCCCCACAAGGATTTGCAATTGTACACGGGTACAATGTTAGGAAAAACTACATCGGTTCTATTTGGTGATCATCGAACCATTCAACTTGGCGGTCTTCTAGCTCAAACCAAGGATGATTTTCAGGCAGTTCAACAAAATAAGCCCAGTCGATACCACTCCACCGAAGCCCCAGCACTGTCACTGGATGTAAAATCTCACCCTGCTTCACCTTTATCTTGTGCAGCACGGTCTGACCAATGTAATATTCGGGCTTGTCGAATTCTTTGCTGATCCGCAAACGCCAAAACTTTGACGCTTGTTGAAAAATGCCCAAAGTGGGCGCGTCAGACGCTAACATACTAAGTTGCCTCCTACTGGCGATTAACTGATAGGGGGAAGTCGTGCCGGACAGAGGAGGTCGTAGCCCTCTGTGCCGGGGCGCATTAATTATGAAACTGAGAGAATAGTAACACCAGTTAACAACGGTTAACAACTATTGTTAACCTTGCTTGCTGTACTGAGGGGTAAGATAGGTTAGTACCCTTTAAGTACTCCAATGCCAAGCAAAGTAACAGTTACAGTTGTTTTAACTGAAGACGAAAAGGAGAGATTGAAGCGTTTAGCAGACGCTCAAGACCGTTCACTAAGTTATCTGGCCGGTAAGTTTGTTAGAGAAGGACTAGCGCGCGCTGAGGCAGATCAAGAAAACTCCACACGCCAGATCAGATCGTCCGCATCATTGAAACTGGATGACTTGGATCAGGGATGATCATTTAACCATCATCTGTGGGTAGGAGAACCAGGGAGCGATGCGACGCGACGAACTTACTCGCTTTCCTTGAACTCACTGCTGTATTCATCTGTCTACATATAGAATACAGTACTGAATACAGGCTGTCAACCAAACTGTAGACAAGAACTCGGAAACCATCTACTATTGTAGACAGTTGTATTCAGTGGATAAGCTATGGTCAGCAAACAGTTTTCGTTTCGCTTGCCTGACGAAGTTGTGGAAGCGCTAGAACGATTACAGTTAGAAGGGGAGAGTCTAAACCAGACGGCTCAAAGGATACTCACAAAATCTGTAGGGTTGTCTACAGAGCCACTGTCTACAGTGTCTACATCTGTAGACATCGGAGAAATAGTGAGGCAAGAAGTAGAAAACGCGATCGCTAACTCCGAACGGTTGCAAGAGATGATTGCAGCCAATACCGCTTACTTGGCAGCAGGCATCAATGAAATTAAGCACTCAGTCGATGAGCGCCTGGGGGAGTTGAGCGCCTGAGAGAGAACGCTGCATCTCTTGGGCAATCACCAGTTTCCCTATCTACAGATGTAGACAGCACTGTAGACATAAACTCGACCCGCGATCGCGTTCTTGCCAAGCTGAAACTAGGGAGGCAGTCAACAGTCGGAAAGGCAATCGACGCATTTATCCGGGAACTTCAAAAACCGCCGATCGGCTCATAGCAGCTTCGCTACTTCCAGACCTTAATGTGCTGTTGCAAGCTAAACCGTTCACAAAAACTTCAAAGCAAGATCAGTACCTTTGCTGTATCAGTGTTTAGAAGTAATAAGGTAGAAATGAAGTAGCAAATTTTATTCTACTAATCAGTATTTTTATGAAGTTTTCGTCTAAAGTTTTGGCAGTTTTAACTTCAACTTTTGGTTTATTTTCAATCAATTTTGCTGTTTCTCTACCTGCTCAAGCGTCAGTGACATGTGAAGGTGGGACAATTAATAATTATTCAAATGGTTCGTTGGAAACTTGTATTCTTGGCCAAGATACGATCGTGCAGGTTTCCAGCCCCAGCACTGGGTTATCTAATTTTGAGTGCCAAGCCCAAAAATTTATATCTTTTGATGAGAAAGCACAGTTTACAGGTTGCCAGCTTTCACAGGAAATCCAACTTAGAAAAGGTAACTCAATTGAAACATGTCCAGCAGGATATAAAGTAGATGTTTCAGTTTCAACTGATGGTATTCAGTCCATTACTTGTAGACCCTAAGAAGATGTTTGGATAGTGGCGACTGCCTTGTTGTCATGTAACTCTAATTGCAATGCGGATCAATGCAAAAAACAATGCAGCCATAAGAGCGATACCTACCCGCCCTTGATTGCGATGCCTGCGGTGTTCTCGTTGCCATCGCACTCAAGGGCGGGTGCGCGGTTTGCATTAAAGTATTGTTCTAGCTTTTAATATCACAATGTAACTAGAACAGTGTTTAACCATGCCCCAAAAAGATGTAGACTTGGCTTTGACTGTGCCTCGATCCTGCCTCGATCCTGCCTCGATCATCGGTCACATGTGCCACACATAACCGCCTACACCTTATCTACAGTTTGTCTACAGTTGACTGTTGTCTGGCTTGAGTAGCTGTTGAGTAGCTTACGTGTTGTAGTGTAGTGGCACTGTTGAGGCTCAATATCCCATCCCTTCCTTGTCTACAATGTCTACAGAAAAATGGCGCTAAATTTTGGGGTGTAGACGGCTAAAAAGCTTTATCTGAGCCGTTTTTAGCAACTGTAGACAAAATTTCAATTCCTTAGAAAATAGCCAATTTTAACCCCAATGCATCGGCAAGGTCTTGCTGCTATGGAGGTGGCAACCGGAATAGGGTGAGGTAGGAGCTAAGGTCACAACCAAGTTAGGTAGTAGCAGCCTCTAATCCAAACACAGCAAGCAATGTAGCCGGAGTGTTGCTACCTAAAATTTTAGTGAAGGCAAAAAATAAAAAATTTCGCACACAAGAATCATGAGGTAGACAAACTCCGTAGTGTGTCAAGTAGACAGTACCTCGCTGATTTGATGCCGCGCCAGAGCTTGCCTGAGATATTCCACCTCAGCCCTTAGCCGTGCATTCTCCTGCTTCAACGTATCCATATCATCTTTTTTATTCACTGCCTGCTTAATTACCTTCCTCCGGTTCTCCAAGCTGAACCACTTCTGATAAATCTCAGTGTGAATCTCTACAGAATGCCCCAAATTGTCAGCAGCAGCTTTAATTGGAATGCCCATCATGTGCGCTCGAATCGCCCAAGCGTGGCGTAAGTCATAGGGCGTAAACGGAATATTTACGCGCCTAAACCAGGATGAACAATTAACCCGAATAGTGTTGATATCTGTAAAACTAGTTCTGTCATCAGTTTGAGCTTTCAAAAGTTCTAAATACTCTACGTTTTTTAAATCAAACAAGTAAACCCATTCAGGATGTAGTGGTAAAACTTCCCTGTAACCAGTCTTAGTATCTGGGTGAACCTTCCATGTATTATCTTTATTTTCAGGACTCAACCACCAATCAATTTCAGGATTTACAAACAGTTCTCTTGGGCGTAGTCCATAGGTAGCAAGCATTCCATACACCCATTCCCACATCTTCCAACTGTCTAAGCAATTCTTCTTGATTGTCAAGCTCCTAGTCAAAGAATAATGATGAAAAGATTCCTGATATTTGATGATATCCTCATCACTGGGAATGTCCCTAGCCTGACTTTTTGGTTGTGTAGCTTTAAAATGTTCGAGAGTGAAACCAGTTAAATTAAGAGTTGATTTTAAAACCTTCAACGATTTAACGGCGCTGTATTTGGCAGAATCTCCCGTCAACTCTGCAAGCTTCTTATCAATCTCCGGTTGAGTCAATAAGGTATCTAACCCAATCAATCGCCGTAAATACTCTTTGTAATAGAAAAAGGTGTGTTTACTTTTTTCTGTTAACTTGCGTGTTTTGAAATACTCAGTTTCAAACTCTTCTAAAACATCACCAAGGGTTTGGGATCTGTTGCTGACCTTAGCGATTTTACCCAGATATTTATCAGTCCATTCAAACTGTTTACGGGCGAGCAGCTTGCCTAGCTCGTTTGCCTCTTCCTCAGCTGTTCTCAAACCGTCCAAGCTTGCAGGGATATTTAGCGAAATCTTGTACTGCTTAAAACCAGTTCCTTTCGTGTCGCGATCGCCTGGCTTGATTGGTAGAGATGCCTGCAATTGAATAGTGTCCCGTGCCACGACCAAACCAACTTTGACCTTAGCGGCTTTTAGACGGGCCCTAGTGTCTGTCAAACCTTTATCAAACTTGCGTTCCAGATGCTGCCGAGTAGCCTTCATGTGTTCCTGCGTTCCTAGATAGCTGCCATCGGTAGATGCTGGCGGAGTGAAATCCTCAAAAACGTCCTGCCCTTTGCTTTTCATTGTGTCTTAAATGTGTCTTAAAATTTAGTCCATTTAGAACAATGTTTAAACTGAGCAAAGTTAGACGTGGACTAAATCCTGGTATCACAAGATATTAAATCATACTTTGTACAGGGTATACCATAAGCTTCTTCCATGTGACGGCTGATGTAGTTCATCGACCGGTAACAGTGGATGAGGTTCATCTTCACATTGGGGGTCATCAACATTTCGTTGATGGTGCCATCACCAGACCACTGAGCGACTACGCGCAAGCCGATTTCTTCTAACAGGATGCGGCTAGCCCAAGCATCTCCACCGATGTTGTAGTCACCAATGATGGCTACATCATAAGGAGTACCTTCAAACTTGAGTGTACCGTCTTTTTTCGCTTGGTCGGATCTGGTGAATACCCAGTCACGAACCATGTCGTTAGCAATGTGGTGTCCCAAAGATTGGGAAACACCCCGGAAGCCTTCGCAACGCACAGGTACAACTGGCTTGCCAATTTCTTTCGATGTCTTCCGAGCAACTGCTTCGATGTCATCCCCAATTAGACCGATGGGACATTCTGATTGAATGGAAACACCACGGTTGAGTGGGAAAAGTACATCAAGTTCTTGGATGAGCTTGGTAAGTTTCTTGTCACCACCAAAAACGATATCTCGTTCTTGGAAGTCAGAGGTGAAGTGCATGGTACCAAAGGTGTCAATACCTGTGGTGCCGATGTAGTAGTTACGACGACCAGACCAAGACCAGTAACCGCAACCTACAGGCCCGTGGCTGATGTGGATCATGTCCTTGATAGGGCCCCAAACCACACCTTTAGAACCGGCGTAAGCACAACCACGAGCGGTCATTACCCCAGGAAGGGATTTGATGTTAGACTTAACGCCGCAATCGGACTTACCTTCTTCGTATACGCCTAAGTGCTTTTCCCGTTTTTTCTTAGCTTTATCGGGGTAAGCGTTTAGAACTTCTTTAATTAGTTCTTTTCTTTCTTCGATGATGTTTTGATTTTCTGGAGGTGTCATATTTAGCCTCTGTGACTTGTAAGGATCGGGGCATAGGGGGACTAGGAGTCCCCTCTAAGGTTAGGGGGGAGATGCAAGTGAGAGGGGAAAAGGTAAGATATGGAACTCTTCCTTTTTCCTTGTGCTAAAGCGTTATTTATTAGCAGCGAATTATACTACAGGAGCTTCAGCAGCACTCTTACCAACCAACATTGCGGTATTTTCGTCGCTTTCGAGGATACCGAATTCAATCAACAATTCTTCTAGTTCTTCCATTTCGATGGGTGTAGGAATAGCTAGATTCTTGTTGTCGATAATTTTTTGAGCCAATGTCCGGTATTCGTTAGCTTGGTTGCTTTCTGGTGCGTACTCGTTAACAGTCATCCGGCGCAATTCTGCGTGTTGAACGATGTTGTCACGGGGTACGAAGTGAATCATTTGGGTGTTCAACCGTTTTGCCAAGGTTTCGATTAGTTCGATTTCTCGGTCAGTGTTACGGCTGTTACAAATCAAACCACCCAAACGCACGCCACCTGTGTGTGCATACTTAAGAACACCACGAGCGATGTTGTTAGCAGCATACATCGCCATCATTTCACCTGATGTCACGATGTAGATTTCTTGTGCCTTGCCTTCACGGATAGGCATTGCGAAACCACCACACACAACGTCACCTAATACGTCGTAAGATACGAAGTCTAGGTCTTGGTAAGCACCGTTTTCTTCTAAGAAGTTGATGGCGGTGATGATACCACGACCGGCGCAACCTACGCCGGGTTCTGGCCCACCAGATTCTACGCAACGAACGTCACGGAAACCGGTTAGCATTACTTCTTCGAGTTCGATATCTTCTACTGCACCACGTTCTGCGGCGAGGTGAAGAACGGTTGTTTGAGCCTTGCTGTGCAGCATCAAACGGGTGGAGTCAGCTTTAGGGTCGCAACCGACGATGAGGATGCGTTGACCCATTTCTGCCATAGCTGCCAAAGTGTTTTGGGAAGTGGTAGATTTACCGATACCGCCCTTACCGTAGAAAGCTATCTGTCTAATGTTTTCGTCTGTCATTGTTCGTGTTTCCCTGCAATTGGTTGGTTGGTGGGTCTGTGCGTTTGTCAGTTGCGTTCACGCCAGTTGAGCGACAGTAGTGAGCGCGTGTAGAGCATCGTTGGTAGCGTTGGCATAAATGCCTGCTGGGGGCGATCGCTCCACAGCCAAAATTATTGACAGTAAGTTCATCGATCTTCCTCGTTAAAATTTTTTTCTTTTGATTTTTTGTCCTTTGTCCTTTGTCATTTGTGTTGACAAAGAACAAAGAAAATTACGCGATTTACAAATACGTCATAATGTGTTTCAGCTTGCAAGATTCAATAGGACTTGATGTTGTTATTTGTCAACAATCAATACATAAGTCCTATTACTTGTTCAAAATAGCGCCCTTCATATTTGTGACGCGATCTAGTGCAGCTTTGGTGTCTTCTGCTGACACTCCACGCACAGCCATTGCTTCACCGAGATGCTTGGCGATCGCATCGAAGTGTGGTTGCTGTAGGTTCATTCCAGCGTGGGTTTTGTCCATTGGACGACCGCCGTATTGCTTTGGCCCCTCAAATATTTGACCTAAGAAAGCAACTAGATGATTGCGTTGCTTCGCCATGTCTGTACCAGCAAAAATGGGGCTGAGGAGGCTGTCTGCGGCAATGCGTTTGTGGAGTTCATCTACTACTTGTTCAATAGCTGGTTGTCCACCAATGTTGTCGTACAATGTGCTCATATCCTGTTCCTTTGAAGCGAGTTGGATGATGAAATTTGCAAGTAGGCACTTAATCTTTTTGCCTATATGCTGTTAGCCGTGATAGCTAATTTAGCTATCGGTTGTCGGTAGGATTGAAGCATTGATGTGGAGACAATTATATGGTTCAAATCCTACTTTCTGTTCCTGGCTGAATGCATATTAGAGCGTATTTGTAGAATACGTTAAGTCCTACAGCAATTCCTAAACTGCTTCGACTACAAGGCTCTTGCTGACACGATCTTGTAATCTGGCTTCGATCGCAATTTTCAGAGTTGCTGTACTACTAGAACAGGAACCGCAAGCACCTTGCAGTACAACTTTAACGCGATCGCCTTCTACATCATAGAGTTCTACATCTCCCCCGTCTGCAATGAGTACGGGTCTGACTTCTTCATCAAGAACCTTTTGAATTAGAGCAATCTTTTGGACGTTTGTTAGCGCTCGTTCCTTAGATGTAACAATTTCTGTGGCAACTTGTACGCCGTAATTGTTGAGAGCAGGTGAGGCGTATTCCTGTTGAACTGATCTAATAATATCATCAATGTTCGCCAGACAGGAACCGCATCCGCCACCAGCTTTCACATAATTTGTTACTTGTTCGGCATCCGTGAGATGATTTTCTAGAATCACGCGACGAATCTTAGACTCGCTGATGCCAAAGCAACTGCAAACTAATGCACCTTCATCATCATCATCGTGGGTAGCTAGAGGAATGCCACGATAATTATAGATAGCGGCTTCTAGCGCTTCTTGTCCCATGACAGAGCAGTGCATCTTTGCTTCTGGCAAACCACCCAGGTAATCTGCAATGTCTTTATTGGACACTTTCAAAGCTTCATCTAAAGTTAAACCTTTGACCATTTCGGTTAATGCACTAGAAGATGCGATCGCACTAGTACAACCAAAGGTTTGAAACCGAGCATCTAGAATCTTATCAGATTCTACTTCTACTTTCAGGTGCAATCTCAGAGCATCGCCGCAAGCAATACTGCCGATTTCACCCGTTGCAACCTTAACTCCAGCTTCGCCCGTTTCTTCAATTTCTCCCTGATTTTTGGGATCGTAAAACAGTTCTAATACTTTATCGGTGTAGTCCCACATATTATTAAGTGTTGAGTGCTGAGTTATGAGTTATGAGTGGGGGGATTGGGGAAGGGGTAATGGGGAAGGGGGAAGGGGAAAAATCATTCCTTTACCCTTTACCCTTTACCCTTTAACCTTTAACCTTTTTTCCCAGTCCCTAACGATGCGCTAGTGCTTGTTCTTGTCCTTGCAACCAACTTGCGTCATCATTTTTGAAGGGTGAGAGGGCGCGTAAACGTTCTACAATGCTGGGCATTACCTCTATTACTCGATCGATTTCGGCTTCTGTGGTGTAGCGACAAAGACTGAAGCGAATTGAACCGTGCAAAGTTGTGTAGGGTAAGCCCATTGCCCGCAGGACGTGGGAAGGTTCCAGAGAACCGGAGGTACAAGCAGAACCGGATGATGCACAGATACCGTATTTGTTCAATAACAGTAGAATTGCTTCACCTTCGATGTACTTGAAGCCGATATTGGTTGTGTTTGGCAATCTCTGCGTAACGTCACCGTTAACTACACAATCGGGGATTTTAGCTAGTAAAGTTTGTTCGAGGCGATCGCGCAGCTTTCTTTCTCTGGCGATCGATTCCTCTAAGTGTAACATTTCTAGTTCCGCAGCTTTGCCCAAGGCGATAATTGCTGGAACATTCTCAGTTCCCGCCCTACGTCCGCGTTCTTGGTGTCCCCCAAGAATGAAGGGACGGAACCGAACTCCGCGCCGAATATATAAAGCACCAATTCCTTTCGGCCCGTGCAGCTTGTGACCAGACAGGGTTAACATATCCACGGTGCTAGTCTTCATATTTAAGGGGATTTTTCCCACTGCTTGCACTGCATCTACATGGAAGATAGCGCCAGATTCTTTGACGCGCAACCCAATTTGCTCAATCGGGAAAACCGTGCCGGTTTCGTTATTAGCATACATAATTGTCACCAGGGCGGTGTTACCCGTCAAGGAAGCTTCTAGTTCATCTAGATCGAGCTGCCCTTGATTATTTACTGATAGATAGGTAACACTATAACCTTGGGTTTCTAATTGTTTGCAGACATTCAGTACTGCGGGATGTTCTACTTGAGTAGTGACGATATGTCGCTTTTCTGGTTGCGCCAACAGTGCGGCTCGAATTGCGGCGTTATCTCCCTCAGTTCCACAACTTGTGTAGACAATTTCTGACTCATCGGCTCCCAGGATGGCTGCAAGTTGTTCTCTTGCTGTTCTCACTGCTTTACCGACTTGCCCACCAAAGGTATGCATACTGGAGGGATTGCCGTAATAATCTGTGAGGTAAGGTAACATTACCTCTATAACTTCTGGGTCTACCTTAGTGGTAGCATTATTATCGAGATAGATGCAGTTATTTTGCATTGTTGTCTTCAATTAAGAATTACGAATTATTTAATTAAGCTTCAGAACCCACTGATTGGGATTGACGCTTTTGCAACTGCTCAGAGTATTTTTGGGAATAGCTTTGAAACCAACGTTCCCAGTAATCTTGTTTATTTGTTAATTTAGCGACTACACGGTTGTAATTGGTAAACCAGCCTTCCCAGTAATCGCTAGGCTGCTTAATGCAACCGTCGCAGGTGGGACAACCAGCTTTACACTGAGGCACGGTATGAATGCTACCAATACAGTTTGTACAAAGTTCAGGGTCAATCCAGTGCTGTCCGTCAACCACTTTAACTGCATTTGTGGGACATACCGTTAGACAGAGATTGCAGGAAATACACTGGCTAGTAAGAATTTTGTAAGCCATGATTTATTCTCCTTTTTTGGGAATGGGGCAGTGGGCATTGGGCATTGAGGATTGGCTTTAGGGGAGGGCATTAGGGATATACTTCTTATCCCATGCCCCATGCCCTATGCCCCATGCCCTATTCGTTATTCCCTAATTCTTTAACGTATTGCTCGTAGAACTCCAAAGCAACCTTTTCAATCACGTCGTAAGCTTCAATAGTCTTGATTCCAGCTTCTTGCAATTTTTCTTGAGGACAGTTACCAATCTTGGAGACTAGAACTGCTTTGCAATCTGCGATCGCTTTCATAATATGCTCAAAGGAAGCTTCTTCGCCGTATCCACCTTGGCAGTATTGGTCAATTTTGCGATGGCTGACAAAGCGAACTTCATCTCCACCCACTTCGTAAATTTGGAATTCTTTCGCATGACCGAAGTGTTGGTTAACCAATCCGCCGCCTTTGGTTGCTACTGCAACTAGGACTTTCGGACTGTTGGCAAATTTCTTGCCGGCAAGCGCCTTATCTTTGGCTACTTTCAGTTCTTCTTTAAATTTCTCAATCCCGTCATGAACTTCTTGACGTTTCTCCATGTCATAATCTGGAGTCATTTCCAAGAATTTCTCTTTAGAAAATTCTTGGCTGCGGTCTTCTCCCAACAATCCGACTGCATCGGCGCGGCACTGGCGACAGTGGCGCATCATTTTCATGTTACCGGAGCAGTTGTCTTGAACTTCTTTGAGTTCTTTGGGTGTGGGGCCGCGTTGACCGATTAAACCGAAGTGTGTGCCATGTTCTGGTGCAGAAATCAATGGCATGATGTTGTGCAAGAATGCACCTTTCTCACGAATGACTCGATTCACTTCGACTAAGTGATGGTCATTAATTCCAGGAATCATCACTGAGTTAACTTTGCACAAGATATCAGCATCTTTCAGGGCTTGCAATCCTTCCATCTGTCTTTCGTGGAGGATTTTCGCACCTTCAAGACCTCTATAACGCTTGCGTCTGTAGTGAACCCAAGGATAAATCTGAGCACCGATCTCTGGATCTACCATGTTAATGGTGATCGTCACGTGATCTATATTTAATTGTTTAATGCGATCGATGTAGTCGGGCAGCATTAAACCATTGGTTGATAAACACAGCTTGATGTCTGGTGCTTGTTCTGCAATCAACTCAAATGTGCGGAAAGTCTTATCTGGGTTCGCCAGAGGGTCGCCAGGGCCGGCAATTCCCACAACTGTCATTTGGGGAATCTTGCCGCCAATGACCAAAGCTTTGTGTGCTGCTTGTTCTGGTGTTAGCAATTCGCTAACTACTCCAGGACGGCTTTCGTTAGCGCAGTCATATTTGCGGTTGCAATAGTTGCATTGGATGTTGCAAGCTGGTGCAACTGCAACGTGCATCCGGGCGTAGTGGTGATGAGCGTCTTCGCTGTAGCAGGGATGTTTCGCAATACGTTCTTCGAGCTTTTCGTCCCTTTCCACGGTGGCGCTACTCGGGCTGTCGCAGCCGCAACCACCTGATTTTGCTTGGGTTGGCGATTCCGTAGCGTTGGAGTTGAGGAGTCGTGTAGACGGTGATGTCATTTAGTTTCGCAAAAGGTCGGTGGACTTGGCTGCCACTGTGGGAGATGCCGTTGCTACTCTTTCATGCCCAGAATTGAAGTCGCGTCTTCCACACTGCCTGCAAACCTTTGGGTGAGGGCGACTTGTTTTCAAGTCAGGCAGGCGATAGGTATCTGATGTTCGGCTGGTGTGTGTCAACGTTCGGTTCTTGGGTAGAATTTGTGCTTACAGCCGCGACTTCTCTTCACTTCAGGCATGGTGCTATGTCATCCCTCCACTCACCCTTCGCTTTGTTTTGTTTCAGAGCGTTAGGTGATTGGCGATATAAGATTTATAGCAGCCGTCTCCCAGCCAGATGTTGCGTCTCTCTAGGATAGAATTTATTGGATTTATTACATTTGTACTCAAATACCAAAAACCCTAATTCTTCAAGCATTACAAGAATTAAAAAAGTTTTTTTCAGGTAGGGGTTCTAGTCTTTTTTGGTTGGGGTTCTAGTGTTTATAGATGGGGGTTCAGGATTTCTTTGTACTCAGCCACAACCCAATCCCAGCAAAGAATTTAATCTAATTGCAACTTGGATTTTGGTTATTTAAATGTGTACTCAGATTGCCCTCAATTTGCGTCAGAAGCAATAAATGCCAGGGGTTTGAGGGTGAAAAACTGGAGTAATCTATATTGTTTTACTCCAGAAACGTGCGAAATTCAATTCTGTATCTAACATATCATTTTTTTGAGGGTAAAAATGCACTTCATATTCTTTTAATTTTTCTTTGAGAATGATGTTCAATTATGTCTTTAAGCCTTATCTGGCAAGCCCTATGAGTTAGTGGGAATAGACGTGTTGCTGCACATAATTTTCAAAAAACTTAACTTTTAACCCCTTTTTTTTCATTCCCACAATGAGGAGATGGGTAGGAAACTCTCAGGTTTTGTGTTTGAGAGAAACAACAAACTATAATCTAACATGATTGAGCGATCGCAATGAATTTTCTGAATTGCTCACTACAAACCTTAACAAAAAACCCCATTCCCAACACGGCAAGGGGCAAAATTTAAAATATTTCTTCTTATAGGAGAGAGGTTTTCCAGATACCGCTCTTTGTTGCTGATACTATTTAGCTACAATCAAACCAAGCGTGAAAAAATCTTAAGTTATGATAGCCATTTCCCAACAGCCGCTAAAAATGACCGTTGAGGAATATCTGGAATGGGAACCTCAGCAAGACCTTCGCTACGAATATGCCAATGGCGAAGTGTTTGCGATGACAGGCGGTACAATTCCCCATAATGACATTGCACTAAATCTCTACAGACCTTTGTACCCTCATTTGCGTTCCAGGGGTTGTGGAGTGAATGTGTCAGATGTGAAAATGCAACTCACTGCCCAGAGTCGCTACTATTATCCTGATGTTATTGTCAGTTGCGACCCTGAAGACCTTAATGCCCGCAACTTTATTCAACATCCCAAGCTGATTGCCGAAGTTCTTTCACCAGGTACAAGCGCGAAAGATCGGGGTGAAAAATTTACTTATTATCTGACAATCCCCAGTTTGCAAGAATATATCTTGATTGACTCAGAACAAATCTCCGTCGAACGTTACTGTCGGGGTGAAGGTAGGATGTGGCTTTACTATCCCTACACGGGTGGAGATATCGTCACTTTATCGAGCATTGAATTTGAGTGTCCAATTGAATTGCTGTATGAAGGTGTTGTATTTACCACCGAAGAATAAAGAGAATGTTCTGTATTAACTTTTAAAGAACGATGTCTACGACGGGCTGCGCCTACGCACCTTAAGCAACTGCATAGCCTGTGTAGGGTCTTAACTCCGGTGGACGAAACCCCAGAACAATATGTTCTTTAGGAATTCCAGCCCGTTCTAAATCGGCGGCAATGCCTTCTTCCGTGCCATCCCGTTGAATCCAGATTTTGCCATTAATCAGGTCAATATGAACCAGACAGCCATGAATGCGGCGATCGCCATCCCAACCTATATCCATCCACAAATAGCGATCGCGGTTTCGATCAAACACCACTTCTGATTGAATATTGGCATAAGAATAGGGTAGTGAAGCATATTCAGTGAGGATAGTTTCAATCACCTGGCGATAGTGGTCTAACTTGGTATAATCCATTGTTTAATGACCTCCTGTTTTGGATCGAATGTAATCAGCTTTAAACGATGATTTCTCAGTAACAGTTTGCCGATAGGTTCTTCAAATAAATCATCAAAAACACTGTTAGGTACTGCAAGATATAGTACTCGCTCTGGCTCCAATTCAATCAATATATCCTGATATAAAATATACTGACCCAATGCTTTTTCTAAATCATCAACATCCGATCTCCCAGTAAAACTTTTAATCTCAACTGCAATTTTGGATTCTGCTTTTTCCGCCGCCAACAGATAAAGGTCTCTAGCATGATATTTTTATTTTAGGAAATCGCTACACTAGATTTATCAGGAAAAACAGGCTGTCTGAGTTCATTCAGCAAAAGATGGTAGCAGGAGGAATGCGATGAAAGCAGTGGTTATCCATAGGTATGGCGGCGCTGAAGTGTTGCAGTATGAAGATGTGGAACAGCCGAAAATTGATTCAACGCAGTTACTTGTGAAAGTTCGTGCTAGTAGCGTTAATCCCATTGATTGGAAAATTCGCCAAGGGATGTTGAGTTTGATTACCGGCAGCAAATTTCCGAAGATTCTGGGGTTTGATGTGGCGGGAGATGTGGTAGCCGTTGGCTCTGGTGTCACCCGTTTTAAACCAGGAGATGCTATTTACGGCAGTACTAGCTTTCCTGGAGGAGGTTATGCCGAATTTGCAGCTGTTCCAGAAAGTGTGGTGGTTCTCAAACCAACGAACTTATCTTATGAAGAAGCTGCGGCTGTGCCTTTAGCAGCACTCACGGCTCTGCAAGCACTGCGAAGCTATTTTCAGAAATAGACCATGCGATAGGGATACAGCAATGCTCTGCCCTGACAACAGATGTAGTTCAGATATATGAAAATTGCTGTAAAGTATTAAATCCAAAATCCAAAATTTAAAATCAAAAATTCGGTGAGTGGTGCTACTTGACCTCTATAAACGAGATGATATTATCAAGACCATTTTCAAGGAATTTATAATCACCACCAGTATAGTCACGGCATAAACCACCAGTTTCATGTTGGCATACACGTACCCCTGTACCCGGTGGTACACTTAATGAACTAATACTGTCATTACCAACAATATTTAAGTCACCTCGGTTGGCTTTGTATACTCCTGGAGTCGTAGGAAAAGACTGGGAAATTCCACCAAAGTTAGGGTCTTTGTAAACTTTAACCTGTTGTGACGGCGTGGGCGTGTAGGAGAGCTTATAGATGCTGCCGCTGTAGTCATCCGAAATTAACAAATTACCTTGCCGATCTACTGCCATATCCACAGGTCGCCCCCAGGTTTCTTGCGTTGCTGGAACTACCCAATTGGTGACTAAATCTATCTCCTGTCCTGGGGTCTTTGTCGTACTGTTCCAGGGAAAGTAAGCTATTTTGTAGCCCGTTTTCTTTTGCCGATTCCATGAACCATGCAGCCCTGCCACTACTCCATTTGAGTATAGGCTGGGAAAGTTGGTATTTTGTAAGAATGTTAGTCCCAAGGGAGCGGAATGGGCTTGGATACCTTTGCTAATCCTGTCCATTGCATTGCAATTAACACTTCCGTTAGCATTGAACTGATAGTCGCGGTCAAATGGCATATTGTTAAGGCCGTTTGACGTGTCAGGATTGGGATTGCAGAATGGCCAACCGTAGTTACCGCCATCTCGAACTTTCGTGAACTCCTCTGGTGGGTGGTTGTCTACATAGGAGGGGATAATCTTGCCGTAATTGCCACTGCTATCGTTGAAAGGATAGGCGATGTTATCTCGATTATTAACGACTACCCAAAGATCGTTTGTACCAGGTAAGAATGCTAACCCTTCGGCATTACGTAAACCTTGGGCAAAAAGCCGCTGATTGGTTCCATTAGCGTTGTACTGGTAAATTGCACCACGCTTTGGAGTACTGACGGTATCTTCCTTACAAGCATTGCATGTAGAGGCGATCGACACGTACAGTTTGTGGTTGGCATCAAGTGCGATATTTTTCAGTTCGTGACCATAAGCGCCTTTGAGTTCCCGTGTGCTGCTGTCTGGTAAGCCAACTACAACGATTTGACGGTTTTTTGCGATTAAGTCTCCAGAGTTGTAGATGAAGCGGTTAATTTGATGACTCTCAGATATATAAACGTATGTGGTGTTGTCAATTTTGTGAAACACAATGTCGTGTGGTTTGCGTAGACCCGTTACGAAGTCAGAAATAATCGGGTCTTTGCTGCCATTTGGACGGACAATTAACACTTTACCAGAACTGGGCTGTGATACTAGAAGATCCCCATTGGGAGCAACTGCCATAAAGCGAGCTTTGTTAATGCGAGCATAAACAGAGATGGAGAAATTGGGCGGCACTTTCAAGTAACGGGTAGTATTAAAGGGCCAAGAAGTCATTGTACTAGGCACTTTCAGCTTGGTTTCAACAGACGCAGGGGGCGGTTGGCCGATCGCTGCGGTGCTAAGAACCTCTAAGGACATCAAACTAATTAGTGATGCAGATAGTATACGTCCGAGCATCTGTGTTGGTTTTAGAGTAAATGCAACCATTTTTATCCTCCCTCTACCTTGGTAGCGATATATATTACACATAATTCTTGGCTAGCCGATTTAACCGAGAATTTGAACAAAGTTAACTCAGGAGTATTATTTTTTTGAAACACTTAAAATATCTTTATCTACTGCTATTTTTTCTAACTCATCAAAAAATGGGCGAACCGATAAAAAAGGCAGAGCGATCGCTCTTGTCAACTAAAATATTCCTCAAGCTAGCCTCGAAACCATTAGAGTGTCTTAACAGCCTTCCTTCTCGGTCAAAAAGCCAAGTTTGTGTTTGCAAAACCCAAGGCTGAAGACTTGGTTTTTCTCAAATAGTGGTAATTGATTGCACGTATCCCTTGGTATAACTAGCGGCGGCTCATAGTTGTAGCGAAAGTGAGCATGCTATGGGGGAAATTGCGTTGGCGCAGCCCGTCGTAGACATCGCATCTCAAAACTTAAGTAAATGGATTAAGTATGGCAATACCGCATCCCTCGAAGTCCTTTGTATTTCTTGTTACTAATGTGATTTGGTGAATTTCGGCGGTTGCGGCAATGATTATGTCCGCTTGAGTGCGAGGTTTTCCTTGAGTTTGTAAGTATCCTCTTAATTCACCCGCACGTTTAGCAATTTCTGAGCTGACAGGGATTAGTTGACAGTAAGTTAGCAAAAAATTATCAAGCCACGTTTGAATCCTGTGATTGGGTTTTGCTGATAAGCCATAGCAAATTTCTTCCAATGTAATAGCACTCAGAAAAATTGATGAGATGCTTTTACTCCAGGCAATGACTCCAGGATTGGGTAATGGACGAGCTAATTCACTGATAATGTTAGTATCGCAGAGAAAGCTCATACTATTCCTCAGCAAATGGGATATGGCGATCGCCACATCGTGGAGGAGTTTCTAAAATGTAATTTTCTTCAGCACAGAGTTGACGTAGTTCGACAAAAGCATCTGCGAGGGAAGAGACTTTTTGTTGCTGATGCCAAGCAAGGAAATCTTGGAAAAGTTTAGGTTCTACGATCGCAGCAACTAATTTGTCTTGATTGAAGATTAATTGAGGTTCTGATGCAATAGCATCAATCACCTCTGGCAGTTTTTGTTGTGCTTCGTCAAGTTTCCAGTTCATTTGTTTTAAAAGTTTGACTGCTAATTATAACCTAGCGTAACTTATACCCATTCTCTATTCCGGTATCACCAGAGAATGGCTGTATTGGTACGATCTCTCAGGAAAACGCTATCCTATGCCGCAAGAGAGAATTCAAAGTTTCGCAGAGAAATTGCGTAGGCGTAGACATCGTAGTTTCCAATTAATCTGAAAAACCAACGCCAAACCTAACCCCCTAAGCTGCTTCCCGACGCGGGAAGGGGGAAAATTCAAAGTCTCTCTCCTTTTAGGAGAGAGATTTAGAGAGAGGTTTTCCAAATTCCCTGAAATCTGGAAACATTAGACCTCTTGCAAAAGTCGCTCAGGAAGATTTTATTTTGGGGAGACAAAGCTCATAATTGTAGAGAGCAGCAATCAGATTAAACCTTAAACTAAATCTTTTTCGGCGATTTCTATAAGTAAGGGAC